>JAEEXV010000177.1 GCA_016287975.1 Lentisphaeria bacterium | reverse complement strand
GATGGGTCTGAAGTCTGGGGTCTGGGGTCCCCGAAGTCGGGTCTGAAGTCTGGGGTCTGGGGTCCCCGAAGTCGGGTCTGAAGTCTGGGGTCTGGGGGTCCCCGAAGTCGGGTCTGAAGTCTGGGGTCTGGGGTCTCCGATGGGTCTGGGGTCTTGGGTCTGGGGTCCCCGACGTCGGGTCTGGGGTCTGGGGTCCCCGAAGCATTGCCCCGTCTGGCACGTGGATTGCTGTAAACTACGCAGTTAGCAATGTGAAGCGAGGGGGCGTGGAACGTTTTGGAGTGACAAGATGACGCAGGAAAACCATTCTGACGAGGAAGTGAAAGCCGAGGCCGCGGAGGCCGCGGCGGAGGAGAAGGCGGCCGAGACGGAGGCCGCGGCGCAGGAGAAGGCGGCGGAGCCCCCGCCGCCGCCCACGCTGGAGGAGCAGTTGGAGGAGATGCGGGGGAACTACCTGCGCGCGTTGGCGGAGCAGGAGAACTACCGCAAGCGGATGGCGCGGGAACTGCAGGACGAGCGCCAGAACACGCGGTGCCGCACGATTGGCGAGATGCTGGGCATCTACGACTTGCTGCAGATGGCGGTCGAGCACGCGCAGAAGGCGACGGACATGGCCGCGATGCGGCAGGGTCTGGAGATGACCTTCGGCGAGTTCAAGCGGCTGCTGCAGTCGGAGGGGGTGGAGACGATTGACGCGCTGGGCAAGCCGTTCGACCCGAAGTTCCATACTGCGCTTTCCACCGCCCCGAGCGACACCGTTCCAGAGGGGACGGTGCTGCAGCAGTGGAAACTGGGGTTCAAGCTGGGGGATCGGCTGCTGCGCACGGCCAACGTGGTCGTCTCGTCGGGGCCGCAGAAGGCGCCCGAGGCGGAGGCTCCTGCGGCGGAGGCGGAATCTCCTGCGGCGGAGGCGACGGTGGATTCCGTGGCGCCGAAGGATCCCGTGTCGTCGGACGCGGAGTAGCATGGCGGGACAACAAATGAGGGATTGCTATGGCTGGAGAACGTGATTTTTATGAAGTGCTGGGCGTGTCGCGGACGGCGAGCGCGGACGAATTGAAGAAGGCCTACCGTACGCTGGCGATGAAATACCACCCTGACCGCAATCCAGGCGACAAGGATGCGGAGGAGAAGTTCAAGGAGGTCAACAACGCCTACCAGGTCCTGAGCGACCCGGAGCAGCGCGCCAAATACGACCGCATGGGCCACGAGATGTTCACCCATGGCGGCGGCGGGGGCGGCGGCGGCATGGACCCGATGGACATCTTCGCCCAGTTCTTCGGGGGCCGTGGCGCAGGCGGCTTCGGTTTCGACCTGGGGGATCTCTTCGGCGGCGGCAGGCGGCGGGATCCGAACGCCCCGTCGCGCGGGGATGACCTGCTCTACGAGATGGAGATCGACTTCGAGGAGGCCGTCTTCGGCGCGGACAAGTCCATCAATGTGCCGCGCGTAGCCACGTGCTCGCATTGTTCGGGAAGCGGCGCGGAGCCTGGCTCGTCCAAGCGCCCCTGCCCCGTGTGCCATGGATCGGGGCAGCAGACGATGCGCCAGGGCTTCTTCAGCATGGTGCAGCCGTGCTCCAAGTGCCGCGGGACGGGCGTGGTGATCGACAAGCCGTGCGGCAGCTGCCATGGATCGGGCAGCGTTCGGAAGACGGAGAAACTGGAGGTGCACATCCCCGCGGGGGTGGACACGGGCGCGCGCCTGCGGCTTTCTGGCAAGGGAAATGCGGGCCACAATGGCGGGCCTGCGGGAGACCTGTATATTTCACTGTCCGTCCGTCCGCACAAGTTGTTTGCGCGGCAGGGCAACGACCTCTTCTGCGAGGTGCCGATTCCGTTCACGACGGCGGCGCTGGGCGGGACGGTGTCGGTTCCGACCGTCACTGGTCCCGAGGAGATGAAGGTGCCTGCGGGGACGCAGCCTGGCACGCAGTTTCGGATGCGCGGGAAAGGCGTTCCCAGCGCGCGCGGCACTGGCCGAGGGGACGAGTACGTCAAGATCCAGGTGGAAGTGCCAGTGAATCTGACCAGTGAGCAGACGCAGAAGTTGAAGGAGTTCGAGACGCTTTGCGAGGGCAAGAACTCCCAGCATCCTCGCATCAGGAGTTTCCTGGAAAAGGCCTTGAAGTGGCTGAAGAAGTGAGGCGGTGTTTTGCCGTAACCAAAGGAGAAGAGCAATGGAAGCCAGTGCCGCTGTCCCGACTGCGGAGAGTATCCTCGCCCGTGCGCGGGAAGTGTTCGACATTGAGATAGCAGGGGTCACGCAAGTCCGCGATGAACTGGGCGAACCGTTTGTCGAACTGGTGCGCCGATGCCTGGAGGTGCTGCACGGCGGCGGCAAACTGGTGCTGACGGGCGTCGGCAAGAGCGGGCACATCTCGAAGAAGATCGCGGCGACACTGGCCTCGACGGGCGCGCTGGCGGTCTTCATGCACCCCGTCGAGGCGATGCATGGCGACCTGGGCGTGATCGCGCCAATCGACATCGTGCTGGCGGTCAGTTATTCTGGCGAGACCGACGAACTGCTGCGGGTGCTGCCCGCCATCAAGCGCATCGGCGTCCCGATCGTCGCGGTGACGGGCGTGCCGACCTCCCGCCTGGCGGGCTTCTCGGACCTGGTCGTGCCGATGCCCGTGCCGCGCGAGGCGTGCCCCTTCAATCTGGCCCCGACCACCACCACCACCGCGCTCGCGGCGCTGGGCGACGCCCTCGCGATGGTCCTGCTCCAGTGCCAGCATTTCCAGTTGAACGACTATGCCAAGAATCATCCAGCGGGCTCCATTGGACGGACCATTACGCTGACAGTCAAGGACTTCATGCGCACGGGCGAGCACGCGGCGACGGTGCGCCCGGGCGTGTCCGTCCGCGAGGCGCTGCTGGCGATGACCAAGGCGCGCTCTGGATGCGTCGCGATTCTGGGCGATGACAATGCGCTGCTGGGCATTTTCACCGACGGCGACTTCCGTCGCGCCGTCACGGCGGACGACCAGGTCCTGCAGAAGCCGATCGAGACGGTGATGACGCGCGGGCCAGTCTGCATCTGCCAGGACCAGCTGGCGGTCGACATCCTGAAAATCCTGGAAAAGCGGAAGATCGACGATGTGGTCGCCGTGGATGCGCAGGGGCGCTTCGCGGGCATCGTGGACATCCAGGATCTGCCCAAGTTCAAGGTGATGTAGGCGTCTTTCCCCCGCGGCGGGCACAATAAACGCGGGGCGCATGACGTTTCATAGGGCATGTCGGACAATGTGAAATGGAGGTTTTCAGTCATGCGGTCTCTTGTTTTGTGGACGGCGGCGCTGGCGGCGGCGTTCCTGTGCGGCTGTTCGACCGTGCGGGAAGCACGCGCGATCCAGCGCAATGAGCCGAAGCTGCGCCATGCGGGCGAATATACGATGGAGGCGGTGCAGGCGGGCGTGAAGCCTGGCAGCACGCTGACCCTAACGGAACTCGAGCAGATTGCCCTCAAGTGCAACCCCGCCGTGCGCCAGGCCGATCTGGCGGCCGCGCGCGCGATGCTCGCGCTCTCGGACGCCCGCAGCGGCTATTGGCCGACCTCCTCGTTGTCGGCGGGTCACCAGCGCTCCACGCACAACACGAGCCCCCACCGCGAGACGACGCACAACACTGGAAACTACAACGGCAGCCTGGGATTCAATATCCTCATCTATGACTTCGGCGAGACGGCGGCCGCGGTGCGCTCGGCGCAGGAGGCGCTCTCGGCGGCGGAGGAGCAATGCCGCGCCGCGCGCTGCGACGCGGTCTACAATGTGCGGCGGTATTTCTTTGCGCTGAAGCGCGCTTTCGACCTGCACCAGGTCGCCCTGGAGTCGGTGAACCAGTACAAGGAGCACCTCGACCAGGTCAAGGCGAAGTTCGAGGTGGGGACGGGGCTGAGCTACGACGTGACCAAGGCCGAAGTGGACTACAACCAGGCGCTGCTGACGGAGATCACGGCGGCGAACGCGGTGCAGATCGGCTGGGCCAACCTCAACCAGGCGCTCGGCCTCGCCGAGAATCCCGAGTACAATCTCGGCGACTGGAAGCTCAAGCAATACGGCGACGACACCGACAAGCTGATGGAGACCGCCCGCGCGCAGTCGCCCAGGCTGAAGGCGATCGAGTTCCAGATCGCCAGCGCCTCCGCCGATCTGGACAAGGCGATCGCCGCGCTCTATCCGACCTTCTCGCTTTCTTTCAGCGCCTCGGTCTCGGGGCATGACCCTGGGTTGGCCTGGCTGTGGAATCTGGCGCTGGGGCTGACGGGGACGGCCAATCTCTTCAACGGCGGCCGCGACATGCGCGCCATCAAGGCCAGGGCCATCGCCCTCAGGACGGCGCGCAGCCAGTACGCCGAGCGCGAACAGGCCATCTACCGCAATCTCCGCGAAGCGGTGCTGACGATGCAGCGCGCGAAGCGCCAGTTCGAGGTCGCGAAGATCGCCGAGAAGAGCGCGAAGGAGAATCTGGACATCGTCAACGAGAAGTTCAACTACGGGAAGGCCTCGTCAATTGAGCGCACGGATGCGCAGGTCGCGCATTCGCGCGCCAAGGCGGAGGTGGTGACGGCGCGCTTTGACCTGGAGGAGGCGCAGGCCGCGCTGGCGAACATTTTGGGTGAGTAGAAAACGCTGGAAGACAACCATGAAATTCCTGAAGAAAGCAATCCTGGTCCTGATCGTGCTGGCTCTGGCTGGGGGCGGCTACTACTACTGGAAGCATCGCGAGAAGGCGCCGACGGTGACCTACTATCGGGCGCAGCCCGTGAAAATGGGGGATGTCACGCAGGAGGTGACGGCGACAGGGACGGTGAATCCCGTCAAGTCCGTCAAGGTCACCACCCAGGTGACGGGCAAGGTGATTTCGCTCAAGGCGGACTACAACTCCCGCGTCAAGCAGGGCGACCTGATCGCGATGATCGACCCGCAGACCTACGAGTCCGCCCTGGCCTCCCAGCGCGCGCAGCTCAAGTCGAACGAGGCCCAGCTGGAGCGCACCATCGCGCAGCTGACCCTGGCCAAAAAGGAGCTGGAACGCGCGAAGAAACTCGCCGAGAAGAAGATGATCTCGGATTCGGATCTGGACAACGCGCAGGCCTCCTATGACCAGCTGGTGGCGACGAAGAAGTCCAACGAGGCCGCCATCGAGCAGTCGCGGGCGTCGGTGAAGACGGCGGAGACGAACCTCTCCTACTGCACGATCACGGCGCCTGTAAGCGGGATCGTCATTTCGCGCTCGGTGGACGAGGGCGAGACGGTGGTGTCGAACATGAGCGCGTCGGCGCTGTTCACGATCGCGACGGATCTGAAGCGCATCCAGGTGGAGGCGTCGGTGCCTGAGGCGGATGTGGGCGGCATCAAGGTCGGGCAGGCGGTGAACTTCACGGTGGACGCCTACAAGCGCCGCTTCAAGGGCAAGGTGACGGAGATTCGGCTGGCATCGACGACGACCTCGAACGTGGTGACCTATCCAGTGATCGTCGAGGCCGAGAACCCTGGCGAGCGGCTCTTCCCTGGAATGACCGCGAACCTCTCGATCATCATCGCCGAGGCGGACAAGGCGGTCACGGTCCCCGCCTCCGCCGTCCGCTTCACGCCGATGGATCCTGCGGTCGCCGCCACGGCGCCGCAGATCCGCGAGCGCGGCAACCGCAAGGTCATCTGGATCGCCGATTCGGACACCCAGATCCATCCCGTCGAGGTGCAACTGGGCATCTCCGACGGCATCAACCAGGAACTGAAGGACGCCGAGGATCTCGTCGGGCAGCAGGTGGTGACGGGGACTGCCTCTTCCAAGTCCGTGAAACAAGGCGGCGACCAGACCAAAAATCCCTTCATGCCGCAGCGTCCGCGGCGCGGCGGCGGCGCGGGCGGCCCGCCCCCCCGATAACGCACGGTTCCAGATTCAACCTCCAGAAGCATTTTCCATGCTGATTGAAATCAAAGACATGTATAAGACCTACGTCATGGGCGACACCAAGGTGAACGCCCTGGGCGGGGTCTCCCTGAGCGTGGACTACGGGGAGTTCGTGGCGATCATGGGCCATTCGGGGTCGGGCAAGAGCACGATGCTGAACATCCTGGGGGCGCTGGACACGCCGACCTCGGGCTCGTACAAGCTGGACGGCCGCGAGGTCTCGACGATGACGCGAAACGAACTGGCGAACTTCCGCAACCGCAAACTCGGCTTCGTCTTCCAGAACTTCAATCTGCTGCCCCGCACGTCGGCGATCGAGAATGTGGAACTGCCGTCGTTCTATGGCGGGGTCTCCATTTCGGCGAAGGAACGGCGCGAACGGGCGATCGAACTCCTGGAACTGGTGGGGCTGGGAAAGCGGCTCTACCACACCCCCGCGCAGCTTTCGGGCGGACAGCAGCAGCGCGTCGCCATCGCCCGCGCGCTGATGAACAACCCGCCTGTCATCCTGGCGGACGAGCCGACTGGCAACCTCGACACGAAGGCCACCGTCGAAATCGTGGAGTTCCTGCAGAACTTGAACGCCAAGGGCATCACCATTGTCATGGTCACCCACGAGCCCGATGTCGCCGCCTACGCCAAGCGCCAGGTGGTGATGCGGGACGGCAAGGTGGCCTCCGACAGCCTGGTGGAGCAGCAGGTGGTGGCCGCCGCCCCCGCGCCTGCGGCCCCCGCGCCAGAGGAGGTGAAGGCATGAGTTTCCTGATGATTTTCCGAGTGGCGCTGCGCGCCATCTGGCGCAACAAGGTGCGCAGTCTCCTGACGGCGCTGGGCATCATCGTCGGCATCGCGGCGGTGATCGCGGTCATCGCCATCGGCAACGGCGCCAGCGACCAGATGAAGAGTTCCATCAGTTCGATGGGCAACAACCTGGTCATGGTCTTCCCTGGCTCGCTCTCCTCGGGCGGCATCCGCATGGGCGCCGGCGCCGCCAGCACCCTGACGGCGGCCGACGGCGAACAGATCGAGCGCGACTTCCCCGAACTGGTGGCGGGCCAGACCCCGATGGTGCGCGCCAACGCGCAGTGCGTCTATGGCGAGAACAACTGGTCCACGACCATTTCGGGCTGCGGCACTGGTTTCCCCGTCGTGCGCGGCTGGAATGTCAGCGAGGGATCGTTCTTCTCCGACGAGGACGTCCACTCGGGCAAGCGCGTGCTGGTGCTGGGGCGGACCGTCGTGTCGAACCTCTTCGGCGAGGAGTCGCCCGTGGGCAAGACGATGCGCGTCAAGAACATGTCCTTCAAGGTGGTGGGCGTCATGGAGCCCAAGGGCTCCAACTCCATGGGCCAGGACCAGGACGACATCATCATCATGCCCTACACCACCGTCAAGCGCACGCTGCAGAGTTCCAAGTTCAACAACGTCAACCAACTGCTGATTTCCCTGAAGTCGATGGACGACCTGGAGGAGGCCAAGCGCGAGTTCACCGCCCTGCTGCGGCAGCGCCATCGGCTGGCGGCGTCGAAGGCGGACGACTTCAACATCCGCGACATGACGGAGATCACCTCGATGATGACCTCTATCACGGGGACGATCACCATCCTGCTCGGGGCGGTCGCCTCGATTTCGCTGATTGTCGGCGGCATCGGCATCATGAACATCATGCTGGTCTCGGTGACCGAGCGCACGAAGGAGATCGGCCTGCGCATGGCCATCGGCGCGCGCCCCATCGACATCCTGATGCAGTTCCTGCTGGAAGCGATCGTGCTTTCCTGCGTCGGCGGGCTCATCGGGACCATCCTGGGAATCGTAGGCGCCAAGGTGGTCGGGAACATCCAGCACTGGCCGATTCTGATCACCGAGGCGTCCGTGGTCGTCTCATTCGCCTTCTCCGCCTTCGTCGGAGTCTTCTTCGGATTCTATCCCGCCTACCGCGCCTCCAACCTCAACCCCATCGACTGCTTGCGCTACGAGTGACGCAAGACAGGCCCCGAACCGCCGTCCCTGGCGGTTCAACGCGCCCCAGTCCTAACTTTTCGGCTGGGTGTGGTCGGTCAGGTGGAACCAGCGCTTGATGCCGTGACGATAGAGGTGATATCGCAGGAAGCGCCCCAGCCGCAGCAGCCATCCAGGTTGCGCGGCGGCGAGGAACTCGGAGGGGAGCACGTCGTCATAGTAGGAGGTGACGATGTTGACCAGGGAATAATTGTCCGAGCGCATCTGGTTTTTATGCACCCAGCGGGAGAACGGCCGCCACGTCCATTTGCCGGGTTCCCGATAGTTTCCCGTCGCCCAGTCGAGCAGGCGGATCCCGCCTGAGGCGGGCAGCAGCAGGTTTGCGCGCCGCAGATCCCCGTGCACGACGCCGAGTTCATGCAGCCGCTGCAACTGGCGGAAGAGTTCCAGGAAACGCTCCTTTGCTGGCAGTTCCGCCCCCGCGTAGTGCCGTCGGCTCTTGAGCGGCGTGCAATCTCGGAGATATTCCATCACCAGCGTGTCGCCTTCCAGCAGCGCCACTGGCGCAGGCGCCAGCGTGAAGCCCAGTTCGCGGAGACGCCGCAGCATCTTCCATTCGTGCCGTATCGCCACCCGCCCCAGCATCCGCGCCAGCCAATTGTGGCGCGCAACAGTCTTCACGAGATACTGCTCTCCGCCCCGTTCATAGACGAACACGTCGCTGTTTCCGTACGAGGTGTGCGCCCGAAGCAGGCACGCCCGCTCCAGAATCTCCGCCACTGGCGGCCACTCCGCTGGTACCCTGGAAGCATCCATAAAAATCTCGTAGGAAACGCCAATGCCATAATATAACCCCGTTTCCCCGTCCTTCCCGCCGATTTCCCAGCGTCCCCCCCCTCCTGCGAGCCCTGCGCCTTGCCTACGGCCTCGGCTGCGGGCGCAGCGCCTCCACGAGCGCGCGCAACTGGTCGTCCGTCGCCGCGGTTTTCGGATACCCGTCGAATGCCGCGATGGCCTTGGCGAGGTCGGAATCAGCCCCCTGCTCCTCGGCGCGGCGCTTCAAGCGGGCGGCCGATGCATCCGCGGCCTCCTGCTCCGCCAGTGCCGCGAGGAAGCTCTCCAACGGCAGCGTCCCGTCCTCATAGGCCTTGGTCAGCAGCGGCTCCATCACCGCATAATAGCGGCTTTTGAGCAGGTCGGCTGCGGGGCTCTGCCGAAAGCCGCCGCGCCCGCCGAAACTGTTCGCGCGGATCCACGCGGCATCCCGTGCCAGCTGCAGCCGCCACACCGTCGTCTCGGGCACGGCGCCGCTCTGCTGCTTCGCCTTCGCCGCGTTCAGCAGCCCGTCATAGCGCGCCACCGATTCACCGCGCGCGGCGGGTGCCCCGCCTTCGCGGGGCGGTCGCATCATGCCGCCAGGCCCAGGCCCGCGCATACCGCCTGGCCCCATCATCTCCTCGCCACGCCCCTCCATGCCGCCTGCGGCGACCACCCGCACGCCGTTCTCACGCAGAATGCCATACCACGCCAGCCCCAGCGCAACCAGCGCAATCACCAGTGCCACCGCCACCCCGTTCCGTTCGCAAAAATCCTTGAATGCCATGTGCGTCCTCCGTGTTGATTCCATGCCATCCCCCCTCCGTCGTCCGACAAACTAATAAACGGCATTGCCGCAACGATTATTGCCAACTCCCCGCGACACGACGCCGCGAGCCTTTCAAACAACTCCTCAGTTTCTGGCGTCCAGATGATTCGCCTGGAACCCCGCGACATATTCCTGGTTGCCCTTGGGGCCTTTGATCGGGGACGGGACGACGCCGACCGATGTCCAGCCCAGTTCGGCCTGGGCGAAGGCGACGATCTTGTCGACGCAGCGTTGCCGCACGGCCTCGTCGCGCACGACGCCGCCCGAGCCGACCTCGCCGCGCTCGCACTCGAACTGCGGCTTGACCAGCACCATGATCCACGCGCCTGGCGCGAGCAGCGGCACGCACGGCGGGAGCACCTTGGTCAGCGATATGAAGGAGACGTCGCCGACCAGGATGCCGATCGGCTCGGGAATCACCTCCCGCGACAAGTCGCGGGCGTTGGTGCGCTCCAGCGAGACCACGCGCGTGTCCCGCCGCAGCTTGTCGTGCAGCTGCCCGTAGCCGACATCGACCGCATAGACTTTCGCCGCGCCAGACTGCAGCAAGAGATCGGTGAAGCCGCCCGTCGAGGCCCCCAGATCCAAGGCGACCTGCCCCGCGACAGGCGGCTGCCAGGCGTCCAGCGCCGCCTTCAACTTGAAGGCGCCGCGCGAGACATACGGCGGCGGCGCCACGAGCATCAGTTCCGTCGCCGCGTCCAGCAGCTGCCCTGGCTTGCGGACGGGCGTGTCAGGCCCCAGGCGGATCTCCCCCGCCATGATCAGGCGCTGGGCAAGCGACCGCGATTCGCACAGCCCCTGCTCCACCGCCAACTGGTCCGCCCGCACTTTCATTTCGCTCTATTCACCATAAGGAGCGGCAACTGCCCAGTAGCACTGCATCCACAAAGCCAAGCCGCCCCTGCCGACAGACTGACCCTGCCGACCCTGCCGACCATGCCGACAGACTGACCATGCCGACCCTGCCGACCATGCCGACAGACTGACTCTGCCGGCCATGCCGACTCTGCCGACAGACTGACTCTGCCGGCCATGCCGACTCTGCCGACAGACTGACCATGCCGACCCTGCCGACCATGCCGACAGACTGACCATGCCGACCCTGCCGACCATGCCGACAGACTGACCATGCCGACCCTGCCGACCATGCCGACAGACTGACTCTGCCGACAAAACCAGCCCTGCCCGCCTGGCCCCAGTTTGCCTTAGGCCTGCTGCTTCTTCATCCACTCCTGCACGTATTTGAGCAGGGCGGCGTTCATCGGCACCAGCTTCGGCTTCTTGGCGAAGCTCTGCGCCAGCGCGTGGTCGAAGGCCGCGCCAGGCAGGCGCGTCACATCCAGGCAGCTGATCACGCCGAACATCACCGTGTTCGCGCCGCGCGAGTTGCCGCCCTCGTCCGCGAGCTGCTGCGCAGGAACTGGGATGCCGCGGATGCCCTCGGGGATCTCGACGTCGCCCATGATGGCGTCATACATGATGACGCCGCCCTTCTTGACGTCGTTCTTGAAGCGCTCCAGCGACGGGCGGTTCAGCGCCACGAGCAGGTCGGGGTGGTAGACGACAGGCGAGCCGATCGCGTGGTCGGAGATGGTCACCGAGCAGTTCGACGTGCCGCCGCGCTGCTCAGGGCCGTACGAGGGATACCACGAGACCTGGCGCCCGACCGCCAGCGCGGCCTGCGTCAGCATCAGCCCCAGCGACAGCACGCCCTGCCCGCCGAAGCCCGCGATCTTCACCTGCACATCCTGGCCTGCAGGCGCCGCCGCCAGCGTCTCGCCGACGGCGCCCAGGTCGAAGAGTTCGTTCAACTTCTCGGTCGAGAAGTCCGAGACCGCGCGCGTGACATGTTCGGCCTCCGCCGAGCGGTCGCGGAAGTTCTGCACGGGGAACTCCTTGCTCATCACCTCGTTGATCCACTCGTTGGTCTTCACTGGCGAGAGCCCCAGGTTCGTCGGGCACGCCGACAGCACCTCGACGAAGGTGTAGCCCTTGCCGTCCCGCTGGATCTCCAGCGCCTTGCGGATCGCCGTGCGCGCCTTGCGGATGTGCGCGGGATCGGTCAGCGCCACGCGCTCCACGAAGACGGGCGCCTTCAGGTTGTTGATGAGTTCGCACATGTGCAGCGGATAGCCCTGCGTCGCGGGGTCGCGGCCGTTCGGGCAGGTCACCGTCTTCTCGCCCACCAGCGTCGTCGGCGCCATCTGGCCGCCCGTCATGCCGTAGACCGTGTTGTGCACGAAGAAGACCGCCATCTTCTCGCCGCGGTTCGCGGCCTGCAGCGTCTCGTTCAGGCCGATGGAGGCCAGGTCGCCGTCCCCCTGGTAGGAAACCACCACCTGGTCCGTCGCGCGCGACACGCCCGTCCCGACCGCAGGGGCGCGGCCGTGGGCGACCTGGATGTTGCCGCAGTCGAAGTAGTAGTAGGCGAAGACCGCGCAGCCGACGGGGCTGATCATCACCGTGCGGTCCTGCAGACCGAGGTCATGCATCGCCTCGCCGATCAGTTTCGTCAGCACGCCGTGCCCGCAGCCCGGGCAGTAGTGCGTCGCCGTCTGGGCCGCCCCGCCCTTGCGCGGGAAACTCTTGTACAGCCCCTTCGATTCAATGATTTTCTCTGACATGGCTTTCTGTCCTTCTCTCAAAAGGGTTGCGGTTTACAGTGCCTGCATGATCTGGTCGATGTGCAGCAGGTTGCCGCCCATTCGGTTCACCAGGTCCACGGGACGCGCGCAGTCGATCGCCAACTTGATGTCGTCGCGCATCTGGCCGTTGCTCATCTCGACCGAGATGAAGCGCACGCCAGGCCTGGCCGCGAGGTCGCGCAGCGCCTGCTTCGGGAACGGATACAGCGTCTTCGGGCGGAAGAGCCCGACCTTCTTGCCCTGCGCCCGCCCCTGCTCGACCGCCGTCCGCGCGATGCGCGAGCAGATGCCGTAGGCGACCAGGACGATGTCCGCGTCCTCGATCTGGTAGGTGTCGTAGTCGGCCTCCTCGGCCTCCATCTTCGCGTACTTCTCCTGCAGGCGGTTGTTGAACTGCTCCAGCTGGTCGAAGTCGAGGAAGATGCTCGTCACCAGGTTGCCGCGCGTCGCGGCCGTCCCCGCCACCGCCCAGCTCTCGTCGATCGCGGGATGCTTCGCCTCCGCGGGATAGGTCAGCGGCTCCATCATCTGCCCCAGCACGCCGTCCGCGAGCACATAGACGGGGTTGCGCCACTTGCGGGCCAGTTCGAAGGCCTTCATCGTGACGTCGCACATCTCCTGCACCGAGTTCGGCGCCAGGACGATCGCGTGGTAGTTGCCGTGGCCGCCGCCCTTGACGACCTGGTTGTAGTCGCCCTGCTCGGGCCCGATGTTGCCGAGGCCGGGCCCAGCGCGCATGATGTCCACCACCACCAGCGGGAGTTCCGCGCCAGCGCAGTAGGAGATGCCTTCCTGCATCAGCGAAATGCCGGGGCCGCTCGACGCCGTGAAGACCAGGTGCCCCGTCGACGCCGCGCCGTAGCACATGTTGATGGATGCCTCCTCCGATTCCGCCTGGACGAACTTGCGCCCCGCCAGCGGGAAGTACTTCGACGCCTCGTGGAGCACTTCGCTCGCGGGGGTGATCGGGTAGCCGAAATAGCAGTCGCAGCCCGCATAGAGCGCGCCGACCACGACCGCCGTGTTGCCTTTGACCAGTTTGGTTGCCATCGTCGTGTTCCTTCTAAAAGTCTCGCCTTAATCCTTCGCGGGGATGTGCACCGCGATCGCGTTCGGCTCGGGGCAGCAGTAGAAGCAGGTCGCGCAGCCAATGCACCCCTCGCCCAGGTAGACCGCGGGATGGTAGCCGCGCGCATTGAGCTCCTTGCTAATCTCGATGCACTTCTTCGGGCACGCCACCACGCAGCGCGAACATGACTTGCATTCCAGCGGATTGATCTCCGGATAGGGCTTCGTCTTGTCGATTTCCATAAGGACGCTTCACCTTCTTCTGTTGCACAACACACCCGCGACGACCTTCGCCGCGGTGAATTCGTTAATATAATCCCGATTGACGGCTTCGGACGCGCCCGACGGGGTGCCATGGCGGAAATCGCCACGCTTTCTTTTGGGCAGTGTTTCCACTTGAGGCTTGCTGCTTTGCAGTCAAAATCGATTTTGATCTGGAACCGCTTGTTCTTCCCGCGGAGTTCAACCACGCCCTTGTATGGGGGACAGGGCATCCATTTTGAGGATCCTCCAGTACCTCAGAACGCAATAGCCGTCTGCTCACCCCTCGAACAGCGTCCCCTCCAGCGCATTTCGGACGACGAGGATGTATTTCGCGGTGTCGACGGGGTCGATGGTGCGGCGGGGCGCGGTGGCGCCCAGTTCCAGCGGGCACTCCCGATAACTGTGGAGGCGGATGTTCATTGCGCCGCGCCCGCCCGTGATGCGCGCCAGCGTCGTGGGGTAGTGGATGCTGCTGCCGACGGGGACGAGGGCCTCCAGCATGACGCGCTCGCCGTCGGTCTCGGTGCCGAGCAGTTCGCCGCGCATCGTGTGGATGTCGCTGATCACATGCCCGACGCAGTCGGCGGGCAGCCTGAACTTCGCCAGGAGAATCGGCTCCAGCAGGACGTTCTCCGCCTGCGCCAGGCCGTTGTGGATGCCCATCGGGGTCGCGACGATGAAGTCGAGCGGATGGGTATGCTCCAGATGATGGCATCCGCCAGTCAGGGTGACCTTGATGTCCGTGACCTCCCAGCCCAACCGACCCTGCTTCAGCGCCAGCGGCAGCGCCTGCTCCACCTGGTGCTGGTAGCGCTCCTGGATCTGCTGGAAGGGCACTGTCGAGGCAAAGGAGACGCCGCTGCCGCGCGGCCCAGGTTCCAGCAGGAACTCCAGGATCGCCCAGCACGGCTTCGGCATCGTGTAGTCGATATACCCGCGCACGGCGCTACGGATGGTCTCCTTGTAGATGACCGACGGTTCCGAGAAGCGCACCGCCAGGCCGAAGCGCGTCCGCAGCAGTTCCTCGAGGATCTCCAGCTGCACCGTGCCCATGACCTGGAGTTGCAGTTGATTCAATTCAGGCAGGAACGCCACCTGCAGCAGCGGCTCCTCGTCCGCCAGCGCGAGGCACGCCGCGCGCAGCGCGTGCAGTTCCTCGGGCTTTTCGGGAATCGCCTGAACCTTCAGCAACGGCGCCTGCAACGCCCCAGGGCGCACCTGGCGCGGCAGACGTTCTGGCGCGCCGAAGACATGGCCGACGGGCAGGTCCCCGAGCCCGTAGACGACGCCGATCATGCCCGCCTCCAGCGCCCCCAGATCCTCCCCCGCCAGCCCACGAATCTGCGTGATCTTCCGCGTGGCGAGGCGCGGCTGCCCCGTCGCGAAGTCCCGCCCCGTCTCGACCTGCAGCGCCATGCGGTTCTCCAGGCGGCCGCCGAACAGCCGCACCAGCAGCCCGCGCCCCATCGTCTTGTCGGACTGCGTTGAAAAGACCACCCCGCTCAATTCCGCACCCGACACGGCAGGCGGCGGAAGGAGCCGCACGACCGCGTCCAGCAGCTCCGCGACGCCCTGCCCCCTGAGCGCCGACCCCGCGAAGACGGGGAACGCCTGCCCCGCCGCCGTCAGCGCCGCCAACTGCGGCCACAGTTCCGCCTCCTGGATCTCCGCGCCCGCCAGGTAGCGCTCCATGAGCGATTCCTCCGAGGCGCAGACGAACTCCCGCCACTCCTCCAGATCCGCCATCCAGACCGCGTCTGGCGAAAGCATCCTGCGGATCTGCCGCAGCGCCTCCGCCGCGTCCGCGCCTTCGCGGTCCATCTTGTTCAGGAAGAAGAGCATCGGGACATGCTGTCGGCGCAGCGCGTCGAACAGCACCTCGGTCTGCGGCTGGACGCCCTCCGCCGCGTCCATCAGCAAGAGCGCCCCGTCCAGCGGCCAGATCGAGCGCTCGATCTCCGCGGCGAAGTCCGTGTGCCCTGGGGTGTCGATCAGATGGAAGCGCACGCCCTTCCAGTCGAAGGCGACGCTGGCCGCGCGGACGGAGATGCCGCGGCGGCGCTCGACGGGCATGGAATCGGTATGGGCGGTGCCCTGGTCCACGCTGCCGCCGCTGCGCACCGCGCCAGTCCGCACCAGGATGCTCTCGCTCAAGGTGGTCTTGCCCGAATCGATGTGGGCGAATATGCCGATGTTGCGGATGGCGGGAGGCATCATGCGCTATGTCGCGAAGCCCGCGAACTGGGTCATGTAGAGGTCGTGGTATCTGCCGCGGCGCGCCAGCAGTTCGCGGTGCGTGCCGCACTCCGCGATGCGGCCGTGGTCGAGGACGACGATGCGGTCGGCGTCGCGGATCGTCGAAAGGCGGTGGGCGATGATGATGCCCGTGCGGTTGCGCATCGCCTGCCGCAGCGCCTCCTGGATCGCGCGCTCGGTGCGCGTGTCGACATTCGAGGTCGCCTCGTCCAGGATCAGCACCCGCGGACTGGCCGCGCACGCGCGCGCAATCGCCAGCAACTGCCGCTCGCCTGCGGAAAGACCCGCGCCCGCATGCTCCAGCGGCGTGTCGTAGCCCTGCGGCAGCCGCGCGATGAGTTCGTCGCAGCGCGCCAGCCGAACCGCCTCGTCGAGCTGCCCAGGCGTGGCGGCGGGATTCGCATAGAGGAGATTCTCGCGGACGGTCCCCGTGAAAAGCGTCGTCTCCTGCGGCACGATCGCGATCTGCCGCCGCAGGCTCTCCAGCGAAAGCGCGGCGATGTCCTCGCCGCCCAGCGTGATGACGCCGCGCTGCGGCTCGTAGAAGCGCAGCAGCAGGCTGGCGAGGGTGGTCTTGCCGCTGCCAGTCGCACCGACCAGCGCGACTTTCTGTCCCGCCTTGATCTCCAGCGTGAAGTCCTGCAGCACGGGCTTTCCAGGCTCGTAGGCGAAGTCGATGCCGCGGAATGCGACCGCCGCGGGGCGGTCGGCCTCCGCCGCGCGCCCGCCAGCCGCCTCGCTCGGCAGATCCAGCACCGCGAAGACCCGCTCCGCGCCCGCGACCGCGTTCTGCAACTGCCCGTAGATCTGCGCCAGTTCGTTGACTGGACGGCTGAACTGCCGCGCATAGACGACGAAGGCCGAAATCACCCCGACGGAGACCAGCCCCTTCAGCGCGAAGTAGCCGCCGCCCGCCGCCACCAGGATGAAGCCAAGATTGCCGATGCAGTTCATCAACGGCCCCATGACGCCGCCGAAGACATCCGTCCGTATCCCCGCGCGCGTGAGTTCGTCCGCAGTCGCGCAGAAGCCCTCCGTCGCCTCCCGCTGGTAGTTGTACGCGATGACGGTGCGGTAGCCGTTCACCATCTCCTCGACGGTGCCGTTGAGTTCGCCCAGCAGCTGCTGGCGCCGCCGCGAATGGCGGCGCACCAGCCGCGCCAGCGCCCGCGTCGCGAATACGGTCAGGAGGATGCTCGCGCAGCTCAGGAGCGCGAGTTGCCAGCAGAACCAGCACATCACCGCGGCCGTCCCGACCAGCGTCAGCGTCCCCGAGAAGAGCGCGGGCAGCGCCATCGCGGCGCTGCCTGAGAGCGTCTCGATGTCGTTGGTCATGCGGCTGATGAAGTCGCCGTGCGGATGGCGGTCCAGTTCCCCGATCGGCAGGCTGACCAGTTTCCCGAAGAGCGCCTCGCGCAGCCGCCGCACCAGCCGACGGGTCAGGTGCGCGCCCAGAAGCCCTTGCGCAAACTGGCACAGCGCGAAGGCGAGATAGGCGGCCATCATCGCGGCGAGGGCCGGGCCGGGGCGGCCGCCGCGGCTCCCCGTAATCACGTCGACGACGCGGCTCTGGATGGCAGGCGCGACGATGCCCGCGAGCGTCCCCGCCGTCACCACCGCCAGCAGGCCCGCCGCCAGCCAGCGCTCATGCACCAGCCAGCCCGCCAGACGACGCAGCGTGCCCTTGATGTCGGCGGCGCGCTCGACCTCCATGAACGGCCCCCTGCGCATGCCGCCGAAGGGGCGCGGCGCCTCCCGTCTCTCAGCCATGCTCCGCCTCCTCCATCTGGGAATCGTAGATGTCGCGGTAGGCGGCGCACCCGCGCAGCAGTTCCGCGTGCGTGCCGCTGGCGGCGATGACGCCGTGCTCCAGCAGCACGATGCGGTCGGCCTGCCGCACCGTCGCGATGCGCTGCGCGATGACTAACCGCGTCTGCCCTGGGAAGGCCTCCTTCAGCGCCGCATGCAAGTGCGCCTCCGTCTTCAGGTCCAGCGCGCTGGAGGCGTCGTCGAAGATCAGGATCCCCGCCGACTTCGCGACCGCGCGCGCGATCGCCACGCGCTGGCGCTGCCCGCCAGAGAGGGCCATGCCGCGCTCCGAGACCAGCGCGTCATAGCCGCCAGGACGCGCGTCGATGAACTCCGCCGCCTGCGCGATGCGCGCCGCCTCCCGTATGGCCGCCTCGTCCGCGCCAGGCGCGCCCAGCGCGATATTGCCCGCGATGGAACGATGGAAGAGTTCGCTGCGCTGCAGCACCAGCGCGATGCGCCGACGCAGGGCCTCCAGGCGGTAGTCGCGGACATCGACGCCATCGACCAGCACACTGCCCTGCGCGGCGTCGTAGAAGCGCGGCACCAGCATCGCGAGCGTGGTCTTGCCGCACCCCGTCGCCCCCATGAGCGCCACCGTCTCGCCAGGCTCGACCACCAGGTCGACGCCGTTCAGCACGGGCTGGCTCTCGCCTGGATGGCAAAAGACGACTTTCCTGAATTCAATGCGGCCGCCCTGCCCCGCCGCCCCCTCGTACGCCCCGTCCGCCAGTTCTGGCGTGCTCGCCAGCAGTTCTCGGACGCGGCGCCAGGAGGCCAGTCCGCGCGCGATGAACTGGAAGAGGAACGCCATCATCATCACGCCGTGCAGCAACTGCGTCGAGTAGCTCAGCGCCGCCAGAATCGCGCCTGGCGTCGCGCGTCCCGCCGCGACCTCGCCGCTTCCGACCGCCAGCAATAGCACGATGCCCGTGTTCATCAGCAGGTTGACCGTCGGATGCAGGAACGCGAAGACCGTCATCACCGCCAGCTGGTAGCCCAGCAGGCGCGCGTTGGCCTTGCCGAAGCGCGCCCGCTCATAGCCTTCGCGCACGCAGGCCTTGACCAGCCGAATGCCGCCCAGATCCTCCTGCATCAGCGCATTGAGGTCGTCCAGCGTCGCCTGCAGTTTTCCGAAGAGCGGGCTGGCATGGGAGAAGCCGAAGGTGACCGCGGCCGCCAGAAACGGCACCGTCCCCAGCATGATCCACCCGAAGAGCGGATTGAGCCGAAACATGAAGAAGATGCTGCCGAAGGTCAGGAGGCTGGTGCGCACCAGCCCGCGGATGAACTGCGCCAGCATGTTCTGGACCTGCGTGATGTCGTTGGTGACGCGCGTCACGACCGCCCCCGCCCCGATCCGCTCCATCTGCGGGGCCGAGAGCGCGAGCGCGCGCCGAAAGCATTCCTTGCGCATGTCGTTCCCGACGTTCTGGGAGAAGAGATGCACGCAGAGGTTGTTCATCGAACCGCAGGCGCACCCCGCCAGCACCATCCCGACCATCAAGCCGCCGCTGCGCCACACCACGCCCATCGCCCCGCGCAGCACGCCGTAGTCGATGATCTGCCGCATCAGCCCAGGCTGCGACAAGTCCATCAGGACCTCGCCCGACATCGCAAGCACCGCCAGCAGCGCGAACGGCCAGTATTTCCGAAGATACTTCCACATGGGGAGTTCGCTACGGGCGGCCTTCCATCGCCTCCTCGTACAGCCGCACGATGCCCTCTGCGTGCCGCCCCCAGTCGAACTGCCGCGCCCGCTCCCGACCCGCCGCGATCAACTGCTCGCGGACGCCGTCGCGGTTTTCGAGGATGCGGCGCAGCGCCTCGCGGATGGCCTGCACGTCCTCAGGCGGGAAGAGCAGCGCCGCGCCCTTGCCGATCTCGCCCAGCGAGGAGTTGTCCGAGCAGCAGCACGGGACGCCGTAGTGCATCGCCTCGACCAGCGACAGCCCGAAGCCCTCGTAGCACGACGGGAAGACATACGCCGCCGCCCCGCGGTACGCCTCGGGGAGCATCTCCGACGGGGTGAAGCCCGTGAAATGGATGCGGTCGCGCAGCGGAGAATGGCGCACATGCTCCTCCAGCACCTCGGTCTTCTTCCACGGCGCCCCCACCAGCACCAAGTCGTAGCGCGACGTCAGTTCCCCAGGCAGCCCCTCGTACGCCTCGATCAGCCGCAGATGGTTCTTGCCAGGATGCTCCAGCCGCGACACGTAGAGGATGTAGCGCCCCGCTTCAAGGCCATGCCGTGCGAGGAACCCAGGCTCCTCGCGCTCCGCCAGCGTCAGGCCATTGTAGAGGACGCCGATGCGCTGCGGCGGGATCCGCCAGAACCGCTCGATGTCCGCGCGCGTGGACTGGCTGATCGCCACCACGCGCGCCGCCCCGTCCCGCACCCACCGCGCGAGGACGTGGTTCAGATAGAAGTTGCGCCGCGAATCATACTTTCCTTCGACTCTGCACTGCGCCAGGTCGTGCACCGTCCCCAGCACTGGAATCGGGCATTTGCGCGGGAAACGGCGGTTCGCCGCCGTCACCAGGCAGAAATCATACCCCCCGCGCCGCAGCAGCCGAGGCAGGGCGAGCGCATGCCACAGAATCGACCCCAGCGCACCCGACGCCCAGTTCGGCGCCGTCACCGAACGGCTCCCTGGGAACGACGCCAGATCCGCCGCCGTCGCCAGCACCGTCACCTCATGCCCCGCCCGCTCCAGCGCCCGCACGACATTCACGGCATACACGGAAAGCCCCGACCGACCCCCGTCAAAGGGCATGACGTCAACCAGGATTCTCCGCGGAGCCGCCATCCGAACGCGACCGCCCGGTTAGTTCGGAATCTTGCCGAGCAGGCTCCAGGGCCGCCCCGTCGCAATCGCGAACAGCAGATAGCCGACCTCCGCCTTCCAGGGATCCGACGGCGCGCTCGTCGAACGGGGACGCTCGTCCTCCAATGCCACCGCGAACTCGTTGACCTTGTCGGGACGCAGCGTCGCCGTCGCAGTGCCGCGCGTGCCAGTCGCGGTCACGCGGAAGTTCTCGTCCTCGGCGACCTCATACGCGAAGGCGGCGTCATTGTCGATGGCCAGCCAGTTCAGCAGATCCTCGTCGCGCAGCCGCTCGAAGAGGCCCAGCGCCTCGGGCTTGGTCAACTTCAACTGCTGCACGGTGCCAAGCGACCCCGACGAGATGATCTCCCGCAGGCGGGCCATCGCCCACTCGAACCGCCACGACCCCAGCCAGCACACCTGGATGTGCCTGCGCTTCGCCGCCGCGCACAGGCGCTTGAGTGAATCCGGGGTCTCCCCCGCCAGCCCGCACAGCGCAAACGGCAGCTTCTCCTTCAGCAGCGCCTTCAGCAGAACCTGCCGCTCGTCGCCCTCCACATCGACGATCGCCGCCTTGATCTCAGGCAGCCACGGACTGAAGTCATCCTCGGGCTTCAGCATCTTGACATTCGGGCGGTCGCGCACCGCACGGCTGCAAGGGGATTCAGGATCCAGGGTGAAATAGAGGATGTCGATGTTGTCCATGAGGCTACTGTCCTGTTGGAATGAAGGTGTGGGACACGATGCTACTTGAAAATCGGTGACAAAAAACGCCGTCCGCAAGGGCCGCTCAATGCAGCGGGATGGCGGAAAAGCCCTCCGGCATCGGCGCAGGCCCTGCGCCGCAGTCGTTGAACGCGGTCTTCCCCGACCGCAGAAGCCGCAACCCGCATTCCCGCAAGTCGCCTGGCGTCACGGCCAGCAGACGCTCGAAGTCGCGCTGGAAGTCCTCGGCGGTGCGGTGACGGAAAAGATCCATGGCGCAGCGCAGGCACAGATCCGACGGGCGGAACGGATGCAGATAGCCGCCCGCCGTCGCAATCACCGCCCGCGCCGTCGCCGCCTCGTCTGGCGGACACTTCTCCAGATGCGCCTCCAGGGCGTCGAAGACCGCGTACGTGTTGGAAGGCTTCGGATCCTCCGAGGAAAGCAGCACGGCGTTGCAGCCGCGCGGGTCATAGTCGAAGCGGGTGTGGTACGCGCCGCCGCGCGCACGGATCTCGTCCCAGAGGTGCCCGACCGACAGCATCCGCCCCAAAACCGTCAGCGGCAGACGCTCAGGCGAGGAGAATCCAGGGGCACGCACCATCCGCACACACGACGCGACCTCGCTGGGAAGCAGGCACCACTCGCGGCGGCCTGTCGCCGCACCGAATCCAGCGTCCAGTGGGACCGACGGCGCAAACGGCATCGGCGCCGACGCCACTGGATGCCCGTCGATCAGCCCGTCCACCGCCGCCAGGGCGGAATCGGCGCCGACAAAACCCGCGCACAACATCGGAATCGTCCGCAACCACTGCGCGATCGCCTGCATCGTCGCGCAAAACTCGTCCAGCCCGCCCTCGGGGAGCTTTGCCAACTGCTGCAGGCGCTGGAAGCCATGGAACCCCGTGAGCGCCTCCTGGTAATCCCCGAATGGCAGCAGCCCCGCCCCCGCGCGATTTCGGCAGATGGCCAGGTTCTTGCGGGTGCGCAGGGCCGCCTTCGCGGCCGTCGCCGCCGCGCGCAGCCTTTCGACCAGTCGGCGGCGCTCCGTGAAGACGATGCCGTCCAGCTGCCGACGGAACAACGACACCGCCGCCGCGAAATTCCGCTCCAGGCTTATCACGCCGAAACTCAAGGTCAGATGGATGCGATTGGGATCCGCGTCGGCGACGCCGATGGCGGACGACAAGGCGAAGTTGCATCCCAGCCGCGCCATCTCCGTGCCGAACTGGTCATAGCTCATCGACTCGTTGCCGACGGCCGCGAACAGGCTGGTGAAGACCGGAAGCCATGGCTGAAGACGCGGCGGCAGCGACGCCGCGTCCCCGATCAGCGAAAGGTAGCTGATGCCGTTGTCGAAGACTTCGCCGCGGCGGCAGACAAGACCGCCTTTCAGGCTCAGATCGCGGCACGGCGGCAGGCTGAGACGGCGCGGCAGATCCGCCCGCGTCAATTGCGGCAGTGTCGCCAGCGCCTCGGGCGAATCCGGCCTGACCGCCTGCTCCTGCAGCTTCGCCGCGAACTTCCGCGCCCGCTCCAGACGCGTCGGCGTCCAGCGCGCCAGCGTCCTGGCCATGCGCGCCTCCATCGCCGCCTGGCGGCGCTTCTTGAGGCCAGCGTCAGGCACCAGTTCGATGCGGATCCGTCGCGGATTGTCCAGCAGCCACTTCTGGATCAGATCCTCGAAGTAGCGCGGGTGGCTCTTGCGCATCTCCTCGAACTGGGGCATCGCCTCGGCGAGACGCACGAAGCGATACGGGTCGTCGGAGTAATTCCAGGATGCGACGATGTCATCCAGCAAATCGATCACATAGCGCGAGGTGATGCTCTGGTTGGCCAGCGCAAAGCCCGCCACCGCGGCCTCGACCTGGTCTGGATCCAGCCCCTCCGACACCAGTCTGCGCAGGGTGTCCAGCACCAGCCGCTCGAACTTGCCGAAGTCCCGCGGACGCACCCCGCGCATCGCCACGTCAAACGACAGGTATTTGGTCTCGTTGTCATAGCCGCTCGGCAACGGCGCCTTGCCCAGGCCAGATTCCAGCAGGGCCTTGCCCAGCGGCGACCCTGAATTGCCCATCAACACCGCGTCCAGCAACTGGAACCCCAGTTCCAGTTCCGGCGACCTCTCCCCGTCCAGCGCCCACGCGACCGCGCAGATGCCGCGCTTCGCGTCCTGGCCGTTTTCGGGCACAAATCCCTCCCTGCACACCCTGGGCTTCGCCGCCGCCGCACGCAACGGCTTTCGGACTGGCGCCGCAGGCGCCGCCGACAGCCGCGGCAGATCCGCCGCCAGATGACGCTCGATGAACGCCAGTTTCTCCTCCGTCGGAATGTCGCCATACAGGACGATCTTGGCGACTCCAGGCGCATAGTGCCGCGCGTGGAACCGCAGGAACTCCGCATAGGTCAGGCGCGGGATCGCCTGCGGCACGCCCCCCGAATCATACCGCAGCGGCGTGTCGCCGAAGAGCCCGCGCTCCATCGCCCGCCCCAGCACCGTGCACGGATCCGAGTAGTAGCCCGACATCTCGTTCAGCACAATCCCGTTGCACCGCAGCTTCGCGTTCTTCCCGCGCCCCTGCACCTCATAATGCCACCCCTCCTGCCCGAAGGTGTCCCGCGTGAGTTTCGGATGGAAGACCGCATCCCAGTAGACCTCGAACAGGTTGAAATAGTCCTGCGCGCAGCACGTCGTGCACGGATAGATCGTGCGGTCAGGATAGGTCAGCGCGTTGATGAAGGTCGCCACGCTGTTCTTCAGCAGGCACACGAACGGATCCTTCACGGGATACTTCTCCGACCCCTCCAGCACCGAATGCTCCAGAATGTGCGCCACCCCCGTGTCGTTCTCTGGCACCGTCCCGAAACACAGCGCAAACAGGTTCTCGCTGTCCGCCGCCTCCAGGCTCACCACCTCCAGGCCGCACTCGTGACGATAGCGCTTCGCAGTCAGCCGTCGCTTGGGAAAGACCTCCGTGTCCAGCAGGGTAAACATCGCCGATAATGATGAACCAATAACTTGCTTTCTTGGTGAAATGAAAAAAACAACCGCCGCATTACCAAAAGACCGGCAGCACTGCCTGGAATCAGCAGCGCTGCCGGTCGGGACATACGCTACGCCGTCTACGGAAGACTACTTCTCCGCAGGAGCAGGAGCGTCCGCCACCGGGGCCTCCGCCGCAGCGGCCGCCTCGGGCTTCTCGGATGCAGCCTTCTCCTCCTTCGAATCCGCTTCCACAAACGCCAGAATGCACATCTCGGCGCCGTCGCCAATGCGCGGACCAAGCTTCATGATGCGGGTGTAACCGCCCTGGCGCTTCATGAAGGACGGCCCGATCTCCGCGAAGAGCTTGTGGACGATGTCCTTGCGGTGCAGTTTGGAAACCGCGTTCCGAACGTCATGCAGGGTGCCCTTCTTCGCCAGCGTCACCATCTGCTCCGCCAACTGGCGGATCCGCTTGGCACGCACCAGCGTGGTCTCGATCCGGCTGTGCTCGATCAGGCTGCACACCGCATTCGCCAGAAGCGAACGCACATGGGCCGCACTACGGTTGATCTTGAATGTCGCGACACGGTGTCTCATTTCGATTGCTCCTTCGCAGTGTTTTGAAGTTGTGAGGCCTGGCGCCGCACCAACTCGTCAAGTACATTATCCTTCAACGTCATCCCAAGACTCAGCCCGCGCTCGCCCAATTTCTCCTTGATCTCGGACAGGGACTTCTTGCCAAAGTTACGGCACTTCAGCATCTGGTTCTCGGAACGCTGAACCAATTCGCCGACAAAATGGATGTTGTCCCCGTTCAGGCAGTTCACCGAACGCACCGACAACTCCAGATCCCCGACGTTCATCATCAGAACCTGGACCAGCGCCAGATCCTCAGACGACAGGCCCGACGCGCTCGGGGCGCTCGCGGCATCGGAATCGTTCTCCGCAAAGACCGACAGGTGCTCGCGCAGAATCGCCGCGGCGCGAAGCACCGCGGCCTTCGGCTCCACCCGCTCGTCCGTCCACACCTCAAGCTCCAGACGGTCGTAGTCCGTATGCTCGCCGACGCGGCAGGGACGCACAAAGTAGCGCACCTTCTCAATCGGGCTGAACAGGCAGTCCACTGGAATCGACCCGATCGGCTGGTCGTCGTCCTTGTTGAGCTCGCTCGGACAATAGCCGCGGCCGCGCGCCAGATCCATCTCGATGCGGAACGGACGGTCCGTGAAGTCCTTCGTCAGCGTGCACAGCTTCAGATCCTTGTTCAGGACCTGCGCCACGCCGTCCTCGCGGATGTCCGCCCCCGTCACATCCCCTGGCTTCGTCGCAACCAGCTCCAGAGTGCGCGGAAGCTCCCCGTCGCAGCGGAACTTCAGCTTCTTGATGTTCAGGATGATCTCCATCACATCTTCCATCACGCCCTCGATCGCGCTGAACTCGTGCTTCACTCCGTCAATGCGGATGCACTTCACCGCCACGCCGTCCAGCATCGTCAGCAACACCCTGCGCAGGGCGTTGCCGATCGTGTTCCCGAATCCATTTTCCCACGGCTCGGCAATGAACATCGCATAGCGCGACGTCGCTGTCGTCTCATCCATCACCAGCGCCTTGGGCATCTCAAAGGTATCAAATCCTGCCATTAAAAATCCTCCTTCATTGATGGCACTTAAAACACATCCGTGCGTCCGTCAAACACAATCCTGCCAATCCAGGCGTCCCCGGAATGCAGGGGAGGAAACAGCATTACACACGGCGGCGCTTCGGAGGCCGGCAGCCATTGTGCGGCAGCGGCGTGACGTCGCGCAGCACCGTGATCTCCAGACCCGCCTGCGCAATGCCGCGGACCGCGCTCTCACGGCCGGCCCCAGGCCCCTTCACCTCGACTTCCACTTCCTTGAGATTGTACGTCGTCATCGCCTTCTTCGCGGCATCCGTCGCAATCAGCTGCGCCACATACGCGGTGCTCTTGCGCGAACCCTTGTAGCCCAGCTTGCCGCCCGTGCTCCAAGCCAGGACATTGCCCTGCTTGTCCGTGATGACGACACGGGTGTTGTTGAAGGTGGACTCGACATGGACGACACCGTCCATGATCTGACGCGAACCCTTGACTCGGCGGACCTTCACTTCCGCAGTGCTGCCAGCGGCGCTTTCCGCTGGGGCGGCGACTTTCGTGGTCTCTTCTGCCATGATGATCTTTCTCCCGGACGCACCTGCGCCCATTCCTTAAAAGGTGAAAACTCTCTACAACTCAGACGACGGGGGCTGCCGCGCTATTTCTTGCCGGCGGCCTTCGCCTCGGCGGCCGACGCGGCCGTCTTGCGCTCGGTGCGGTCGCGGATCGCGCCGACGGTCTTCTTGCTGCCCTTGCGCGTGCGGGCGTTCGTGCGGGTGCGCTGGCCGCGCACCGGGAGATTCTTGCGGTGACGGGTCCCGCGGTAGGAGCCGATCGCGATGAGGCGGCGGATGTTCTGCGCGATCTGGCGGCGCAGGTCGCCTTCCACCGTGAAGTGCTCCTGGAGGATCTGGAGAATGGCGCCGACCTGGGATTCGGTCAGTTTGCTCGCCTTCAGGTCGGGATCGATCTTCGCCAGGTCGCAGATCTTCGCCGCGGTGGCGGGGCCGATGCCGTAGATGTAGGTCAGCGAGACGATTGTCTTCTTGTTGTTCGGGATGTCAACACCAAGGATTCTGGGCATTTTCGTGCTTCCTGAAAATTGTTTACGCTACATTCGTGTTCCGTCGGCCAAATGCCGAGGAGGGAACCGCTCCTACCCCTGGCGCTGCTTGTGACGGGGATTCTTGCTGCAAATCACACGGACAATGCCGCCGCGCTTCACAATGCGGCAATTGTTGCACATCCGCTTCACCGATGCTCTCACTTTCATGGCTTGCTTCTCTTCTGGTTGTTGGTTTGCGGCGGGACACGCCACGACGGGCACGCCTCGCCTGGTCTTTCCGGACTTGAGACCCCCTGGATGCGCCATCCACGGGAAAACCCATGCACGGCTCCCCCAGGGGGGACCTTTTCGTAATCCGCAAAAAACATCTGCCAATAAAGTGCTTGCACACTATGCGGCGGCGGCCGGAAACAAAAGCACCGCCTGGCAGATGCGCGGAAAAACTCCTTAATATATACCGCGAATCAAAATCTGCAATCAACCCGACGGACAAAAATGGCAACCTGGGGGGAATTATTCATGAAAATTCGTTGATTCCAGGAGGTTAAGACACATGTAGGAGACCATCTTCCACGTCGCGGCGGGCGAGACGCTCGGCTCAGTGCGCGACTTCGCGAACGTCAAGTCGGCGGCGCCGACCACGCTGGCGCGCGAGGTGTCCGCGCAATTCCCCATACGGGTTGGCAACCGCCGCCATTTTCATCCCCGAAGTTGTTGCCACGGCGGCCGCCGTGGCGGTCCGCCGAGCCTGCGGCATCCAGTCAGGCCCGCCACCAGATGCAGCCAGGGCTCCAAAATCGACAGCCGTCCATTCAACAAGCCGCCACGGCGAGGCCGCCGTGGCAACCATTTTCGGGGCGTCACCCAGGCAATCGCCTACCCTCTTGGGGAACAGCGCCTATGCGGAAGGCAGGACCTCTCCTGCATTCAACAGGAAGGGAATGACCCCGATGTGCGCGAATCCCTCCTCGTCCTTCCACAGCCTCTCTGTGCCGCCTGACACGATGACTTTGCGGAAGGCATCACGGCAATGGCGGAAAGGCAGAAGCTCCTGGTTGCGTTTCTCCTCCGTCTCCATCGCGAATGCGGACTGGATGTAGATTCTTTCGAATCCCTGGTTGATGACGAAGTCGATTTCGTGCTGCCGCATTTCGCGCACGCCGCCCTTGCGGCTTTCCACATTCACGACTCCCACATCCACGGCATACCCCAGTCTTACAAGTTCGTTGTAGATGATGTTTTCCATCAGATGCATACGCTCCTGCTGCCGCCAGTTCAGCCGCGCGTTCCGAATTCCCACATCCTCCGAGTAGAGTTTGTACGGTGTCTCCAGGTACTTCTTTCCCTTCACGTCATACCGCTTGGCCTTATTGAAAAGGTACGCCTGCATCAGGTGGCGGATGTACTGTTCAATGGTGTTGGCGGTCGTGTCCTTCTGCCTGTTGGCTGAGTTGAGGGCGTTCGCAAGCCTGGTTGGATTCGTCAGCGAGCCCACCGAAGAACTTAGGACATCCAGCAGACTCTCCAGCAGCGGAAGGTCGCGGATGTCGTTCCGCTCGACGAGGTCCTTCAGATACACCTCTTCGTACAGACTGGTCAGGTAGGCCCGACGCCTCGCCTCGTTCCGTTCCAGAACAGCCAAAGGCATCCCTCCGTATGTCAGATAGTCGTCCCATTCATCCAGTCTGTCGCCCTGAATGCAGGAGTGATACTCCGCAAACGAGAAGGGATGGATGCGGATTTCGTCACCGCGCCCCCTGAAAATGGTCTTCACATCGTCGGATAGCATTCTGGAATTGCTTCCTGTGACAAAGACCTCCACATTCCCTAGGTGCAGCAACCCGTTGAGAACATCGTAGAATGTGATGTAAAGAGAGTCTCGGTCCTCAGCCGCAACCTGTGATTCATCGGTGTCGTCGCGCTTGATTCGGTAGCAGTACTGGATTTCATCGATGAGAACGTAGAAGCGTTCGCTTTTGCTGGTGATTCTCTCACGGAGGTACTCGCCGAGCAGCCTGGGGTTTCTCAGTCTGCTGCTGGAATCGTCGTCCAGCGCCAGCGAGATGATCTGGTCGGCTGGCACACCGCATTCCTCCAGCAGATGATTCTTGAAAAGCGTGAAGACCAAGTAGGATTTGCCGCAGCGGCGTATGCCTGTGACGACCTTGATCAGCCCGTTGCCCAGCCGCTCAAGCAGTTGTTTCAGATAGAAGTCCCGTTCCATTGGCCAAAGATTTCCTGTAAAGAATTTTTATGGATTTCCGATTGGATAATTTATAAGATACCATGTCATTCGCCTTTTGCAACGCACTTTGAAGTTTTTTTACGGATATCCGAGTAAATTCTTCTACAAAGTGGCATCCGCCATCCGTAAAAGGTTACGACATTTTGTAAAAGGTTACGACATTTTTAGGAGGATGACAAGTAAAATTCTATGAGTTAATCATCAAAATGATTTTTGCAACGGCATATCCATAACTTTTCATCGACCGCTCTGCGAAACGCCACTTGCTGTTCTAAATGCACAGGCTAAAACCGCTGATTGTGCTTCAAGTCTGGCAACGCGGTTAGTCTGGCAGATGGCGGAGGCGGCATCGTATCAAGAGGATGCAGCGCAATGTTCAGAAGCGCTCCACGGTGAGGCCGCCGTCGATGTTGATGACCTGCCCCGTCGAATAGCCGAGCGCGCCTGAGACCAGCATCCGCACGGCGCGGCCGACATCCTCGGGCATCCCCCAGCGGCGCTGCAAGGTCAGCCCTTCGGCGATCATCTTGTCGTATTTCGCCGTGACCACGCTGGTCATGTCGCTCTTGATGACGCCAGGGCGGATCTCGTAGACGGGGATGCCGTCGTCGGCCAGGCGCACCGCCCACAGTTTCGTGGCCATGGCCACGGCGGCCTTCGAGAGGCAGTATTCGCCGCGGTTGATGCTCGCGTAGTCCGCCGAGACCGAGCCGATGTTGACAATGCATCGGAAGACCCCGTCGCCCGCCGCCAGGATCCGCTTCGCGGCGGCCTGCGTCAGGAAGAACGGTCCTTCGAGGTTGGTGCGCATGACCCGCTCGAAACTCTCCGCGCCCATCTCCAGCAGGTCCGCGCGCACCAGCGGCGCCACCCCCGCGTTGTTCACCAGGACATGCAGCGCGCCGAAGTCCGCCTGAAACGCCTCCAGCAGCCGCGCGCGGTCGGCCTCCACGGCGACGTCGCACTGGTAGTAGCGCACCTCCACGCCGTTTTCGCGCGCCAGCGCCTCCGCGGCACCAGCCATCTCCGACGCCGACTTGCGCCCGCAGAAGCCGACGCGGCATCCCGCCGCCGCCAGCGCCCGCACAATCCCCGCCCCAATCCCGCGTCCGCCCCCTGTCACCAGCACATTCTGCACGCCCATCGCCGCTCCTTGCTCCTAACCGCCATCCCCCGTGATCGGCCATAATATACCACCATGTTCCCCAAGCGGGCAAGCCCGCTGGCAGCGGAGACGGCAAATGCGGGGGCAGGCGTTATATTTCCGCGTGTCCTCAAATCACCCCCTTCCCCATCTCACCAACAAGGAGCCATCGCACCATTATGAACATGCGTGAATACCGCCCAGAAGACCTGAAGACCGTCATGGAGATCGCGAACCTCGCGTGGCGCCCCATCCGCCAGATGTCGCGCGAGGCGCTCGGAGATCGGATCTCCGACATCCTGAACCCCGCGGGGGACGCGGAGTCCAAGGGGCTTCAGGTCAAATGGCAGATCGACAGCGGCAACTACGGCATCGCCGTCTGCGAGCACGAGGGGCTGGTCGTCGGCTTCATCACGTGGAAGGTCAACGGCGTCCACGCCGAGATCTGCAACAACGGCGCGCTCAAGACCACGGGTCTCAAGGGCATCGGCCAGTGCATGTACAAATACGCCCTCGACCACTTCCGCGCCACCGGCATCAAGGTGGTCAGCGTCACCACTGGCCTCGACTGGGCCCACGCCCCCGCCCGCCGCGCCTACGAGCGCGCGGGCTTCCAGAAGCACCTCGATTTCACCACCTACTACATGGAACTCGACTGACGCCAATGCATCAACTGACCCGCGCCCTCGCCTCCCGCCTGGAGGCCCTCTGCATCCACCCGTCCCGCCACGTCGGCTCCCCTGGCGTCGCCGCCGCCGCCGACTACATCGCGGCGCAGTTCCGCGCCATCGGCTACACCCAGGTCGCGCAGGAGCCCTTCGACACCACGGGCTGGCGCTTCGGCGGCATGCAGTTCCTGGATCTCGACGCGGGCGCCTCCCCCGTCCCTGGCGCCCTCCCCTGCTTCTTCTCGCGCTCCGCCCGCGTCGAGGGCGTCCCCCTCTGGCTCGACGTGGATGCCATTGCACACCTCACGCGGGAGCAGGTCGCGGGGCGCCTCTGCGTCGTCGAGTTCTTCTCCGACGCCAGCGACATCCGAGGACGCAACGGCGTCGCCGAGGACCTCGACCGCCTGGGAGCCGCCGCCGCGGTCTTCATCAGCGACGCCACCTACCACACCACCTGCGCCGCCAGCACCAAGATCCAGCGCTCGCCGCTGCTCAAGACACTCGGCACCGCCGTCGTCGCCGAGGAAGGCGCATACTACCTCGCGCGCAACCGCCACCACCGCTTCCATCTCGCCATCGACGCCGACACCTTCCCGCACACCTCCCATAACGTCGTCGCCACCCGCCTCGGCACTGGCCCCTGCCGCGCCGTCTTCGGCGCGCACCACGACGCCGCGCCCATCGGCCCCGCCGCCTGCGACAACGCCTCGGGCGTCGCCGCCCTCCTCGAACTCGCCCGTTTGCTCAAGGACGAATGCCCCGAATGGACCTTCGACTTCGCCTCCTTCGACGCCGAGGAATACTGCGCCCACGGCGGCTACGCCACTGGCAGCGAGGCCTTCGTCAACGCCCATCCCGACCGCAAGTGGCGCTTCTTCCTCAACTTCGACAGCATCGGGATGTATTTCGGCCAGGATGTCGTCCATGTCGGCCGCCCCGAACTCCTGCCCGCCTTCGACACCCCATACGGCATCCTCCCCATCAAGCGGGGCGGCGACGACAAGAACTTCGACCGCATCGGCATCCCGACGCTCTGGTTCAACACCCACTCCAAGTTCAACGACTTCCACACCCCCCTCGACACCATCGGCACCCTCGACCTCGACCGCATCGCTGCCTTCGTCGAGGACGCCCTCTCCGTCACCCGACAACTCACACGGGGCATCCAGCCATAGCCTTCCCCTCGGCCACTCCCGCGCCGCCTCGCGGGACTGCGTTCAGCCTGGAGGCGCAAACAGCGTGAAGTCGGTGAGGCCGTGCCGCACGCGCGCGTCCTTACGGTCAATGAATATGCTCGCATAGCGCGCCTGGACAGGCGCGAAGGCGCGGAAATCGACATTGAGGTCGCGGGTGTTGCCGCGGCAGTCAAGCCGCGAGCCAGTCACCTCGGCGTGCGCCGCGTCGTAGAAGCGCACCTCATAGCGGACGGGCTCTGGCGTCCGCCCCGCCCCGTAGTCGAGGTCGAGTTCCGCCCACACCAGCCGCAGCGCGCACATCCCGAAGACGCCCTTGCAGTCGACGGTGAGCGCGGGGGCGGGATCGTCCGCCATGGGCGCCCAGCAGGTGTGGGTGCAGCCGTCGACCGCCATCATGGCGCCCGCAAACGGCTGCGTGCTGGTGGCGGTCGCGGGCTTGTTCTCCGTCACCGCCACCAGCCCCAGGTCGCCGCCCGAGACCGACTGCGGCGCGCTGGTCACAGGAACCGTAGGATTCCCCTCCGCGTCGAAGACCACGCGGTCCATCCCGATTCTCCGCTCGAACTGGTGCATCCGCGCGATCCTGCAGGTGTAGAACTGCCAGACGCTCCCGTTCGGGCCCGCCGTCATCCCCCCGTGGCCCGTGCCGTTGACGAATCCGTGCGGCGAACGCAGCATCAGCCTCGGCGTGGAGAACGGCCCCAGCGGCGACGCAGAGGAGCGGCTGACGGCGCAGCAGTAGTTCCGAAAGACCGTCCCGTCCGCCGCGTACTGCAGATAGTATTCCCCGCTGTGCTTGAACATCGAGACGCCTTCGTCCCAGCCGTAGCCCGTGTGCTCGTGGTGCTCGCCGTAGTGCTCCCATTCGTTGGCGCCGTCGAAGCGCAGGAGCGTGCGGATGCCGCCGATGGCGTGCGTCGGATTCGCGGGATCCATCTCTGCGCCGCAGATCGTCCCCTCCTCGCCGTTGGAGTAGCCCCAGTAGAGGTAGAGGCGTCCGTCGTCGTCGCAGAAGAGCGCGGGGTCGAGGTAGAGTTCCAGCGGACGGCCGTCGCGGTCGACGGGCGTCCCCAGGTCCACGAAGGGCCCCAGCGGCGCAGGCGCCGCCCAGATGGAGGCCCGCCCCGTCTTCCAGTGCCGACTGGAGGTGAGGAGGATGCGCTCGCCGCAGCGGCACGCCGACGGCGCATAGCCGAGGGGGTGGTCGATCTCGATCGGGTGGTAGTCCCAGTGCACCAGGTCGCGCGAGACGTAGGCCTGCCCCCCCGAGGGATACATGTACCACGCGCCGCCGTCGTAGAGCACTTCGGGATCGGCCTGCTCCCGAAAGTCCGGCATCACGCCGTCGCACAAGAAGCCGCGCGGAATCTCCGGCAGCGGCAGCGGATTGCAGTAGGTGTCTGAAGGCAGTCTCATGGCTTCACCCGTCGCGCCGCGATTTGCCCATAGAACGACGCGAGGCGCGCGGCGATGGCGTCCCACGTGTACTGTCCGTCCACCTTGCGTGTGGCGGCGGCAATCAGCGCATCCCGACGCGCGGGAAGACGCCGCCACGCATCCAGGAATGACGCCAGGTCGCCAGGCTGGAAGGCGAGCCCGTCCACGCCGTCCTCCACCAGGTCGCGCAGGCCGCCGACGGCCGAGGCGATGACCGGCAGCCCCGCGCTCCACGCCTCCAGGACGACGATGCCGAAGGGCTCGTGCCGCGAAGGCAGCAGGAAGACATCCGCCTGGCGGTACGCGGCCATCAGCAGCGGGTCGCCCGCGGGCAGCCCCGCAACAATGGTGACGCGCGCCTCCATCCCCTGCTCCTGGATCAGCGCGCGCAGTTCCTCGCCGTAGCGGGGCACGCTGACAGGGCCGATCAGCAGCAGATGCACATCCTCCCCCTGGCGGCACAGTTCCGCGAGCGCCGAAACCGCGAACTTCTGGTCCTTCTGGTAGTCGATGCGCGAGACGCACAAAATGAGTTTCCGCCCAGGCGGGATCCCCAGCCGTTCCCGCGCATCCACCGTCGGCGGTTCGCGGAACCGCGTCGGCTCCACGCCGTTCGGCAGCAGGACGACGTTGGCGTCGGGATAGTGCTGGCGCAGCATCGCCTCCTCGGCCTTCCCCAGGCAGATGAGCCCCGCCGCGCCCGCCAGCAGGTCGCGCCGCCACCCCATCAGCGCATCGACGATGCGCCCGTAGCGCAGGATGCCCCGCGTCGGCCGCAGCATCTCCTCCAGTTCCGAGGGCGGCACGTCATAGCATCCGCCGTGGAAGGTCATCACATACGGCACGCCCCGCGCCGCCTGCACCGCCGCCTGCGCCATCCGCCCGCCCGTGTGCAGATGCAGCAGGTCGAAGCCGCCCCCGCGCACGGCCCGCCCCAGCCCAGGCACCACGGGATCTCCGCCCTTCTTGTCCAGCGCGATGCGCCGCCAGGCGATCATCGGGAAGCACGGATAGAAATAGCCCAGCCGCCGAATCGGAAGCCCCTCCCGCACCTCGTCCCCCACCTCGGAGCAGGCGCGCGTCGCGAAGATCGTCTGGTCGTGCCCCATCCCCGCCAGTTTGCGGGCGGTGCTCCACACCACCGTCTCCGTGCCCCCCCACTCCGTAAACGAAAATCTCCGCAGTATGTGCGCTATCCGCATGGCAGTCCATCCCATTCGCTCCGCATTGGCGCGGCAACAAGGTTACTATGCCCTTCCCAACGAAAATTGCAAGCCACCCTCGTCAAATCAGACGTCTTTCATCCTGCCCAATTTGACATCGCTCTGTTCCCCATGAGGGTCGGTAACTGCCTAATTACCGAGGCGGCAAAGTTGAGTCGGCGGCAAGGCGAGAAGGCGATGGTTCGAGTCGGCGTGAAGGCGAGAAGGCGATGCGGAAAGCCGGGATACCAAGTTTCAGAACCGACCATCTTGAGGAACAGCGCATTTGACAAAACATGATCCGGCGATAAATTAATGTCATCTGTCAGTTTTTGTGCCGCGAATCCTTGGTGTCCCGCGCTCCGCCCCTGTCCCCGAAGGAGTCCCTGTTCATGTGCCGCGCCGTCCCGTCCCGCCTGCTCCTCATGCCGCTGCTGCTATGCCTGTGCCTCCTTGCGGCCGGGCGCGGGCGGGTGTCGTTCGAGTGGCGCCCGCCGTGCGCGGGGAAGGCGCTGCTGGAGCGCACCGGGTACGTGGTGGTGCGCTCGACGGAGGAGGCGAACTTCCCGCCGGCCCTGCGGATGGCGCTGCAGCTGGTGTATGATTCGACGTCGGCGCGGACGGGGCTCCTCGGGCACGGCTGGAGCTGCCCGCAGCTGGAATCGACGGCGCGGTGGGAGCGCGACCACCTCGCGTGGCGGCCGCCGTGGGGCGGGGAGACGCGCCTG
>JAEEXV010000176.1 GCA_016287975.1 Lentisphaeria bacterium | reverse complement strand
GCGCGCTGGTGGCGTCGAAGGAGTTCCGCGAGTGGCGCCAGGGGGCGGTGGCGCAGTCGGGGGATGCGTTTGCGGTGCCCGAGGTCGGGCTGGCGGTGGCGGAGGCGCAGGAGGGCGCGCTGCCTGCGGAGGCTCGGGCGGCGGCGGCGCGGCAGCTGCGGGAGTCGCTTCTGGACAGCGGGCTGGTGGATGTGGCCTCGGGGAACGAGGGGAAGTCGGGGCTTACGGTGCGGGCGGTGCTGTCGCGGCGGGAGTTGCTGCTGGAGGCGTGGGTCGGCGGGAGGCGGCTCTTTGCGTTTCGGCGGGCGACCGCCTGGAGATGAGCGATGCTGCGTCGGCTGGTCCTGGACAATTTCCGCAACTATTCGCACCAGGAGGTGTCGTTTGCGCCAGGGGTGAATGCCTTCCTGGGGCGGAACGGCCAGGGCAAGACCAATCTCCTGGAGGCGGTCTACTATCTGTCGCTGCTGCGGAGCTTCCGCACGTCGCAGCTGAACTATCTGGTCGCGGCGGGCAAGGGCGGCTTCACGCTCTTCGGCGAGGTCGAGGACGGGGCGGGGCGGGTGACGCGCCTCGGCGTCGCGAACGGCGGGGAGCGCAGGCTGCTGGTGGACGGCGTGGTCGTGCACCGCGCCAGCGAGTTCATCTCGCGGCTGGTGTGCGCGGCGTTCCTGCCAGAGGACCTCGCCTTCATCAAGGGCGCGCCCGCGCTGCGGCGGCGCTTCCTCAACATCGCGCTGTGCCAGTTGTCGCTGCCGTATATGATGGCGCTGCAGGGCTATAACGAGGCGCTGAAGAGCCGCAATGCGATGCTGAAGGCGCCAGAGCGGTATCCGCGGGAGACGGTGACGGCGTGGGACCAGGTGCTGGTGCAGCACGGCTCGCGCCTGGAGGCCGCCAGGCAGCGCTGCGTGCGCCAGTTGAACGAGGCGCTCACGCCGCTCTCGGCGGAGTTCTTCCCTGACGGGCGGCAGTTGACGGTGGGGTTCCTGTGCGGATGCGCGCATCTGATGGGACCGTGCGGCGAGGAGGAGGGCGAGGTCGCCGCGCTCTTCGGCGGCGCGCTGGCGAAGTCATACGAGCGGGACTGCCGCGACGGCTCGACACGGCTCGGCCCGCACCGCAGCGACCTGGCGTGCCTGCTGGACGGACGGCTGCTCACGCACTATGGCAGCGAGGGCGAGTGCCGCACCGCCGCCATCGCCTTGAAGCTCGCGGCGCTGGAGTTGCTGCGCGCGGAGCGCGGGGCGGGCGAGATCACGATGCTCGTGGACGACGTGCTGGGCGAACTCGACTCCGTGCGGCGCGAGGTCTTCCTCGCGAAGCTCGCCGCCTCGGGACAGGTGCTCTTCGCGGGGACGGCGCTGCCGCCGGGGCTGCCAGACGACCTGCGGGTATTCCAGGTCACGGGCGGGCGGATCGCTTGAGGCGCCGCCGCCGAAAGGGCTCGGCGAGGGCGTAGGCGGCCAGGCGCCCAGGCCGATGGCGGCGAGATGCGCCATTGCGGGTTTTCCAGCGGGGGAGCCACTGGGTTCAGCATTTGGTCATTTCGTCATATTTAATGGACAGAACGGATATTGACAGGCAGGCAATTTGTTCTATAATAAGCACAAAGCCCAATGTCGCCCCGAGCGGGGCGGGGCGTTTGCTCATTCGGCGGCGGATGTCGCCACGCCAAACCCAGCAGAGGATTGCAAGCCGATGTCAAGACAGTGCCGAGAAGGTCATGCCGCTTTTTTCACGCTCATTGAACTCCTGGTGGTCATCGCCATCATCGCGATTCTGGCGTCGATGCTGCTGCCAGCGCTCAGCAAGGCCCGCGAGAAGGCGCGCGCCGTTTCCTGCGCCAGCAACCAGAAGCAGATCGGGCTGGCCTTCAACTTCTACGGCGACGACTACGATGGCTACGTCCCGCTGGCGCTGGCGCCCAACCGCGGCTGGGCGGTCGCGCTGGGTGCGGCGAACGTCTCGGACACTTCCTTCGCGGGGGTGAACACGGGGTGCCTGCCAGTGAAGACAAAGATGGTCTTCTGTCCCGCCGAGAAGGGGAACGTCAGTTGGGAAAAGATCGGCTACGGCGCGCCCGCGCACGTCAACCAGTATCCACGCTGGCTTCTGGAAATGAATTGCGTCAAGCAGTTCGACCCAGCCAAGGTCTCCTGCATGCTCATTGCCAAGGCCGCGCAATCGCCGACCCGCATGATGTTGATCTGCGACAGCCTGACGGGGCCGAACGAGCGCGGCAGTTATCCGCAATGCCAGTTGATGACGCTCAAGAACAACTGGGCAAGCACAGGCAGCAACCCTGGGACGGGCCGCATCAGCCTGCGTCACGGCGGGCGGACGAACATGCTCTTTCTGGACGGGCACGTCGCGCCGACCGACTATGCCGTTTTCGCCGACTGGGACCAGGCGTACACTTTCTGCGTATATGACCGAAACGGCGTCGAGTGGCTCTGGAAGAAATAGGTGGTCGCCATGCGCTTGCTGCATCCATTGCTTCTTTCCCTGGCGTTCTGCGCCCTGCTGGCGGCGGAGGAGGCGAGTTGGTCGCCTGGGACGCCAGGCGGCAGACTGCCGCGCGCCTTGAGCGAAGTCAAATCCGCAGGCGCTGAACTTAAAGTGGAGTTCAACCGCGACGCCATTGACTTTGCCGCCCCAGTCGAGATCACAGTGCAGGCGGCCGAGGTTTCGGGGGTGGCGCTCTGCTCGGGCGGCGATGCGGCGACTCCGCTTCCGTTTCGGCAAAGGGGCGGGACGTTTGCCGCGACGCTGCCACTGGATGACAGTTGCTACGGGGTTCGCCTGGCGCACAAGGGGCTGGCGCGCGTGACGTTCAAATACACTTCCCGCGGCATCTTCAAGCAGATGAACCTGGCGCCTACGATGAAGCCCGCCAAAGGCAAGGTCCATGCCGTGGCGCGCGTCTGCACGCGCTCTGGGGACTGCATCGTCATCGACACGGGCCGCGTCGTCGCGAAGTTCGACACTGCCGATGGCTTGCGCCTGGCGGAACTGTATTCCGCCGACCTGGCGCGGTCGGTTCTGCGCTATCCGAGGCAATCGGAACTCTTTCGCCTGAAACTCGACAACGGCAAGACGTTGAATGCGTCGGGCGCGCGCATCCAGTCGCTGAAGACCACCGACAAGGGCTTTGCGGCGACGCTCGTCTTTTCGGAGCAGATCACGGCGGCATTCCAATGCGCCGCGGAGGGCGAGGCGATTGCGCTTCGGCTGGCGCTGGCGGCGGGCAAGGAGGTCGCGGTCAAGACGGCGTTTCCGCAAATCGACGGACTGCTGCTGGGGGACACTGCGCCCGACTACTATTGCTTCCCGTGGGGCGGCGGCGTCATCGGCGACCGCCCTGCGTATCTGCGTAGCATTTACGGCGAGAACGACGCCTGGTGGCAGATGCTGGATCTGTTTTCGCCTGAAAACGGCGGCGGGGTCTTTTTGCAGGTCAAGGACCCCAGCGGCCTGGCGAAGGCCTTTTCCATGCGCCGCGGGCGCACTCCGCCAGCGGAAAGCATCATCCGCCCGCCGAGCGTGGCGGCGCGCAATGATTTGTCGCTCTACTTCTACCAGTTTCGCCTGCCAGACGGGAACGGCAGCGCGATGGCGGTGGACTACCAGCGCGTCACCTTGAGGCCAGGCGCCGCGCCGAAGGCGTTTCCAGTGACGGTGCTGGGCTCTCATGCAGGCAACTGGAAGACGCCGCTTAGCCAGTATGCCCGATGGGCGAAGTCGGTCTGGAAATTCCGTCCCTATCCAGGGAGGCTTTCCGCCAAGTTCAACTATCTGGCGGGGTTTGGCTGCAGCGGCGAACTCTACACTGGCCCGACGTGGGACGCGGAGGCGTTCGTCCCCAAGAACGACATTTGCGAGATCAACAACTGGTGGTCGAGTTCGCCGCTGGCGCCGTGGAACACGAAATGGGAGGATTTCGCGGAACTTGGGGCGCGCGCCGAGGAACACATGCGTGCCAGTTTCGGCTATGCGCGCGATCCCTTCAGCGGCGAACGGCGCTATCTTTTCAACCGAGGCGACTACGATGGCTACAACCCGCAATGGGGCGGTCTGCCGCGCTTCCGACAGCAGATCCGCGAGGTGCGTGAAAAGGGCAAGATCGCGCTGCTCTACACCGATCCAGTGATTGTTTGCGGCAACTCCAAGTACGGGCGGACCGAGGCACCCCGCCATGCGGTGATCAATGCGGCGTGGCGCGACCCGCATCAGTGTCCCCGCAATCCCCAGACGCCCGAAGGCGTGGTCTGCAACTACTACTCCTATTGCATGTGCCTGAACGACGAGGCGTATCTGCGGAAAGTCGCGGCGGACATCCAACGGGTGGTCAGGGAGACTGGGGCCGACGGCGTGCGCCTGGACGAATACGGCCACCGCGGCTACATCTGCCTGAGCAAAGCGCATCGGCACCTCTTTGGCGAATACGGCCAGCACATCTGGCTCCAGGCGCTGGGGCGTTCGCTGGAACTCATTCGGGAGGCGGTGCCGCCAGAGACGCTGCTGCTCGCGGAGTTCCCGCAGGCGGACTTTGCGGCGGCGCATCTGGACGGCGCATTGAGTTACGACATTTGCCGCCGCCAGTCGCCTTTGCGCCCCCTGCAGATCAATCTCTTCCGCTTCTACTTTCCCGAATGCCGCCTTTTTGAACTCAATGTCGGCGGGCCGAAGAACGCCAAGGACATCATGCTGTTCAACGGCGACGGCGTCTTCAATTCTGGCGGGCGCTACAGCGAGGAATACTCCAGGATCCTCCACGAGAACGCCGCATGCTTTGTGGGCGACATCGAGCCGCTGGTCGACACTCTGGCGCCGTTCGTCTACGCCAACCGCTTCGCCGCCGCAGGCGGAGGCAAAGTGCTTTACACGCTTTTCAATGCGACGGGGAGGCCCTTTTCGGGCGCGGTCCTTCCAGTCCCCCCTGGCTATGGATGCCGCCTGCTTCTTCCCGCCGCCGCCCATGCCGCAATGGAGGGGGACAAAGTCAGAGTCACGCTGGCTCCCAGGGAAGTCGGCGTGCTTTTGATGATTCGGAAAGAACCTGCTGAATGAGGGAAAAGACCATGAAGGGATTGCTTTTGCTCTGTCTATTGCCGTTGGCGGCATTTGCCCTGACTCCCGAGCAACTTCCTGATTCGATCCCGATTGCGGCGGGGAAGACCGTTTTGCGCCTTGACAAGGCCAAGCGCTGGAACATCAACAGAATCGACTATGCCAACCACAAGATGTGCCTGGATTCGCCTGGGGCGCATTATGGCACCGTCTTTTCCTACGCCGACAAGGAGGGGTTCTGCGGATCAGGGCATGTCGAGACTGGCCATGCCGAGGAGGTGCGAAGCATCACGATTCTGCAGGACGGCAGGGAGGTCACCGCCGAGGAACTCAGGAATGGCCCTGTGATGGGGCGTAAAATCGAGTTTGCCAAATTCGCGCAGATGCGTGACTTCAGCATTCTATACCGCTTCACCCTGTGCAACGATGTCCTGGAAGAATCCGTCGAAGTCACCGCCGACAAGGATGTCAGACTGCATTTGATGTACCATTTCATGCATCCGTGGCGCGTCGAGTTCACCGAGATGCTCGCGCTGGATGCCAACGGGAAGGAAGTCGCCTACGTCTTCAAGGGGGATGGCGCATTCGCGCTCAAGGGGAAGGCGTGTCCGCTGGTGGCGTGGTTTGACGCCAGGGGCGGGCGGGGGGTGGCGACCCGTTTCCTGGCGGGCGTGAACCACCATGGGGTGGCCCGCATGGTCTGGGACCGCGGCATCTACCGCAAGGACTACTTTGTCGACTATCGGGACTGCACGTTCCCGAAGGGAACGACCGCAGCCTACCGCGTCCAGACGGGGTTCTTTCAAGGCAAGCCCGAGACGTGGAAGGAGACCGTACGGAGGATGCAGTTCCGTTAGGGCGATTCGGCGACCGCCACGGTGTGCGTGCCAGGCAAGACTGAATAGATTCCGCGTTTCACTGGGATATTGTCCAGCAGCGCGCCTTGGCGGGAGATCACAACGACAGCGGGCGCGTTGGCGGGGACGGTGAAGTCCCAATGCCACGAGCCGTCCGCAAGCGTCCAATGGCTGGTCGCGGTGCCGAAGACCGTTTCGCGGCGCGCCCTGCATTCCCGCAGGCGCGCATCAAACCTGGCGTCGAAGACGAGGCCGCCGCGCTCGAAGTCGCAGTCGATCCCTGCCAGCCGTGTCATCATCCATTCGCCGACCGCACCGTATGCGTAGTGGTTGAAACTGTTCATGGTGACGTCGCCGAAGCCCTTTTCGCGGGTGTATGAATCCCAGCGTTCCCATACGGTAGTCGCGCCCTGGAGCACGGAGAAGAGCCATGACGGGCACTCGGTCTGGAGGAGCAGATCCACGGCGACATTGTCGAGGCCATTGTCCGCCAGCGCCAGATTGAGCAGTGCCGTTCCGATGAAGCCCGTCGCCAGCCGGTTGCCGTTTGCCTGGATGAGCGCCTGGAGTTTTGCGGCCAGCAGGGCGCGGTTTTTCCCGATGCCAGCGACCAGCATCAAGAGGCAGGCCGTTTGATTGCAGATGGTCGGCATGCCTTCGGAATCGACGTAGTCGCGGATGACCGCGGCCTCGATTCGGGTCCGGAGTTCCTGATAGTATTCGGCGCGTCCGGGGTGGCCCAGGAGGTCGGCGACGCGTGCCATGATCCGGGCAGTGATTGCGAAAAACACTGTCGCGACGAACTCGTCGGGGCACTTGAGCGGATCGGGAGTGAGCCAGTCCGCCAACTGGGGGCCCTGCCGGATTAGGTCTTTTGCGTTTGCGCATTGCCAATGCATCCATTTTTCCATGGCATCGTAGTTGTCGGCGAGGATTTTGCGGTCGCCGCAGTCACGGTAGACGCGCCAGGGGACCATCACGATGGCATCGGCCCAGGCCGCCTGCCCGACGCGGATTCCGCCAGGCAGGCAATCCGGTGCAAGGCATGGGATTGCGCCGTCCTCATATTGTGCATCGCGCACGTCGGCGAGCCATTTGCGGAAGAAGGAATCCGCATCCATGTTGCACAATGCCGTTCCGCAGAAGATATTGGCGTCGCCAGTCCATCCGAGGCGTTCATCGCGTTGCGGGCAATCGGTCGGGATTTCCAGGAAGTTTCCCCGCTGCCCCCAGAGGATATTGAGGAAAAGGCGGTTGACATTTTCATTGCCGCACCAGAACTTCGAGCCGATCGGCAGATCCGTGTGCATCACCAGCGCGGTTGCCTCCACGTCCTCGAATTTGGTGTCGGCGAATTGGAAGCCGTCGATGCGCAGGTAGCGGAATCCATGGAAGGTGAAGTGCGGTTCGTAGACGCCGAAGCCATCTTCAATCATCCCCTCGCCGCAGATGAAATAGTCGGTGACCCGTGCGCCGCGGTAGTTGAGATTGTAGAGCATGCCGTCGGAATCCAGCATTTCAGCGAAGGTGAAGGTGTAGAGGCGGCCTGCCCAGCCGCGCAGCTTTACGCGCATTTTGCCGGTGATGTTCTGCCCGAAGTCCCAGATGAAGACGTCCTTGCGCGGATTCAGGATGGCGACGGGCTTCAATTCTTCGACCACGTGCACTGGCGGCGAGATCTTCTGGATCAGGAGAGCCTGGGTTTCACGCGCGAGTTCGCCCGTTGCCGCCGGAATCCATGTTGAATCGTCGAAGCCGGGTTTGTTCCAGCCAGGCATTTCAAGGCGCGCGTCGTAGGTTTCGCCGTCGTAGATGTCGCTTGCCAGAATCGGGCCGGTCGCGGCACGCCAGTCGGAACCGCTTTCAATGAACTGGTGCGTCCCGTCGGTGAACTCCACATCTAGCAGGAGGAGCGCCTCGGGGTGCGGATGGAAGACGTTGCGACGGCGCAGGGTGGTCAAATTGCCGCAGCACCATCCGTCCGCTATCACCATGCCGAGTGCATTTGCGCCGTCTTGGAGCAATGCGGTCACATCGTAGGTCATGAACTGGATACGTTTTTTGAAGTCGGTCCAGCCTGGTGCGAATTCATCGTTTCCAATGCGTTTCCCGTTGAGGTAGGCCTCGAAGACGCCGCGGGCGGTGACGCTCAGAGTCGCCGCGCGCACGGCTTTGGAAAGCACGAATTCCCGGCGGAGGCAAGGGGATGGCGAGGTAGTCGAGTAGTTGTTTCTGTCAAACCATATCCATCTGGCATTGCGCCAGTCGGCATGGTTTTGAAGCGCGATGCCGAAGTGGGCCATGGCGGGCGTGGATTCGTCGCCCGCGTCGTCGCGCAGGGTGACGCTCCAGGAGATGCGCATGCCGGCTTCCAGCGGCTTGCCCTGCCATGGAATCCAGCACGAAGCCGACGAGTTCACCCACCCCGAATCCCAGAGTTCCCTGCCGTGGGCCTCATGGGCCTGGATTCGGTAGGCGCTTTGCCGGGCATTCGGCTTCGGGCTGCGCATTTTCCATGAAAAGTCGGGGCGACTTGAGGCGAGCCAGACATGATCTGCGTGGAGCGCGTCCACGGAAAGTGAATATGCGCAAAAAACGTTATTCATTCAAATGGCCTTTTGTCCAGGGGGCCTTGGTCAATGGCGTGGGGCAGAAACTTCCAACGGTCTCTGCTTGAAAGGTGCCGAACTCAGCCATGTCATAACTGGTGGTGGAATGAAAAAACACGGGGCCGCGACGCCCTGGCGGAAGCCATCTACGGATGGCCTGGAATCACTGCGACATACTATGGCCGTTCTTGCTCGGATTGCAAGTCCGCCGCTCCACGGAATCGCCGAAAAACTACATTTTTTACGGGAGTGTCACGGTTCACTGGTGTCGGAAATTGAGCGGGATGCCGTTGGATTCCCTGCCCTCCTGCCAATCCAGCCACGGCATATACTGGAGGCCGTGCGGTTTTTTGCGCCATTGTCCAGGTGTGACGTGGAGGATGCGGCAGAACTGTCGGGAGAAGTAGCTCAAGTCGTGGAAGCCGCATTGCTCGGCCACTTCCTTGACGCTCAGGCCAGGATACAGCAGGAGATCGCCAGCCCTTCGGATGCGCAGGGCGATCAGGTATTGGATGGGGGACATCCCCGTCAGTTCGCGGAAACTCCGACGGAAGTTGGTCGTGCTCATGTTGGCCTGCATGGCCAGTTGCTCCAGATCGAACTCCTGCCCCAGATTCCGCGACATCATGTCAAGGAGCCGAATGAGCCGCAGTTTCTTCGGCTTGTCGTCGGTCGGGCGGTGGCATTGACGGCAGACCTCCAGCAGCACTTTCTGGAACGACAGATTGCAGGACAGTTCATAGCCAGGCGCCTTGCGCAACTGCTCGTTCATCATGTTTTCCATCTGGTTGTTCACGGAGGAGACGGTTCCCCCGTCCAGCGCCACCGTCTCCTCGGTATGGTCCGTCCCAGAGAAGAGGAGCCCGAATCCAGGCAGGCGCTGCAGCAGCGGCAGGATTCCGTCGATAGCCTGCTGCACGAACAGCAGATTGAGGATCATCAACTGCGAGAAGCCGCGGTAGCAATGCGTGCTTTGGGGCTTCATCAGGAAAGTGTATCCAGGGAAGATGCGCACTGGCTCCTCCCTGCCCACGTAGTGGAAGCCGTCGCCGTTGAGCACCATGCTCAATTCATAGAAGTCGTCATGGACATGGGGTGGCACCACCTCGTGGCCGAAATGGACCGTCCGCAACGCGACCGCATAGAGGAATTCCGAATCCACATACCGCTGGAAATACAGCGGATGCGGTTCGTCTTGCGGAGGTGGGGCGGGCTTCTGGTTCACGGGGCGGCGGTTCGGAGTTGGGGGCGATGCGGCGCGATGGATCGTGGACTGGTGATGCGGATGATGCGGATCCTATGATCTGGGGACGTCCCGACGGACGGCGGTTGACAGCGGGGGTTTCTGTGCGGTTGCGCGCATTGTGTCAGCGAAGTCTTCCGCGCGCAACCCGCCGCCGCCGAAAGGGCTCGGCGAGGGCGTAGGCGGCCAGATAGAAGGCGTCGAAGAAATAGCGCAGGAAGAGTCGGCGGGGTTCCTGGAGGATTCGGTAGATCCATTCCATGCCGATGCGCTGCACCCAGCGGGGTGCGCGGCGGACGCGGCCGCTGACGAAGTTGAAGGAGCCGCCCAGGCCGATGGCGGCGAGGCCCTTGAGGCGCTCGGCGTTGCGGTGCACGAAGAGTTCCTGCTTGGGGCAGCCCAGTCCGACGAGCAGGAGGTCGGTCTGTGCGTCGGTGATCTGGCGGCACAGGTCGGCTTCCTCGGCAAGCTGCGCGTCGTCGGGGTCGAGCGCGATCAGGGGCGAGGCGCAGCCCGCCACCTGCAAGGCGGGATGGAGGCGGCGGAAGATCTCGATGGCCTCCCGTGTGCTCTCCTCGGCGCCGCCGAAGAAGAAGACGCGGAGGCCGTCGCGCGCGGCGGCGGCGACGAGGTCGTAGATGAGGTCGGAGCCCGCGACGCGCTCAGGCAGCCGAGGCGGGAAGATGCGGCTCAGGGCGACCAGCGGCGCGCCGTCCGCCACGACCAGCGGCGCCTGGTTGATGATCGGCAGCAGCCGCGGGCAGCGGTGCCGCGCAATCACCAGGATTTGCACGTTGACGGTGACGGCCAGCTGCGCGGGGAGGGCGTGCTGGCGGGCGGCACGCGCCAGTTCCAGCAATCTCTCCAGGGCCTCCGCGCGGGTGATGGCGTCAAAGCGCACGCCGAACAAGGTGGACGACTGGTCATTCATGGTTCACGGAAGACGGGACAAATGCAAGGCGCGGCCGACGAATGCCGCGACGGGGTACAATGTAGCGTGTGAATCGGGTTTCATTGGCACAGGCGGGGATGCACAGATTTCTGTAGAGGGAGTAAATTATAGCGATTTTCGTTTTGGCGAAATCTGGGGCAAGCTTCCAGGGGATCCCAGACCCCAGACTTCAGACCCATCTTTCAGGACCCCAGACCCGAGACTTCAGACCCATCTTTCAGGACCCCAGACTTCAGACCCCAGACCCATCTTTCAGGACCCCAGACCCGAGACCCCAGACCCATCTTTCAGGACCCCAGACCCGAGACCCCAGACCCGAGACCCCAGACCCGAGACCCCAGACCCATCGCGACCCCAGACCCGAGACCCCAGACCCATCTTTCAGGGCCCCAGACCTCAGACTTCAGATCCTTCGGAGAGCCCGGCGTTCTGTGCCGGCCCATTTTTGGGCCGAAAATGCCCTTGGATTTGGCGGCGATTTTGCAACCCAGCCCTGTTTTGGGGCGATCGAAAATGGCACTTTATCGAATCATTTCCATTCTGCTGGCGGGGCTGGCGCTCGGCTGCGGCATATTGCCGTGGGCGGCGCAGACGCGCGCCACGGGGCTGTCGCGGTGGCTGCCGCGGCAGCGCTGGCTGGGGCTGGCGCTGGGGGCGGGCGTGCTGGCGTGGAGCGCCTACGAGGGCGCGCAGATGCTGCCCGCCTCCTACACCCCCTACGTCTGGGGGCTGGTGCCGATCGCCGCGTTCCTGTGCTTCTTCTGGCTGGACTACACTTTTTCACGGGCCTTCGGCGGGCTCCTGGCGCTGCTGGCGAACTACGGCATCCAGCACTGCTTCGCGTTTGACTGCGCCTGGCGCGGACTCTACGCGGCGCTGGCGCTCGCGTGGGGGCTGTCGGGGCTGGCGCTGGTGGCATGGCCGTGGCTGATGCGGGACGCGCTGGAGCCTGGGGGGCGGGCGCGGCTGCGCTGGTGGTGGCTGGCGTGGGGGTGCGTCTCGGCATTGGGATTGGCGCTGCTGCCCCTGTTTGGCGGCGGCGCATTGAAGTCATTGTGAAAGAAGGAATTGCTATGTGCCGAATCATCCGCCGCCTCCCAGTAGCCTGGCTTGTCCTGGCATCGCTGATCACATTGCTGGCGGGCTGCTCGGAGCCAGCGGAGAAGACGCCGCGTGAGATTGTGGTGACAGGCGGCGCGGCGCAGATCGGCGACAAGGGCGCGGTGACCGAGCATCCCGTCGAACTATTGGTGCGCGGCCCCCGCTATGGCGGCGCGGAAGCGGGACGCCCCGTGCCTGGCATCCGCCTCCAGATCGCCCCGAAGGACGGCGCGGACGCGCCGCTGGAGGCGACGACGGACGCGATGGGCGTCGCGCGGGTGAAGGTGCCCTTCGGCAAGGAGTTCGGCGACCGCTATTTCGAGGCGCGCTGCCTCGACAAGAAGGATGTGGAGCCAGCGGAGTTCCGTGTGACGGCGGGCCTCTCGATCGAGGGGAATGGCCAGCAGACGCTGGCGGGCAAGCCGCTGCCGGAGCCGATCCAGGTGCGGGTGGACGGGCCTGGCGGCAAGGAGGCAGGCACGCCCGTCTATTTCAAGCTGGTCTCGGGCTCCGCGAAGGCGAAACTGAATCCGCCGCAGACCGTGACGGACGAGGACGGGGTGGCCACGACGATGCTGGAGACCGACCCTGAATACACGGGCAAATACCGTATCGTCGCGGAGGTCGGCGTGCGCGGCAAGGACGGCTCGTATATGACCCGCGGCGTCTTCATCGAGGAACTGGCGCTGAACCGCTGGAAACTGCTGATCGCGGTGCTGGGCGGCCTGGCCTTCTTCATCTTCGGGATGAAGCAGATGAGCCAGGGCCTCCAGATGCTGGCGGGGGCGCGGCTCAAGAACATCCTGCAGATGTTCACTGGACGCCGCATGGCGGCGGTGGCGGCTGGCGCGGGCATCACGGCGCTGATCCAGGCCTCGGGCGCGACCTCGGTGATGGTGGTGGGCTTCGTGAACGCGGGGCTGATGAGTCTGGAACAGGGCATCGGCGTCATCATGGGCTCGACCATCGGCACGACCATCACGGGGCAGATGGTCTCCTTCAACCTGCAGTCGCTGGCGCAGCCCGCCGTGGTGCTGGGGGTGCTGCTGCTGCTCTTCGCCAAGAAGAGCATGACGCGCGGCATCGCCTACACCGTGCTGGGCTTCGGCATCCTCTTCTACGGCATGACCGTGATGAGCGCGCAGTCGCGCGTGGTCGCGGAATTCCCTGGCTTCCAGCGCTTCTTCGCCTATTTCGACTGCACGCCGTCGGGCGGCGGGACGGCGATGCCCGCCTGGCCTGTGCTGGGCGCGATCCTGATCGGGATCGTCTCGACGGTGATTGTGCAGTCGTCGTCGGTGACGGTGTCGCTGACCATCGCGCTGGCGGCGGGCGGCCTGGTGAACTTCTGGACGGCCTTCCCGCTGGTGCTGGGCTGCAACATCGGCTCGACGATGACGGCGCTGATCGCGTCGTTCGGGACGGGCAGCGCGGCGCGCCAGACGGCGCTGTCGTCGGTGATCTTCAAGGTGCTGGGCGTGGCGCTGATGCTGGTGCTGGCGTATGTGCCCTGGAACGGGGTGCCGTGCTTCCTGCGGCTGGTGGACGCGCTGACGCCAGGCGAGGTCTTCGCGGCGCATCCGCAGGAGATCGGGCGCCATATCGCGAACCTGCACACGCTGTTCAGCGTGGTGACGACGCTGGTGTTTCTGCCGACGGTGCCGTGGCTGGCGTGGCTGGCGCGGCATCTGGTTCCGGAATCGCGGGAGAAGTCGGCCGAGGGCATCTGCCATCTGGAGCCGCATCTGCTGCGGTCGCCGTCGGCGGCGATGGACCAGGTGCTGACGGCGCTTCTGGCGATGACGCGTGCGGCGATGACGCTGACGCACAACGCGATCTCGGCGTTCATCTCGCGGGACCACACGGACGATGAGAAGTTGCACGGGCAGGAGGCGGCGATCGACCAGGCGCAGCACGAGATCATTGACTACCTGATCAAACTGACGCGCCGGAACCTGACCGAGACGCAGTCGAGCATTGTGCCGGAGTTCATGCACTGCGTGAATGACGTGGAGCGAATCGGCGACCGCGCGATCAACATCCTGCAATTGGTGTCGAACGAGGATGCGGTCACGCAGAAGTTCTCCTCGAGCGCGCTGGCGGAGACGCGCGAGATCGGGGAGAAGCTGGCGGAGACGGGGCGGATGCTGGTGGACGGAATGAGCCGCAACGACCAGGAGCTCATCGACAAGGTCATCAAGCAGTGCGGGGAAATAAAAGTGATGACCGCCCGTTTTGAAAGCAACCACGAGTCGCGTCTGCACAACCAGGACTGCAATGTCG
>JAEEXV010000175.1 GCA_016287975.1 Lentisphaeria bacterium | reverse complement strand
GCGGCCGACGAGGGCGGGGTTGAAGGGGTTGGTGCCGAGCCCGCCGTAGAGCATCTTGCCGAAGACGATGGCGACGAAGGCGCCGATGGTGCAGATCCACCAGGGTGTGGAGGCGGGCAGGTTCATGCCGAGGAGCAGCCCCGTCACGGCGGCGGAGCAGTCCTTGAGGTCGGGCTGGCGCTTCATGGCCTTGGCGGCGGCATACTCGAAGGCGAGGCTCGCGGCCGTGGTGACGACGAGCACGCGCAGGGCGTGCCAGCCGAAGAACCAGAGGGCGGCGAGGCAGGCGGGGGCGAGGGCGACGAGAACCCAGCGCATGATGCTCTCGACAGTCTCCGAGGTGTGGAAGTGCGGCGAACTGGAGACGATCAGCGGCACGGCGGGCGATTCGGCTTGGGGGGTGGGATCCGGCATGGGAAGAGGCGCGGGGAGGGGCTATTTGGCGGAGGGTTTGGGGGCGGCGGCGGCCTTCTGGGCGCGGAGTTTGGCGCCGACTTCGGCCTTGGCGCGGCGCATGTGCTGGACGAGGGGGCGCCCCGCAGGGCAGACGAAGGAGCAGCAGCCGCACTCCATGCAGTCCATGACATGCCAGTTCTGGGCGTCCTCGAAGCGCTCGTTCTCGATCTGGGCGGAGAGGATGCCTGGCATGAGCTGCATGGGGCAGGCGTCGTTGCAGCGTCCGCAGCGGATGCATGCGCGGGAGGTGTATTGGAAGACCTCGTCGGGCCCCATGAGGAGGATGCCTGAGGTGTTCTTCATGATGGGGATCTCCTGCGAGTAGACGGAGAAGCCCATCATGGGGCCGCCCGAGATGATCTTGGCGACGGGGCCGGTGGTGCCGCCGGAGAGGCGGATCGCCTCGGCGTACGGGGTGCCGACGCGGAAGCGCCAGTTGCCCGGGTTGCGCACGGGGCCGCCAGTGACGGTGGTGACGCGCTCGTAGAGCGGCTTGCCGTCGAGGATGGCCTCCGCGATGGCGCTCATCGTGCCGATGTTCTGCACGACGCAGTGGACGTCGGCGGGGAGGCCGCCCGATGGGACCTGGCGCCGCGTGATGGTGTAGATGAGCTGCTTCTCGGCGCCCTGCGGATAGCGCACCTTGAGGGGGACGACCTGGATGGGGGTGCCTGCGGCGGCCTGGGTCAAGAGTTCGATGGCGTCCTCCTTGTTGTCCTCGATGGCGATGACCGTGTTCTGGACGCCGAGGAGGCGCGCGACGATGGAGACGCCCGCGAGGATGGACTGCGGGCTTTCGAGCATCAGCCGATGGTCGGCGGTGAGGCAGGGCTCGCATTCGACGCCGTTGACGATGAGGGTGTCGATGGATTTGCCAGGGGGGACGGTGAGTTTGACGGCGGAGGGGAAGGAGGCGCCACCCATGCCGACGATGCCGGCGTCGGCGACGCGCTTGCGGAGCAGGTCGGGGTCGGCGTCCTGCCAGTTCTTGATGGGCTCGAATGGCTCGGCGGGGGTGTCCTGTCCGTCGGCCTCGATTTCGACGCAGGGGACCTGGATGCCGAGGGGGCTGAGGCAGAAGCCCAGGGATTTGACCTTGCCCGAGGTCGGCGAATGGATGTTCGCGGAGACGAAACTGGCGGCCTCGCCGATCTGCTGGCCCCGCAGCACCGTGTCGCCCGCCTTGACCAGCGCCTTGGCGGGCGCGCCGATGTGCATCGTCAGCGGGACGGTGTAGCGCTCCAGGATCGGCGCGGAGACGATGGCGGCGCCGCGCGAGACCTTGTCCTGCATCGGGTGGACGCCGCCGTAGAAATGGAAGATCCTGCTCATGGTGGGAAGTCAGTTTTCGCGCAGGGCGTGGGTGGGGCAGGCCTGTGCGAGGGAGGCGTCGGGGGGATTGCCGTAGTTGACGGAGGCGAGGGAGATGCCGGAGTCCATTCGCATGTTGTCGGGGGCGGTCCGCACGCATTTGCCGCAGCCGATGCATGCGCCCTTGCAGGCGGCGCGCTTCTGGAAGCCCTTGAGGGGGGAGGAGCAGAAGACGTGGATGGGCGCGGACTTGGGGACGAGCTTGATGAGTTTCTTGGGGCAGGTCTGCACGCATTTGCCGCAGCCTCGGCAGAGTTCCTTGTGGACGACGGCGAGGCGGTGGACGATCTCGATGGCGCCGAACGGGCAGGCGCGGGCGCAGGCACCGAGGCCGAGGCATCCGTAGGTGCAGGTCTTGGCGCCTGCGGCGACCTGCATGGCGTCGCGGCAGTTGTTGACGCCGTTGTAGGCGGCCTGGCGGGTGGCGTGGGCGTCGTCGCCGCTGCAGCAGACGACGGCGACCTTGGGTTCGCGGGCCTCCACGGCGGTGCCGAGGAGTTTCGCCATTTCGGCGGCGGCCTCGGGCTTCTGGGAGGTGCAGAGGCCTGGCTTGGCCTGGCGCTTGGCGAGGGCGGCAGCGTATCCTGAGCAGCCTGGGAATCCGCAGGCGCCGCAGTTGGCGCCAGGGAGCATTCCCCGGAGTTGGTCGGCGAGGGGGTCCGATGGGGTGGAGAAGAAGCGGGAGACGACGGCGATGGCGAGGCCCGTGGCGAGGCCGACCAGTGCGATGATGAGGAGGGTGGACATGGCGGTGGTTCCTCTAATGGCTGCCGAGGCCTGAGAAGCCCATGAAGGCCATGGCGAGGATGCCTGCGGTGATGAGGGCGAGTGGGATGCCTCGCAGGGCTTTGGGCGGGCGCGAGAGTTCCAGGCGCTCGCGGATGCTGGAGAAGATGAGCAGGGCCAGGGCGAATCCCGCGGCGGAGGCGGCGCAGAAGACGGTGCTTTTGAAGATGCCGTAGTCCTTCTTGGTGCAGAGGAGCGCCGCGCCCAGGACGGCGCAGTTGGTGGTGATGAGCGGCAGGTAGATTCCGAGCGCCTGGTACAGGGCGCGGGAGAACTTCATCAGCAGGATTTCCAGGATCTGCACGATGCCCGCGATGACCAGGATGAATACGATGGTCTCCAGATACTTGACGTGGAAGGGCACGAGCAGGAAGCGGTAGACGCACGCGGTGACGAAGCCCGCGATGGCCATCACGAAGATGACCGCGCCGCCCATGCCCAGCGCGGTCTTGCTGGACTTGGAGACCCCGAGGAACGGGCAGATGCCCAGGATCTGCGTCAGCACGAAGTTGTTGACCAGAATGCAGCCAACGATGAGGCTAAGATAGGTGCCCATGGCGATGTGAAGGGAAAAGGGGCTTTGGGAAGTGCAATTCGGAAAACACTTAATATAATGGGGCAACCGCGAATCGCAGTGGCTCGGCACACGATGGCGTGCGCTGGAAGTGCGGCCGCCAAGGGCGCGCACAACGCTGCATGGAACCGATGTGGGGACGGGGCACAGGATGCAAGGTCGATTCGACCTTAGAGCCGTGCGGGAGGGAGGGCCTCTTCATTGGGAAAACCAGGCATACAGTTCGCAAGATCCAGCGGACATCGTAAGAATATGGGCACGGACGTTCAGAATCTTATGCAGCATTTTCATAAGGGACTGCGTATGAAAAAAGATGTATGAGAAAGCGAAAGTTTTAAGGTCGAAAGTTTCGACCTTAGAGCCATGCGGAAAAAGAGGGCACAAGGCTTTGGCTGACAATGGTTCACGATATCGTGCTCTGGACACTGCGGATGAAGCTCGGTTCGTTGCATGAAACACGCGGGACAGGCGGCATCAGGCATGATGGTGCAGTTTCACTTGGAGTTGTGGCCTTGGGCCTGAAGCAGGGCGGAGCCACCCACCTCTACCTCATGCTTGTTGACATCGGTGCAAGACCAGGTGGTGGCGGGAGTGTCGGGGGGCCTTGATTTTGAAAATAATTAAAATATGCATAATAAATATTATAATTTTACTTGTATTTTATCAAGGATGAATTATATTGAGCAATCGGAAACGCTGTTTCCATGACGGTCGGCAATTGCGTCTCGTGAGGCAGGCACGACGTCCTGGCGAAATGGCGATGGGACCTCATGGGGAGCAGGGCAACCTGAAAGACCTGCCGCCATAGGTGGGCATGATGCTGCCCATGAAGTGGCGTGGAATGAGGCGAGAGAGGGGAGATTGGCGAGGTCGTGGGATCTGGGCAATGATTTGAAGTCATGCTCGGTTTGCATGGGGAAACGAACAACATGAAAAAGGGCAAAGGGGGCAAAAGCCGACGTGGCAAGTGTACGGTGGTCAAGCCAAGCGTGGCCATTTCGAATGCCGAGGTGCAACAGAGGATAGTCAGCATTCGTGAGCAATCGGTTCTCATTGACGCGGACGTGGCGGAGTTGTACGGAGTCGAGACGAAGCGGGTGAACGAGGCCGTTCGCAACAATCCAGATAAGTTTCCCGAAGATTATATGTTTGTGCTTGATACGGAGGAGTCGCGAGTTTTAAGGTCGCGATTTTCGACCTTAGAGAATGGCGGTCGGGGAAGCCATTCGAAATACAATTACAAAGCGTTTACCGAGAAAGGATTGTATATGCTTGCGACGGTGCTGAAGAGTAAGCAGGCGACAGCGGCGGCATTCGCGATCATAGAGACGTTTGCGAAGGTGCGAGGCCTGAAACGCGAACTGGTCGAACTGCACGGGGAGAAAGGCAAGGGCGGACAGACCGACAGGATACGGCACTTTGGCGAGGTGCTGGCGGATATCGTCATGCCCGATCTGGATACCGTGGAGACGGAATCCTCATTGGAGTTGAATTTCTTCATTGGGAAACTCAGGCATACTGTCCGCAAGGTCAAGCGAGCACCGTAAGAATATGGGCACGGTCGTTCGGAACCCATGCAATATTCTTCATAAGACTATGCTCCTGAACTGGATATGAGTGCAATGCAAGTTTTAAGGTCGAAAATTTCGACCTTAGAGCCGTGCGGCAGGGGGAGACCTCTGAAACGGGCCGCTCATCGCAAACGGGAGGGAGGGGGGCAGGACATTGCGGATGGCCCGCTTTGGGGAATTGCATTCCGTGCTACATTATATTCATTTCCAGGACAGGCTGGCAGGAGAACAGGTGAGATGAGCAGATTTGACAAGCGGGTTGCGTTGGTGACAGGGGCGACAGGCGGGATCGGGAGGGCGTTGTGCCGTGCGTTCGCGGCGGCTGGCGTCGCGGTGGCGGTCACGGATCTGAGCGTGGAGGCGTGCGAGGCGCTGGCGGGGGAATTGCGGGGGCAGGGAGTGTCCGCGCACGGCTACGCGCTGGATGTCACCTCGACGGCATCGGTTCGCACGGCGGTGGGGCAGGCGCTGTCCGCGTTCGGGAAGATCGACATCCTCGTCAACAACGCGGGGGTGTGGACGCATCCAGACAGCGCGAAGAACGGCCACCACCCGCTGCATGAGATGCCAGAGGAGGACTGGCTGCGCATCATCGACATCAACCTGAACGGGACCATCCGCGTCTGCCAGGCGGTCGTCCCCGCGATGCTCGCGGCGGGGTATGGGCGCATTGTCAACCTCTCCTCCATCTCTGGCATCAGCGGCCTTCCTGGCTATGCCGACTATGCGGCGGCCAAGGGCGGAGTGGTCATGCTGACCAGGACCATGGCCATGGAACTCGCCGCCAGGAACATCACCGTCAACGCGGTCGCGCCGGGGATGGTCGCGAGCAAGGGGCGGCCAGTCTCCGCCAACGCGGGCACGTGGGTCGGCCGCAACTGTGATCCCGCCGAGGTCGCGCGTGCCATCCTGTTCCTCGCCGACGACGAGGCGGGCTATCTCACTGGCGTCAATCTCCCCGTCGACGGCGGCCGCACCATCGGCCCGCACAACGCCGCATGGAACCGATGAGGGGACGGCCCTGTGGGGAATGAAATGATTGTGAGCGATATATTATGCAGCGGGAGGCAATTCGGCTGGCTTTGACCGCATGGCCATGACAACGTTGCAAGGCATATCGATGACGGAGGGGGCGCCGTGGCGGCACACGCTGCGCTTTGCGTTTCCCGTATTGGCGGGTTCCCTGCTGCAGCAGCTCTACAGCACGGCGGACATGGTCATCGTGGGGCGCTTCGCGGGCGAGGCGTCGCTTTCCGCCGTGGGGACGACGGGGAGTTTCGTGTTCCTGTTCCTGGCGGTGGCGATGGGGATTTCGGCGGGGAACGGGGTGGTCGTCTCGCAGCGCTATGGGGCGGGGGATGCGTCGGGGACCCGCGCGAACGCCTCGGTGGGGCTTCTGCTGATGGGGGGACTGGCGGTCGTGGCGACGGCGGCGGGGCTGGCGGTCTCGCGCGCGGCGTGCACGCACCTGATTTCCGTGCCGTCGGCGATTCTGGAGGAGACGCTGCTGTATTTCCGCATCTACGCGCTCGGGCTGGTCTTCCAGTATGGCTACAATGCGGTCGCGGCCATCCTGCGGGCGGTCGGGGACAGCGCGGCGACGCTGTATTTCCTGCTGGTTTCGTCGGTGCTGAACATCGTGCTGGACCTGCTGTTCGTGGCGGTGTTCCGCTGGGGAGTGGCGGGGGCGGCGGCCGCCACGGGCATCGCGCAGTTCGGCTCGTTCGCCGCGGCCTACCTCTACATGCACCGACGGTATCCCCTGTTCCGCTTCCGCCTGGCGGACTACCGCTGGGACGGGCGCATGGCGCGCGAGACCGTGCGGGTCGGTCTGCCGATCGTCCTGCAGCTCTCCATTGTCGCCTTCGGGCTGACCTTCATCCAGCGGGCCGTGAACGGCTTCGGCACGGCGATGACCGCCTCGTTCACCGTCGGCCACCGCATGGAGATGTACCTGAACCTGCCCTGCCACGCCTTCCACACCACCCTTGCCACCTTCACGGGGCAGAACTACGGGGCGCAGAAGCTGGACCGCATCCGCATCGGGACGCGGCAGACCATCCTGATGTCCCTCGCGCTGACGCTGCTGGTCTCGGCGCTGGTCTGGACTTTCGCGGCCAAGATCGTGGCGCTCTGCGGGCTGGGAGGCGAGGCGGCCGGCTACTGCCTGCGGCATCTGCGCTCCGTCGCCCTCATCAACATCGTGCTCTCCGTCTACATCCCGCTCTTCGGCGTCTTCCAGGGGACGGGGCACAGCGGCGTCCCCGCCGTGGTCGCGGTCGGCGCGCTGGGGATGCGCGTCCTGGTCACCTATCTCTTCCGCCACAGTTCCTTTCTGGGCAGTTCCGTGGTCTGGTGGAACGGCATCTTCGGCTTCGGGATGGGCTTCCTGATCGCCTGGACCTATTATCTGGGCGGCAAATGGCGCAGGACGGCCTGACGCCGCTTGAGGCGCCTTAGTCGCACGATCCAGGCGTCGTTTCTTCGGGGGCGAGGCGGCGGTATACGAGGAAGCAGGCGATGCAGAGGGCGATGTCGGTGACGAACCAGGTGAACGGGTAGATGGCCATGAGCACGGGGAAGGTCTGGAAGCGGCGGAAGACGGTCAGCACCAGCACGATTCGGAGTCCGCAGATGCCGAGGACGGCGGTGGCGGCCGCGTAGAGGGACTTCCCGAACCCGCGGAGGGCGCCGCTGGTGACCTCCATGGTGGCGTTGACGGGGCCTGCGAGGAGGACGAAGAGCATTCGGGTGATGCCAGTGCGGATGACCTCTGGGTCGGTGTTGAAGAGTGCGAGCAGCGGCCGCGCGAAGAGGAGCAGCGTGCCGTTGACGAGGACGACGGTGGCGAAGCTGAGCCAGAGGCAGTGCCAGAAGATCTGCCTGCAGCGGCGGTGGTTTCCCGCGCCGTGGTTCTGCCCGATGAAGGTGGTGCAGGCCTGCCCGACGCTGTTGATGAAATGGAAGGCGAAGATCTCGAGGTTGAAGGCGGCCGCGGAGGCGGCCATGACGGTCGCGCCCAGGCGGTTGATGGAGGACTGGATGAGGATGTTCGAGAGGGAGAACATCATTCCCTGCACGCCCGCTGGCAGCCCGATGGCGAGGATGCGCCGCAGGGCGGCGAAGTCTGGCCGCCGCAGCAGTTCGCGCCAGAAGGCGGCTTTGCGTTCGCGCGCGAGGATGCCGATGAGGAGCACCGAGCTGACCGCGTTGGAGGCGACGGTCGCCACGGCGACGCCGTCCACATGGCGCTTGAGCACGCAGACGAAGACGAGATTGAGGCCGACGTTGAGGATTCCGCCAGCGGTGAGGCAGTAGAAGGGTGTCTTGGTGTCGCCGCGGGCGCGGAAGATGGCGGCGGCGAAGGTGTAGAGGAGGATGACGGGCATGCCTCCCAGGTAGATGCGCAGATAGAGCGTCGCCATGTCGAGGACTTCCGCGGGGACGGACATGGCGCGGAGGACCCTCGGGGCGAGGAGTTCCCCGAATACGGCGAGGAAGCATCCGCCGACGAGGGCGAACCACAGTGAGGTCGTCTCCGCGCGGCGCGCGCGCTCCTGGTCGCCCGCGCCGATCCAGGTGGCGATGACGACGTTGGTGCCGATGGAGGTGCCGAAGAAGAGGGTGACCGTGATGCCGACCAGCGGGGTGCAGCTGCCGACGGCGGCCATCGCCTCCTTGCCGACGAAGCGCCCGACGACCGCGAGGTCGGCGGCGGTGAAGAGCTGCGCCAGGAGTTGCGTGAGGGCCAGCGGCATGGCAAAGCGCACCAGCCCCCGTCGCAGCGGGCCAGTCAGGATGTCTGGGCGGGGTTCGGGCATGGGATGGGGGGACTCCTGGATTGTCAGGACGGCTGTCGGCGGATGCGGAGCGTCTTGATCTCGAACGGGTGGAAGGCGAGTGAAAGGCGTTTTGCCTGGACGGGGCGGTCTTCCCATTCGAGGAGGTCGCATTCGGCGAGGGCGTAGCCCCGGGCGGCGTTCACCTCGACTTCGGCCTGCATCCCTTGGCGTTCGACGAGGCGGATGATGAGGTCGGTGCCTTTCTCGGCGCGCTTGAAGGCGGCGACGGCGACTTGCGGCCCGACAGTGAACGTCCGGGGCGGCATCGCGTCGCGGCCGGGCAATGCCAGCGGCGGGCGGTTGAAGCATTCGGCGACTGCGGCGACGTTGGCGAGGGCGCAGGTCCCTGGGTGGGGATAGAAGGCGTAGTTGAACTCCTGGCGCCCCTCCTCGCAATGGAGGGAGGGGAAGCGTGGGGAGCGCTGGAGGGTCAGTTCCAGATCCTGGCCGAAGACGCGTCCGCCGTATTTGCAGTCGTTGAGCAGGGCGACGCCGCCCCAGTTGCCGGAGAGATCCATGTATTTGTGGTGCATCACCTCGAAGCGCGCCTGGTCCCACGAGGTGTTCTCGTGCGTGGGGCGCCGCAGCGTGCCGAACTGCACGTCGTAGGTGGCGAAGTCGCTGGAGAGCGTGGTGGGGAAGACGACCCGGAGCATCCGGCGTCTCTCGTGCCATTCCAGTTCGGTGTGGAAGGTCAGGAGCGTGGATTCCCGGTCCAGGACCACCTGCTGCCGGATGACGGAATCGCCGACCGTAAGCGTCGCCGTCAGGCGGTCGCCCTCCTGGGCGACGCGGCCCGTCGGATTCACCGGGCGCGCCACGAGGCAGTCGCGGTAGTGCCGGTCGATGTCCCACGCCTCGTAGTCGTCGGGATAGTCCCGGTAGAGGCGCAGGTCGTTGCCGAACTGCCCTTCGCGGATGAGTTCCTCCCGGTCCCGCTTGTCGTAGGCGGAGACGAGGTGGAGGTCGGCGTCGAACTCGTAGCGCATCCGGTCGTTTTCCAGGACCGGCCTCCGCGTGGCGACGGCTTTCGCCGCCGGCGCCTTGCGCGCACCCCGCCTGAGCGTCAAGTCCGAGAGCGGGGCCAGTTCCACGTAGGCCTCGACGGAGCCGTCGGCGTTCCGCCGGGTAGCCAGGGCGTCCTGCGTGCTCATGCCGCCCCATTCGGCGGGCAGCGTCACCCATCCCCGCCAGACCATGTTCAGCGTGTTGACCAGCAAAAGCGCGCCGGCGCGCTTCCGCAGCCGGGCTTCCGCCAGGGCGCGGGCCTCCGCGCAAAGCGCGTCGATGCGGGCGTAGTCCCGCTCCACCTCCTGGTAGGTCTCGTCGATGGAGGTGCCCGAGAGGATGTCGTGGAACTGATGCAGCAGCAGGAGTTTCCAGGCCTGGTCGAACTGCTCGGCGGGATAGTCCTTTCCCCCCAGCACGGCGCTGCAGAGGAACTCCGTCGCGGCCAGGAGCTGCTCGCGCTTGCGGTTGCCGCGTTTGAAGCGCGCCAGGGAGGAGGTGATGCCGCGGTGGCGTTCCAGGTAGATTTCGCCGTCCCAGACGGGCAGGGCGTCCCAATGCCTGCGCAGGCGGTCGAGCAGCGGCTGCGCCGCGCCGAAGCGCACTTTCGGGGCGTCCTCCAGATTTGCGAGGCGGCGTCCCGCCTCGATTTCATCGCGGGTGGCTCCCGCGCCGCCGTCGCCGAGGCCGAAGAGCGAGAGGAACTCGCCCGTCTCGGCGCTTTCCGCATAGTCGTTCTGCGCCTTGCAGAGCGTCTTGGGCTGGAGCCATGAACTGTAGAAGCCCTCGGGCGGGAGATGGGCTAGGACCTCGGTGCCGTCGATGCCGCGCCAGCGGAAGGTGTGACAGGGGAACTTGTCCCATTCGCCGACGGCGATCTTGATGGAGACGAAACTCTCGCAGCGCGCCAGTTTCATGATCTGCGGAAGCGAGGCGCCGTAGCCGAAGTCGTCGGGGAGCCAGACGTTGCGGACTTCGACGCCGAACTCGTCGCGGAAGAAGTTCTTGCCGTGGAGGAACTGGCGCACCAGCGATTCGCCGTCGGGGACATTGAGGTCGGCCTCGACCCACATGCCTCCCTGGGGCTCCCAGCGTTTGGCGGCGACCGCCTGTCTGATGCGCGCGTAGAGTTCCGGATAGTGCTCCTTGACCATCTGGTAGTGGAGCGGCGTCGACGCGCCGAAGACATAGTCGGGGCAGGCGTCGAGGAGCGCCAGCTGCGTCGCGAAGGTGCGGGCGGCCTTCTGGACGGTTTCGCGGACGGGCCACATGTAGGCGGTGTCCAGGTGCGAATGGCCCACGGCGGTCACCGTCAGCGCGTCCGCGTTGGCGGGGCGTGCCAGCAGCGGGGCGAGGCAGGCGCGGGCGGCCTGCGCATTGTCGGGATTGTCCGCGTAGGCCGCGTCGGCGGCGCTGAAGGCGCGGGCGAAGGCGCGTCGGCGGTAGTCGCCGTCTGGCAGTGTCTCCGCCAGGGAGAGCAGGCATTTCAAGTCCAGGATGAGCGCCTTGACCGCAGTTCGCATCCATCCCGCCTCCGCGAGGGTGAATCGCGCCTCGAAGGAGCCGTTCTCCTCCGCGGCAGGGGCGGGGTCGTAGTCGACATCCAGGCCCGCCAGCTTGTTCGCCGTCGCGGCGCACCAGTAGTCCAGCGCGCGCGGCGGCTTCGGTGGGAAATACTCCTCGCGGACGAAGTCGTCCGCAAACCAGCAGAAGGCCGTGAGTCCTGTCAGCGCCTTGCCCGAGGCGTCGAAGAGCAGCGCCTCCCCGCCAGTGTTGATGCGGACGACAGGGACGCATTCCTGCTCTGGTCGGCGCGGCAGTTTCCCAGTGAAGTGGAACCAGCCCGTCTGCCACGTGCGCCCCCAGACCTCGCCTGGCGCGATCGGGCGGTATGTCAGGGAAAGGCGTTCCTCGAACGGCGTCTGCCTCCCCGCCAGTGCGAACTCGCTTTTGAGCGGCGCCATTGCGCAGAACAAATCCCGCCTCAGGCGGCGCGCGAGGCGCTCCGCCAATTCAAATGCCTTCTTCTGATCGTAGGGGTGCATGGACTGTCATGTTGCTTGCCAGGGGACTTCGGCCTTTCTTCACAGGACCTCCACATACTATAATCGCGGGGTGTTTTTCAGGAATTGCTCCATTTCCCGAAATGGCGGTTTATCCCGCACCGCTTGGGGAACAGCCTTCAGTAAAAAACGGATTTTGGGATTTTTGTATCAAACTGACGGAATATCCGTCTTTTGCAAGCGGGGCTTTGGGAGTAAAATATGATTGTTTACAAAAGGCGCTGTTCCCCAAGAGGGTCGGTAACAGCCCCTCATAATGCCGACACGCCAGAAGCCTGTGGGTCGGGCGCGATTGACGAAGCGGACGTAGCCACGGCGTCCCGCCGTGGCAGGCGGGTGAGCCACACAGGGTTTGCAATGGGGCGGCGGAATCGTTCGCTGCGTCGCTCGTCGGGGCGACCACGGCGGGACGCCGTGGCTACCATTTTCGGGGCTTTGACTGGGTAATCGCCTACCCTCTTGGGGAACAGCGCCTTACAAAAAAGAGCGGGACTTCCTTGTTTGCCTGCATTTTCATTGCACCATGAAGCAATTCCTTTTCATCCTGTTGCTGGCCAGTTTGATCGGCGTCGCCGCGCCGTTTCAGGAATACACGGCCGCGAATGGCTTTGGTGGCTGGAAGGCGTTGCGCAACTGCACGGCCGTGCGGGAAGGGAAGGCGCTGAAACTTGCCGAGATCGGCCACGATTCCTCCATTGTGCTGGAGCCTGTGGCGTTCGACCCCGCGTGTTTCAACACCATCCGCGTCACCTACCGCGCGACGGGCATTCCCGCCAAGACGCGAGGACAGATATTCTTCCGCAACGACAAGAAGGGCGCCTTCGGCGTGCACGGCTATTTCCACATGAAAAGCCTTGTCGGCGACGGCAGGCTCCACACCATCTCCACCTCCCTGCGGGATCTGGCGAACGCCGCCGACTGGACCGAGGGGGGCACTGTCCGCTCCCTGCGCATCGACCTCATGGACGAGGCGGGCGGAACCATCGAAATCCATGCCATCACCCTCGACTTCGACGACTCGCTGCGCTATCCCGCCGCCATCCAGGACGAGCCCGACTGGCCTGACCTCAAGCCAGACTTTTCAGGCGGCCTCGCCGTCCACGGCGAGCCCTACTTCCAGGCCCGCATGCTCTGCCATCCGAAGGAGAATCCAAGGCGCGCCATTCCCGCCAACGCCTGGCAGTTCCGCAAGGCCTTCACCGTGAAGGGGCCAGTCTCCGACGCCTTCATCCAGGCCATTGGCGACGACAAGGCCGAGGTCTTCCTCAACGGGGTGAAAATCGCCGAGAACGCCGACTGGAAGACGCCTGTCGCCGCCGCCGTCCCCGCCTCGCTCTTCCAGGACGGCGAGAATGTCCTCGCCGTCGTCTACCGCAACCGACGCAGCGCGGGCGGTGTCCTCGCCGAACTCTTCTACCAGGCGGCGGACGGCACGCCGCGCCGCCTGGGGACCGACGCCACCTTCCGTGCCGCCGTCAATGCCGCGGGCACGGAGTGGATGCGCCCGGGGTTCAACGATCGTGGATGGGCAGCCCCCCTCGACTATCCCCCGCCGCCCGCAGGGCCGTGGCGCGTTCAACTCCGCTATGTCGACGCAGCCTTGGACGGCGCGTTGAAGGGCGGGACCGCTGCATTGACCGCCGCCGCCGGCGCCATCGTCCCCGTGGAACTGTTCTTCACGGGCACGCGGCTTCCGCGCGCGCTGCCATTGGATATTGCCCTCATGGACGGAAAAGGCACGGTTCGCTGGAAGGAGCATCTGGTAGTTCCGACAGGCGGCATTCTGCGGCAGGACGGCGGCCATTGGAAGGCGATCGTCCGCTGGCGGGCACCGCATTTTCTGGATGACGGCGCCTATACGCTGGAACTCCTGCCAACCACCCTCAAAGACGCCGCCGCGCACACCGTCGCCATCGCGTATCAAGCGTCGCCGCGCCTCGCGAAACGGGATGCCTTTGGCGTCATGAAGACGCCTTCCGGCATGCAGTTCCACAAAAACGGCGTCCCCTTCTACATGGTCTGCGGCAATGTCTGCAAATACTTCAACCTTCCCGTCCGCTTCGGCGCCGCCGCGCAGAATGTCCGAGTCGCGTACACCGATGGCTGGTGGCTGGACGAGGGCTCCTACGATTTCGGGAAATTCGACATCATGGCGGAGGCGCTCTACCGCAGCGACCCTGGCGCGCTGCTGCTGGTCGACATCAATCTCGACCTGCCTGCGTCCTTCCTGGAAAAGTATCCGGAGGAGATTACCTGCGACAGCCGCCGCCTGCTCACGGGCGGCCGCGTCGAGTATTCGTTTGCCTCGCGGTCCATGCGGGAGCGTCTCAAGACCGCCCTGGGCGCGGCCATCGCCTATTGCGAATCATCTGGATTCAGCAACCGCATTCTCGGCTACCGTATCACGGGCGGCGACACCACCGAATGGCTCTCCTGGCCCTGGAGCAGGGAATCCTTGCCCGACTACTCCGCGCCCGCGCGGCAGGGCTTCCGCGACTACCTCGCCAGGCATGTCCAGAAACTGCCGGCGGACACGCCCATTCCCGCCGAGGCGGAACGGATGGCGGACGACGGCGAAATCCTGCTGCGGGACATGAAACGGCATCTTCCCTCGCTCGCCTACCACGACTACTACAGCCTCATGATCGCCGAATGCGCCGCCGACCTCTGCAACCACGCCCGAAAACTCCTCGGAGACAACCGCGCCATCGGCACCTACTACGGCTACACTGCACACATCACCTCGGGCTATTTCCCTGCCATGCGCGGGCACTACGCCCTCAAGTGGTTCCTGGAGCACACGAAGGGCTCCGTCAACTTCCTCATGTCCCCGCAATCCTACCGCATCCGCCGACCAGGCCAGAACAGTGCCGACATGAAGCCGTTCCAGACGCTGGAGGAGCATGGCGTCATCCCGATCATCGAGGACGACACCCGCACCAGCAACGCCATCGCCTGGGAGCGCTTCTACGATTCGCAGCAGCAGGCCGTCAATCCCAAGCAGAGCGTCGACTTGTGTTCACGCAACCTGGGGCAGGCCGTCGCGCGCCTTCAGCCTTTGATGCTCTACAGCCTCTGCAGCGGCGTCGACTTCGACCTGCCGGAACTCGTGCCCGTCATCAACGCGGCCCTTGCAGCGGGGCAGTTCGCCATCGAGCGGAAAGTCGGGCGGCATGCCGAAATCGCCGTCGTCTTCAGCGAGGCCTCCCCGAAATACGTCGCGCCCAATGCCCGCCACAATGGCCGCAGCCGCTACCTGCAATGGTATTCGCCCGACGGCAAGGCGCACAAGAACCTCAGCGACGGCGGCTACTCCGTCCTGGGCGAATCCACAACCACGCAGCTTCTGGCCTGCTCGCAGATCGGCGCCGCGGTCGACTATATCCTCGCCGAGGACCTTGCCAGCCATCTCGGTGACTACAAATTGTACATCTTCACCGACTGCTATGCCTACGACGACGCCTTTCTCGCCGCCGTGCAGAAACTTCGGCAGCGCCCTTGCACGCTTCTCTGGCTATATGCGCCGGGGCTCTACCATGGCGGCACCGCCAGCCTTGAAAACATGCGGCGGCTGACGGGACTCCCCCTGGAGCAGGTGCCCGCTCCCATCCTCCCCGCCATCGGCATGGACGGGGGCTTCCTCGGCCTTACGACGTTGCGCGTTTCACCCATGTTCCAGGTGCAGGCGGCGCCTGGCGTCACCGCGCTCGCGTCCTATCTCGAAGGCGGGGGCACGGGCCTCGCCGAAGTCCGCCTCGGCGCCGCGCGCTCCGTCTTCTGCGGCGCCTACCGCCTGCCTCCTTCCTTCCTGCGCCGCCTCGCCAAGGAAAGCGGCGTCTTTCTCCACTCCGAATCCAGCGATCCCATGGAAGCCAACGACGCCTTCGTAACCCTCCATGCGCGCACGCCAGGCAAAAAGACCATCGTCTTCCCGAAACCGTGCGACATCCTCGATGTCTTCACTGGCGACATCCTCGCCCGCAACGCGACCTCCATCACCATCGACGCGCCGCTCCATTCCTCGTGGCTGCTCTACTACGGCCCCGAGGCCGAGCCGCTCCGCCTGCGGCTCCTCGATCCGTGTCCTTCCGCTCCAGACTGACCAGGCCTTTCACTCGTGGTTACGGGTGTAACCAAAATCCACAAATCTCAACCCGCGTCCTTCTGCACCAACCCACCCAATCCCCTAAAATCAGGAGAAACGACATGAAAAAGACCTTCACCCTCATTGAACTGCTAGTGGTCATCGCGATCATCGCCATTCTCGCCTCGATGCTGCTGCCTGCGCTCTCCAAGGCGCGCGAGAAGGCGCGTTCCATCTCCTGCGTCAACAACCTCAAGACCATCGGTCTCTGCATGCATCTCTACACCAACGACTACGATGACTTCTTCCCCGTCTATGGCCTGGGCACCGCCGACTACATCATCAGTGCCTCCACTGGTCCCGACTGTCCGTGGGGCAAACTCCTCATGCTCGGCTACTTCAGCGCCTCCAAAACGCATGCTGACATCAATATCGGCGACAAGCGCTTCTTCCGTTGCCCCAGCGACAACTACAACTACAACACCACGCTGGGTGGCGGCGCGGTCTCCCTGACCAGCTACATGAACTTCTGGCTGAAGAAGCACCAGAAAATCGATTCGACCACCTGCGCGCGGCGCTGGCGCACCACGGACCGCGGCGGCTGCATCCTCGCTGGCGAATACACGACCAGTTTCGCCAACTATTTCGAAGGCGCCAACGGCACCAGCGGCAACCGGGTCGGCCTGAGCACGACCGGAAAGCCCAACCACCGTGACCGCAGCAATTTCCTCGCGCTGGGAGGCCATGTCTTCTCCCGCAACTCCGACTATGTCAGGGACGGCTCCCACAAGGATCGTCGCCCGGGCTGGTATATCCAGTTCTACGACGACTTCGACTACACTGGCTTCGACATGAACGGGAACTGAACACCACCCGAGGGAACGATGAGAAAGACCGCCGCCATCGCCGTGTTTTGCCTCTGCGCGACCGTGTTCGCGCAGCAGGCGAAGTGGATCTGGAGTGCCGAGTCCCGCTACGCGTGGAACGAGACCGTGCTCTTCCGCTATGACTTCGACCTGCCCGCCGACGCCGAATCGGGGCGCATCGGCATCTCCGGGGACGACAAATACAAGGTCTATGTCAACGGCACGCTGGTGCGGGACATGACGACGTTTCGCTGTCAGCCCGTCAACGCCAAAGGCCTCCTCAAGAAGGGGCGCAACTGCATCGCGGCGGCCGTCACCAACGTCGTCTCGCAGGCGGGCTTCCTGTTTTTCGCCGAGTTCACGGTCAACGGCGAGACGCGCTGCATCGCCACCGACGGCACCTGGCAGTGCACCATCGCCCCCAAGGGCTGGGAGGCCTCCCTGGAGTGGACGCGCCCTGACCGGCCCGCGCCGAAATGGCGCAAGGCCAAGGTCGTGCGCCCTGTCACCGAAAAGCACACCTGGCGCGACCGCATCGTCCTGCAGGAATTCATGACAGCCGAGGCCTACGCGCGCTTCGCCGAGGCGCAGATCCATGACAGCAGGAAGATGCGGGAACTCGTCGCGGCGGCCAGGCCTCGTCTCCAGATGCTCACGGCGCCGAAGGAGGTCCGCTTCGTCCGCCACGCCAATCTCCCGTTCCTCCGCGTGGACGGGCGGGATCTGGCGTTCCCGATGTACAATGCCCTCTACCTGGATTTGACCAAGCCCGAACATTTTTTCCGACTCCAGCGCTTCTATGACGCGGGCTTCCGCATTTTCTTCGTCGGCATCCGTATGGAGCAGTTCTGGCGGGAGGACGGCACCGTCGACCTCGCCCCGACCGTGCAGCAGCTGGAGGCGCTCCTGGCCGCCGCGCCCGACGCGGTCATCACTTTCAATTTCCGCCTCTTCCCGCCGCGCTGGTATATGGAGAAGCATCCTGATGAACTCGTCGGATACGGCAGCAACGCCACGCTGGTCCCCGCGGGGGACGAACTGAAGACCGCCATCATGCGTCCGTCCCTGGCCTCAAAGCGCTGGATGCAGGACGCGGGGCAGGCGCTCACCGCCTTCATCGCCCAGTTGGAACGGCGGACACCCGCCGCGCGGCGCATCGCGATGTATCATGTCTCCTACGGCATCTACGGCGAATGGCACTATTTCGGCATGGTCAAGGATCTCCCCGACACCAGCCGCCCCATGCAGGAGAAGTTCACCCGCTATCTCAAGCGGAAATACCAGACGGATGCCGCGCTTCAGGCCGCCTGGAAGGATCGTGCCGTCACCCTCGCGACCGCCGCCATCCCCAGTGCGGCGCAGCGCCTCGCCCGCAGGGACGGCGAACTCTTCGTGCCTGGCTCCGACTGCCGCGTCATCGACTTCAACGACTGCATGGGTGAGGCCGTGCAGGAGTGCCAGGCGTTCTTCAACAACACTGTCCGACAGGCGGCGGGGCGGCCCGTCCTCGTGGGCAACTACAGCGGCTACTTCTTCGGGATGCAGTATCCCTCCTTCGGCTGGCATTGCCGCACGCCGCAGACCCTCCGCAGCCAGGACGTCGACTACCACTCCTCGCCATACGCCTACGCCTACCGCAGCGCCGGCGCCAGCGGCCTGCCGCGCGGCGTATTCGAGAGCTACGCCCTCAACGGCAAGGTCGCCTTGATGGAGTCCGATGTGCGCACCCATCTGGCCGCCGATGGCAACACGACGAGCCAGTCGCAGGCGGAGACCGACGGGATGATGGTGCGCGACTTCTGCAACGCCATCACGCGCGGCGCCGCGATGTGGTTCTTCGACTTCCAGTTCGGGTGGTACGACCATCCGCGGTATCTCGCGGCCTTTGCCCGCATGATTCGGCTCTGGCAGTCCAGGCCCGATGCCACGCGCGTCTCCGAGGTCTGCATGGTCTGCGACTTCGACAGCGTCAAATACCACACCGCCGAGGCCAATCCCAACGCTTTCAGCGTCAAGCTGGTCAGCGACCTCTCCCAGCAGATGTTCAAGGCTGGCGCGCCGTTCGACACCGTCTATATTGAGGATCTCGCCTTGCCCGCGGCGACGCCCTACAAACTCTACGTCTTCCCCAACCTCGTGCATCTCACGGAGGAGAAGGCGGCGGTCGTCGAAAGACTGTTGCGCCGCGGCGCGACTGTCGTCTTCCTCTGCGGGCCGCAGGCCGTCGCGCGCTGGGGAAGCCATCCGAAGGTGCGCTGCGTCGGCAACGCCATCGGGGGGCGCGCGCTCCACCGCCTCTACCAGGAGAGCGGCGTCCACTGCTACACGGAGGATCCAGATGCCTGCCTCTATGTCTGCCGCGGGCTGGTCGGCTTCCACCGCGTCGCGGGCGGCCCCGCGGAAATCACCCTTCCAAAGATGCCGGCGTCCATCCGCCAGATCTTCCCCGTGGAAAAGGAGTTGCCGCCCGCCCGGATCATCCGCTTCAACCATCCCCATGCGGGGACGTCTTTGTTCCAAGTGAAGTTTGAGTAGACATGCAATGAACATCAAACGCTACGCCGTCTGCGGGGTCTCCTCCCGCGCCATCGACATGTACATCGGACCGATCCTGCGGGATTTCCCACGGGCGGCCCAGTTGGTCGCGCTTCTGGACATCGACCCGATGCGCTTTTCCTACTGCAGGAAACTCCATCCTGAAACTGGCGGGCTCCCGTGCTACAACGAGCGGGAGTTCGACAAGATGGTCGACGAGACGCATCCAGACGCCATCCTCGTGGTCTGCATGGACTGCCACCATGTGGACTACATCCTGGCGGGACTGCGCCGAGGACTGGACGTCATCTCGGAGAAGCCGATGACGACGAACACCGAGGACGCGCTCAAGGTGGTGGAGGCGGAGAAGGCCTCCAAAGGCAAGGTTGTCTGCACCTTCAACTACCGCTACAATCCAGTGCATCGGAAGGTGCGCGAGCTGGTGCTTGAAGGCAAGGTAGGGCGTGTGACGCACGTGGACTTGACGTGGTATGTGGACATCCGCCACGGTTCGAGCTATTTCAACCGCTGGAATCGGATGCGCGAGAACTCCGGGTCGCTCTCGATCCACAAGGCGAGCCATCATTTCGACCTGGTCAACTGGTGGATCGACGGCATCCCCGAGAAGGTCCATGCTTTCGGCGCGCTGAACCACTACGGCCCGAACGCCCCGTTCAAGCCCGAGGGCGATGTCGACGGGAACCTGTGCAGCCAATGCCCGCAGTTCCTGAAGTGCGCCTACAACATGCGCTGGGCGACGCGCAACTCGCATCTGCGCACTCAGGACGACCATCTGCAGCTCCTCCAAGGGCGGTTCAGCGAGATGTTCACGACCTACCGTCCCGAGATGTGCATCTTCGACAAGGCGATCAACATCTACGACACCTTCATCGCCAATGTCAAATACCGCAACGGCGCCCTCCTCAACTACTCCTGCAACTTCTCCACGCCCTACGAGGGCTATCGCCTGGCCATCAACGGCACGCACGGCCGCATCGAGACGATGGAGTACGGCGGCGAGGCCGGCGTTCCCCTCCCGAACCTGAACGGGCCGGACGGCGACCAGTTCATCGACTGCTTCCCCATCTTCGGCGGCCGCGAGCGCATCAGCGTCCCTGCGGGCGTGGGCGGCCACGGCGGCGGCGATCCGCTCCTGCGCGAGGATGTCTTCCTTGGCGAGGATCCCGACCGCAAATACGACATTCTCGCGAAGTCGGTGGACGGGCTGCGCGCCATCGCCATCGGCGACGCGGTCTACCGCTGCATCCACGACGAATCCGGCGAGCGGGACCTGCGCCCGTTCATGCAATGACGGCAGTGTCTCCAGCAAACCACCAGTCCCCCATGCTTGAAGTCAAGCCGAACAAGCGATTCTTCCAGGATCTGACCTTTCCGCTGAAGGTCGTCGAGCAGGTCTCGCAGGAGAACACGGCGCTGCATGCGCATGAGTTTGTGGAACTGGTCGTCATCCTGGGGGGCGCGGGCGACCATGTGACCACTGGCGGCACGCGGCATCTTTCGCGTGGGGACGTGCTGATCATCCCCATCCAGAAGGCACACCGCTATGAGAATGTCAACGGCCTCTCCCTCGTCAATGTCGTCTTCTATCCGCAGAAACTGCAGTTCCCGCGCCTGGACCTCTGCACGCTGCCAGGCTACGACGTGATTTTCCACCTCTCCAGCCCCGATGCGGAGGCGATTCCGTATCCCTGCATCCACCTGGAGGAGGCGGATATGCTGCTGGTCGAAAAGCAACTCCGCCTGCTGGTGGAGGAGTTCACGGAGCGGCGGCTGGGCTTCCGCACCCGCGCCCTCGGCATCTTTCTCTACCTGACGGGGTTTCTGGCGCCACTGTTCGCGACCACGCGGATCCCGCGGCAGGACTACCACCAGCCCGCCATCGAAAAGGTCGTCAACTACCTCGAAGACCACTACGACCAGAATGTGACGCTGGCGGAACTGGTCCATGTCGCCGCGATGAGCCGAAGCACGCTGATGCGCGAGTTCAGCCGCCTCATGGGGACCTCGCCGTTGCAATACCTCGTCAACATCCGCCTGGAGGTCGCCTGCCAGATGCTTCGGGAGAACCTGGCCTCCGTCACCCACATCTGCTACCAGGTCGGCTTCTCCTCCGCCAGCTATTTCTCGCGCTGCTTTTTGAGGCGCTTCCACCAGACTCCCAGCCAGTATCGGAAACGCCTGTATGGCTGATCGCCTTCGTTCCATGCGCTACACCTTCTCCATTGAAGCCTTCCAGAATCCCGATGCGGTCCATTCGCCAGGATATTTCTGGAAACTCAACGCGCGGCTTGACATCGCGGAACTCAAGGCGCAACTCCACGACATGCACGGGCATGGCGCCCGCTCCGTGTGCCTGCATCCATTGCCACCGGACTTCCGCGCGGACATCCATTCCGACCTGGCGCCCGCCTATCTCAGCGAGGGCTTCTTCCACTGCATCGCCGAACTGGTGGACGAATGCGAACGGATGGGCATGAACTACTATCTCTACGATGAAGGCGGGTGGCCGTCGGGCAGCGCCTGCGGGCAGGTGCTGAAGGCGGGGAAGGGCGCTTTCGACATCCACGCCATCATCCTCGACGGGGATGGGCGGATCCGCGAGGTCAACCAGACGACCGACGCGCCCTTCAACAATCGGGCGAACATCACGGCCCCTGGCGCGGTCGAGGTCTTCCTTGACCTCACCCACGAAAAATACGCTCGGAACCTCGATCGGCACTTCGGGAAGAGCATCCGCTTCGCCTTCACCGACGAACCGTCGCCGCTCACCCTCTATGCCGACGCCCTTGGCTGGTGTTCCGACTTCGCCGAGCAGTTTCTGCGGCGCAAAGGCTACGACCTCACACCGTTCATCGCGGATATCCTTCGTCTTCGGGGAGATGCCCGTGCATGGGCCGCCAAATCCCCCGACGACCCGTTGACGCAAACCGTCGCCGACTACTACGACGTGAGTTCGGAACTCTTCCTGGAACGCTACCTCCTGCCGTTGCGGACGTGGTGCCGTCGCCACGGGCTGCTTTCGGGCGGGCACCTCAACGGCGAAGACGACTGGATTGGCGATGTCGTGGGCGGCGGGCGCAGCCTGCGCCATCTGCGCGCGCTGGATCTGCCGGGCGTCGACGCCATCTGGCGGCAGATCTTCCCAGGCCGCCTCCATCCCTTCCCGAAACTGGCCTCCTCGGCCGCCCACCAGATCGGCCAGCCGCGGGCCGTGGCGGAGGTCTTCGCCGTCTACGGGGCGGGCCTGACGCCCGCCCAGGCCAAGTATGTCGTCGACTTCATGCTCGCCTGCGGCATCAACGCCTTCGTCTTCGCCCATTACCCGCAGACAATGCAGGGCAGCCGCATGTCCTACTACCGCCCCCTCTTCGGGGCGTGCTACTGCCCGTTCTGGGAGTTCATGTCCGACCTCCATGCCTACACGGAGCGCCTCTCCTTCCTCATGGCCTGCGGGACGCCTCGGCTCGACACGGGAATCTATTTCAACCGTCGCCTGCTCGCCCTGGGTGGCGACATCGCCGCCCGCGAGAACGCGCGGCTCTTCGCCCTCTGCGAATCCCTGCTGCAACGCCAGTGCGACTTCGATTTCATCGACGACGAAGTGCTGCTTGAGGGAACGCTCCAGGAAGGCGCGCTCCATTTCGGCGATGCCCGCTATGCCCATGTCCTCATCCCCGACGAGGAGCGCCTGACCCCGAAGATCGCGGCGCGCCTTGCCACGCTGCGGGACGCTGGCATCGGCACCGTCCCCGAAGATGTCCAGCCCCTGCTGCGCATCACGCCTGCGGCACCCGCTCTGCGGATGCGCCTCCGCGACCTCGGCGGCGGCCGTCTCGGCTGCTTCCTGTTCAATACGGGGGACACGCCGTTGCGCGTCCATATTCCTTTCCCCTGCAACGAGGTCACCGAGGCCGATCCGCTGACTGGAAGCCTGCTTCCCGCATCCTCCGACGTCTTCTTCGGTCCTGCCGAAAGCCGCTGCTTCCTCTGCGGCGTGTCGGCCATGAGCACCGCCTCCAGGTTCGAAGCGGGCACGCCATGCTCAGTGGACTTGCGCCAGATCACCCTGAAGCCCCTTCGGCAGTTCGCCATGGAGGCGCAAGACTATACGCAACGGCGGATTGATGTCCCGTCGGTGCCTGCCGTCCTTGGCGACTGGCGGCCTTTCCTCGGGGATGACTTCAGCGGCGACGCCCTTTACACTGCCGTCTTCACCTGCGAAAACCCTTCCGCATGTCACTTCCTTGATCTGGGCGAAGTCCAATACGCCTGCACCGTGCGCCTCAACGGTGTTGACCTTGGGCGCAAAGCCTGGGCGCCTTTCCGCTTTGCGTTGGAAGGGGCGCTCCGCGACGGTGAAAACACTCTTGAAGTCATCGTCACCAACACGCTGGCCAATATCTTCACCCTGGAACGCCAGCAGTATCTCGACACGGCCTTCCCGCCGAAGTCCCCCTATTCGGTTCGAGAAACCGTCTTCGAGGCCGAATCCATGTCCTCCGGCCTTTTCGGTCCTGTCACGTTCCAGTGACACTCCTTCAGAGGCCTTGCGAGGGGCTGGACGGGGGGGTGTTTTAAAATGATACTGGTTAGCGTAACCAGAACGCGCATTGAACAAAATTGCAGAGTATTCTCTACTATATTTGACAATTTGCTTAAGATGATTATATTTTAAGCAAATCATCAAGGAGATGCATACATGAATCAAGGTCTCAGTTATCTAATCAATGCAGGCAGGCCATTCACGGCAAAGGAGGCCCAGGACAAAGGCGTATCCCATGCGCTGCTCTCCTTCCATTGCCAAAGTGGACGTCTTGAACGCCTGTGCCAGGGGGTGTATGCCCCGAAAGACATGGACATCAGCCCCATGCCTGAAATCGAGGTGCTTCTGTCCAAGGGGACGGATTTTGTCGTTTGCCTCCTGTCCGCCCTGCGCCTGCACAATTTCACCACGCAGACCCCGCACGAACTCTGGGTGGCCGTCCGCATTGGCCGCAGGCTTCCACAGCTGTCAGGCAGTCCAGCACCAGTTTGCATTCAAATGTCGGATGCGGCATACGAATACGGCATTGAACATATTGATCGTGATGGGCTGCGAATACCCGTCTATTCCCCCGCAAAAACTGTGGCGGACTGCTTCAAGTTCCGCAACAAATACGGTCTGGATGTGGCGATGGAAGCCCTGCGCGAGGGACACCGTCTGAAGAAATTCACGGTCGACGCCCTGGAGGATGCAGCCAGAATCTGCCGCGTCTCCAATATCATGCGTCCATACATGGAAATGATGCTGCTATGAGCAAGGGAACAATCACCAATATGCAGGCATCCGTGCTAACCAGGCTCAAGAGTCTGTCAAAACTTCGCAGGCAGGACTACCAGCATATCTTGCTGAGGTATGCGACAGAGCGTTTCCTGTATCGCCTGTCCGTTTCCGGCTATGCCGACAATTTTGTCCTGAAGGGTGGAAATCTTTTCGTGATATGGCAAAATGGCGACAACTCGCGTCCGACGATGGATTCAGACCTCCTTTGCTTTGGCGATACGAGCCATGAACATCTGTGGAAGGTTTTCGCCAGCATCGCGGGATTGGAGGATTCTGACGGCATCATGTTTGACGCAGATGGCATTGCCGTGGAGGCCATACGCGAAGACACGAAGTACAGCGGGACACGCATCACCTTCAATGCATTCATTGGAACAGTCAGAATCCCGCTGCAATTCGACATCGGCGTTGGCGACGCCATCACACCAGCGCCTGAACAAGCAGATTTTCCCGTCCTGCTGGACGGCTCATCTCCACACCTCAAAATCTATCCGATGGCGACCGTCATTGCGGAGAAACTGGAGGCAATGGTTGTGCGCGGCGGAAGCAACAGCAGGATGAAGGATTTCTACGACATCTGGCAACTTTCCCGTCTTGCAGAGCATTCAGCCAGAACGTTGCGGATGGCCATTGAGAACACCTTCCAAAGACGCGGAACCGAGCTCCCGATGACATTGCCATACGCCCTGACAACTGAGTTCGCGCATCGCTCTGAAAAGCCTGTCCAATGGCATGCTTTCTGCCGAAAGAACCATTTGTTGGATGCACCTCTGGAGTTTGAAGAGACTGTGGAGGGCATCGCGGCTTTCCTTGGCCCATGTTTCAAGTATGTGCATGAAAAGGAATATGGTATGGTCGCCTGATAATGGCTGGATGAATGCGGATGAATGAGATGGGCAGCCGTAGACAGCAATTCCACGAAGAGCGTTCCTCGCCCGACAATGGCATCTCTTTCTGGGTGCCAGTCTGGTTGCGGCGCCCTTCCAGAGGGGCCGCTCGCCGCTTTGCGGCTCGCTCCACCCCTGGCTATGCTCCGAAGCCTCCTTCGGGGGCTTTTCTGGCGAGGGATGCCGCGCCGTGGCGGCGCGGTGAATGGGCCGCTGTCGATTCCAGAGCCTTGGAGACGCCTTGTGGCGGGCCTGATTGGACACTGTATCTCTGCGGACCGCCACGGCGGGGCCGCTGTGGCAACACTTTCGGGGGGTGGAATGGGTGCGGGTGGCTCTTTGGGGCGCCACGGCGAGGCCGCCGTGGCAACCATTTTCGGGGCGTTCACCAGGCGATTGCCTGCCCTCGCGGGGAACAGTGTTTTGGGAAATTGAGTGTTTAGATTTAGGCAGGACATCATACACAGGAGAATGAAAGACATGAAATGCACATTTTGCGGAGAGGAAATCAAGGCGGGCGAGACGGTCTGCCCGTTCTGCGGGGAGAAGGTGGAATGGCCAGAGGGCGCGAGTGCGGATGCCGCGTCCAGCGAAACGTCGGCGCCGCCCGCTCCCGAGACGCCTGCGGGGCCCGTGTTCGCGTGCGTGAAGTGCGGGAAGGTGTATCCAGCGGGGACGAAGTTCTGCGGGGAGTGCGGGGGGAGGGTTCAGGAGGCCAATGCGGCAGAGTCCGATGCGGAGTTGGAGGAAAAGGAGATCCAGCTTCCAGGCGGCGTGGCGCTGGAGCTGGTGAAGGTGGAGGCGGGGAGTTTCCTGATGGGGAGACCAGAGCACGAGGAGCAGCATCGGGTGACGCTGACGCAGGATTACTGGCTGGGGAAATACGCGGTCACGCAGGCGCAGTGGGAGGCGGTGATGGGGGGCAACCCGTCGAGGTTCAAGAACGGCGGGGACTACCCAGTGGAGTACGTCGACTGGAACGACGCGAGGGCTTTTTGCCAGAAACTGAACAAACTGAAGTTGGCGCCGTCAGGCTTCCGCTTCGACTTGCCGACGGAGGCGCAGTGGGAGTATGCCGCGCGCGGCGGCAGCCGCAGTCAGGGATTTGTCTACAGCGGAAGCATGAATCTGGACGAGGTGGCGTGGTATGTCGACAATTCAAATGGCGAGACCAATCCCGTGGGCAAGAAGGAGCCGAATGAACTTGGCTTGTTCGACATGAGCGGCAATGTCTGGGAATGGTGCCGCGACTGGTACGCGAAATACGACGGCGATGCAACGGATCCAGCGGGGGCGAAATCGGGCGGGATCCGGGTGTGTCGGGGCGGCAGTTGGAACAACGTCGCGAGCTTTGCCGCGTGGCGCCGCGACGGGCACGATCCGACGTACCGCAACGACATCCTCGGCTTCCGCGTGGCCCTTGTGCGAGTTCAATAGGCATCCTGTCCTCTCTTTGAGCCGTAACCAGAAAAAAACGCCGTCGCCGCCAGGCGGCCGATGCCGTCCCCGCCGTGAGGCGGGGTCGCGGCGGGAGCCGCGAAAGGCACGGGCGCCGTGGCAGGCGACGGCGTGGGGGTCCAGGGGGCGTGTCCCCTGGTGGAGCGGGGCTGGCGGG
>JAEEXV010000174.1 GCA_016287975.1 Lentisphaeria bacterium | reverse complement strand
CGTAGCTGGTCAGGCGGAGCATGTTCTTGAAGACGCCCTGGTCGAGGGTGAAGGTCTTGGCGCCGTCGAGGGCGACCTGCGCGGGGTAGTCCTCGGCCCCGAGGCCGTTGATCTTGAAGTCGCTGCTGCCGGAGTGGATGGAGGCGACGTTCTCGGGGCTGATGTCGAGTTCGGCGGTGTCGACGGGCAGTTCGCGCACGACGCCGAAGATGCGCTTGGGCGGAAGGGTGGTGGTGCCGGGTTCGGCGACTTCGGCCTCGATGGCGGTCTTGACGGTGAGGCTGGTGTCGGTGCCGGTCAGTTCGAGGCGGCCGTCCGCCGCGCGGAAGAGTACGTTGGACAGCACGGGCAGGGGGTTGCGGGTGTTGATCACTGACTGGACCTGCTGCAGGGCCGTGATGAAGGCGTCCTTGTTGACTTTGATTTTCATGTGCCGTCTCCGGTTGGGATACTGATGGTTTTCAAAAAGAGTTTTTGATTTCTCTTATTCTTATGTCCTGTTCACGCTGTGCATATCATCACAACGCCTTGTTTTCAAGGGGCTTTTGCGGTCCCGCGGCTGTTCGCAACAGGCCCCCTCCCCCCTGTGCGGAATGTGCGCAACCTGGCGTTGTCCACAGGGCGGGGAGGTTTTCGACAGGTTGTGCACCGCCGGTGCACGCGGTTGTCGACAGGGCTGCCGGGCGCGCGCGCATCAGTTGGGGGCCGCGACGGTGCCGAGGCGCTGCTCGAGGGAGAGGATGGTCTGGCGCAGGGCGGCGTCGGTCTTCATCTTCTGGCCGATGAGGCGGTGGGCGTGCAGGACGGTGGCGTGGTTGCGGCCGAAGGCGTTGCCGATGGCCGGCAGCGACTGGCCCGTCATCTCGCGGCAGAGGTACATCGCGACCTGGCGCGGGAAGGCGATGTTCTGCGGCCGCTGCTTGCTCGTCATGTCGCCGAGGCGGATGTCGTAGTGCTCGGCGACGAGCCGCTGGATGCCCTCGATGGTGAGCGCCGTCTGGTTCTCCTGCTCCAGCGTGTCGCGCAGGAGGTACTCGAGGGTTTCCTGCGTGAGCGCCTTCTTGGTGAGCGAGAGGTACGAGGTCACGCGCAGCAGCGACCCCTCCAGCTTGCGGATGTTCGAGCGGATGTGCTCGGCGATGAAGAAGAGCGCGTCGTCCGGAACCTGCAAATCCATCTGCTCGCGCTTGCGGCGGAGGATCGCCACGCGCGTTTCGAGGTTGGCCATCTCCATCTCGGTGACGAGGCCCCACTCGAAGCGCGAGACGAGGCGCTTCTGGAGGTTCGCGATTTCGCTCACCGGCCGGTCGCTCGTCAGGACGATCTGCTTCTGGTTCTCGTAGAGGGTGTTGAAGGTGTGGAAGAACTCCTCCTGGATGCCCTCCTTGCCGGCGAGGAAATGGATGTCGTCGATCAGCAGCATGTCGATCCCGCGGTACTTCTTGCGGAAGTCCGCGATGGCGTGCTGCTGGATGGCCTGGATGTACTCGTTGGTGAACTTCTCGCTGGAGATGTAGCAGACCGTGCCCTTCTTCCCCTTGAGCACCGCGTCGCCCATCGCCTGGATGAGGTGCGTCTTGCCCAGCCCCGTCCCGCCGTGGATGAAGAGCGGATTGTACGCCCTTCCCGGCGCCTCCACCACCGCCAGCGCCGCCGCGTGCGCGAACGTGTTCGACGGCCCCACCACGAAGTTCTCGAACGTGTTCTTCGGGTTCAGCGGACTCCCCACGTTGCAGCTGCGCACCGCGGCCTTGCGCGAGGGGGACTTCGCCGGCGCGGCCGGCGGCACCCCGCCCTGGAGCCGCTCCTCCGGCATCTCCCGCAGCTGGCGCGAGGCGTCGACCGCGAAATGGATCGCTGGATTCTCGCACCCCGCCGCCGAGAGCGCCTTGCGGATGTGGGGCATGAAATTCTCCACCAGCCAATCCTGGTAGAAATCATTGGGCACGGTGAGCGTCAGCTGGCTGTCCCCGAGGTCGTCCCCGGCGGCGTCGATGACGCCGATCCAGCGCTCGTATATGTCCGGCGACAGCACTTCCGCGAGGAACTCCCGCGCCTTCTTCCAATATTCAATTGCCTGTTTCTCTTGCACGACACAAACCCTGTTACCCGGCGGGCGACGCACGCAACTATCGCACGAAACCCCGCGCGGCACAAACCAAATGGT
>JAEEXV010000173.1 GCA_016287975.1 Lentisphaeria bacterium | reverse complement strand
CGTGTTCTCCGTTGGCATGATGTAATCTACCTTTGTCTTTTAAACGCAGTTCAAGTATTTCATCACGGTTCCGAACTGCCTCCTGTGCTTCTATTGCAATTAAATAGCAAAACTCATGCCAAATGCTGGCGCAAACCAGAAGGGGCGTATCATTGCAACGGGCCACTGGCAAATTCTGTCATGGGACACAAGCAAAAACTGATGGCTGGTGGTTCATATTTGAGCGGCTGATATGCGAATCCAAGGCGTTTGCTGCGTCAAAAAGAGATAATTGCAAAACTCCATCAGATAGCATGAGTCTTTGTGTTTCGGTCGGCAAAAATCCGCTTAAAAACGGGGGGGGCCGCCGTGGGCTGGCTGCTGCCTCCCGGATTTTGCCCGAAACGGGCTTTTCAGGCATCGCTTTGTTCTCCAAGAGGGTAGGCGATTGCCTGATTGAATACTCCCAAAATGGTTGCCACGGCGGCCTCGCCGTGGCGGCGCGGTGAATGGGCGGCTGTCGATTTCGGAGCCCTGGCTGCGTCTTGTAGCGGGCCTGATTGGACACCGCGCGCTCGGCAGAACGCCACGACGAGGATGCTAATACTCCTAACTTTGTCCCAGATGTCCCAGATGTCCCAGATGTCCCAGATGTCCCAGATGTCCCAGATATCCCAGTAAAGCGAGGACGCCGTGGCTATGAAAACGGAGACAATCGCCGTCCCTCTTGAGGAAGCTTTTCAGTTTTGGCGCAGGATGGATGTGATCTTGTCGAAGAGGCGGGAGGCGCGCACCACGATCAGGGCGAGATTTTCGCGGGCGCGGGTGATGCCCTGGTAGAAGAGATTGGGATAGAGGTAGTCGAGATTCGGCTTCGGGATGCCGCGGAGGATGCCCCGCGAGTCATAGTGGAAGGAACGGTCCATCAGCATCACCACGCGGTCGTATTCCTGTCCGATGACGCGGTGCGCGTCGAACTCCTCCGCATATTCGGCGTATGGCCCAGGGCGTTCGCGGGACTTCGTGCAGTTGATGAAGACATATCCCCGCGCGCGGTAGTACGCGAGGAGGTTCTGCGCCTCCGCGACCGTGTTCGCGCAATTCACCTCGACATTCGAGTAGTCCATTCGGCGTGGCGGCCGATGGCCCAGATTCTTCAGGCACTGGATGAAGGAACTGATCTCCTCGTTGGCGCGCAGTTTCTCCGACAGCGTGAAGTCGCCGTCCAGCGGCAATCGCCGAAGCCGCCCGACGATGCCGTTGCGCCGCTCCGCGCGGGAGAGCACCTGTTCGGGGTCGGTGCAGAAGACGCACGCCTGCCCAGAGGGCTCCGCCTGCCGCAGAATCCGCTCCAGCTGCCCAGGGTAGATGCGGTGCGCCTCGTCCACCAGCACATGGCGGTATTCCCCCAGCGGGAACTCCTCCTGGCGCAACTCCGAGGCGGGGATGATCTCGAGCCCCGTGATCGCCGCGTGGATGGCCTCCTGCGCAGGCAGGAGGCGTCCGCAGTGAACGAGCAGGGTGCGTCCGCGCTCCGCGAGGGTGCGCGCCAGGTCATACAGCAGCAGCGTCTTGCCAGTGCCAGGCTTGCCAGTGAGGTGGAAGCAGCGGCGTCCCGACCCTTTTTCCACGCCCGCCAGCACTTCGCGGCGGATCTGTCCCTGCGCCTGCGTCAGGAAGTATTCGTGCTGGATGAAGCGTTCAGGCGTCGCGTACGGGGAGACGAGATAGACCGACGCATGGAAGAGCCCGTCGATTTCGGCGGGCGGCGTCCCCGCCAGCCCGCGCACGGCGGCGGCGAGCTCCGCCCAGTCGGCGGGGGCGAGTTCGCCCGCCTCGTCCAGCCGCCAGCACGCCAGCGTGTCCGTCACGACCGTGTACAGCGCCAGTTCGCGCCCCAGATGGCGCAGATAGTAGCGGTTCTTCTCAAGCTGCGCGAGGATCTGCGCCTCGGGGATCGCCTGCGACTTCAATTCCACGTTCAGGCATCGTCCAGCGGAGATCTTGAGCAGATCGAACTCCTTTCCGATCTGGGGGATGGTGAAGCCGAAGAAGAAGCCGTCCATCTCCGCCACCGCCACCCCTTCCCGCAGCAGGCGGTCCGCGACGCGGCGCAGCGATTCGATTTCGTGGTACTGCGTCTTCGCGCATTTCACGCGCCGCGAAAGATGGCGGTTCACGATGTTGAACGGGCGTTCCTCGTGGATGCGCGACAGCGCGTAGATGTTGACGGGGCTGGTCATCGCACCGCCCCCGCCAGGCGGTATCGGCGCTGCGGGGCCGAAAGCCCCGCGCCAGAGCCTGGCGTCTCCACAAGCCAGGTCTCCAGCGCCCCCTCCCGCATCTTCTCCCGCAGGAACTCGTATGCCACCATGTTCGCCGTCGCCAATTTCCCCGACGGCCAGCACTTCTTCGCCTCGACGCAGAAGTCGTTCACGCAGTAGTCCCCGCCCCGCGCCAGGAGCGCCTCCAGCGCATGGAAGACGCGGCACCGCGGCTCGCAAGGCTCCAGCCACTCCGCAAAGGCGTCCAGCGCCTCGACCTCAATCCCGTCCCCGCGCATCGTCAGCGCCGAGGCGGCGGGCACGGGGTTGATCCATTCCAGATGCTCGTTCTCCAGCGCGAAGGCCGCCGTCGCCAGATAGCAGCCGCCGCCGTCCCGCCCCCACATCAGCGGCTGGTTCAGGCGCACCGCCGAGACGCCCCGCGGCTCCTGCACCGCCAGCGCCAGCCCCGCGATCTCCGTGG
>JAEEXV010000016.1 GCA_016287975.1 Lentisphaeria bacterium | reverse complement strand
TTCCTCGGCGAGTTCACCGACGCGCCGCCCGCCAAGGCCGCCAAGGGCTTCGCCATCGATTCGCAGGGGCGCGTCGCCCTCGACGGCATCGACCTCGTCGACGGAGAGGAGTTCCGCCAGAGCATTCGCGAGTGGTCCGATACCCTGCGCACCGACGCCCTCCGCCCGGCCGTCACCCGCCATTGGCGCAATGGCGAGGCGACGGGCCTGCTCGCCTCCGGCCCCCTCTTCAACGGCGAGTTCCAGTTCGTCCGGGAGACCACGCTGCTTTCGCCCTCGCGCGTCGAACTCACCCTCGCCGCCGCGATGCCGACCAAGGACTACCAGGGCGCCAACAACGCCTGGGCGTGGCGCATTCCCGTCGCCGCCCTCAAGGGCGCCACCGGCCGCGCCTACTACGGGATGCACCGTTCCGGGCGTCCACCGCGCACCTTCAAGCTGACCGGCGAGGAGCCCGACGGCATGGTCTTCAACTCCATCCGCTGCGTGCAGTTCACCGGCGGCCCTGCCAACTTCAGCATCGACTTCGCCACATCGGGCGTCTGGGGGCTCTTCACCGAGGGGCTCTCCTTCCCGTACAAGGCCCACCTCGTCAAGGAGGGCGATCACTACCTCTTCGTCATCCCCCACAACAGTTCCCGCTACGGCGCCAAGTATGTGATGAAGGCCGTCCTCCACGCCGGCATCACCGACCTGGACCGCCTCCATCCGCAGAAACTCTCCAACTACCACTACGGGCGCCCCGCCTCCGCGCGCCTCCAGTTCACCCAGGGCAAGCCCGCCACCGGATTCATCATCAACAAGGCTGTCGACGGCTACAACCGCGACTTCGACGCCGCACCCATGGACGGATGGGCAAAGCCCGCCACCCTGCGCCGCCTCGCCAACGAGCGCAACGACCCGCTCTTCGCGCAGGGCGCCGAGGGGCACGGCGCCAACACATACCGCTTCCCGCACGGCAATGGCATCGCCCTCCTCAACGTCGCCCTCAACGGCAAGGGCGGCGCCCTGAAGGGCACCATCGCCGCCAACGGCGGCCGCGCCGTCCCCTTCGCCGTCCCCAAGGGCGAAACCAGGACCGTGTTGCTGCCCATCCGGATCACCGACGGCGAAATCCGCCTGGCACTCGACGGCGACTGGCTGGTGAGCGCCATCATTGTCCAGCCCCTCGCCGCCCCGGAAGAGGACTTCCTGTGGCGGCGCACCTACTGGAACTGCGGCGTGTCACCCTGGACCCTCCCCGCTCTCCAATGCACCCTGCCGGCCTGGCGCCACTTCTCCGACATCCCATTCCGACAGGCGAAATGGGAGTGGTAGTTGACCGGCGTGCAAGCACGCCGGCACGAGGGGGGAAAAGTCCATAATCCTGCTTGAAGCGAGTTTTCATCCCATGTCCAATCTCACCTTCATCCCTGTGAAAATGCGGTTGCCGCTGAAGTTCGGCACCGAGACCATCCATGACATCCAGGTCGCGCATGTCGAACTGGAGGCCTACGGCCGCCTTGGCCGCGGCGAGACGCCGCTGTCGGTCGGCTGGGCATGGCAGTCGACGCTCCCGTTCGGATACCGCGAGCAGATGATGTGCGACTTCTGCCGCGAACTCGCCCGTCTCCTCCCGGGGAAGCCATCGGACGACCCGATGACCGAGGGCTACCGCTTCCTGCAGGAGGAACTGCCCGCGCTCCTCGCCGACTTCAACCGGCGCCATTCGGTCGAGATGCCGCATCTGGCGGCGCTCATCTGCCTTTCCGCCTTCGACATCGCCCTGCACGATGCCTTCGGCCTCGCCGAAGGCGTCCCGACCTACCGCACCTACAACGCGAAGTACATGCGCCACGACTTGGCGTGGTTCTACGGCGACGATGCCTTCGCGGGGCAGTATCCAGAGGACTACTTCGTCCCAGAACTGCCGGCGGCGCTGCCGGTCTGGCATCTTGTGGGCGGCAAGGACCTCCTGACCGAGGAGGAGCGCACCGGCGCCGAACCCGACGACGGCTATCCCGTCTCGCTCGTGAAATGGATCGCGCGCGACGGCCTCAAGTGCCTCAAGATCAAACTCACGGGGCGCGACCCTGAGTGGGACTACAGCCGCCTCGTCGCCGTCGGCGACATCGCCGAGCGGCACGGCTGCCACTCGCTCTCGCCAGACTTCAACTGCCTGGTCAAGGATCCCGCCTACGTCAACGCCATCCTCGACCGGCTCAAGGCCGAACACCCCGCCACCTGGGAGAAACTGCTCTACGTCGAGCAGCCCTTCCCCTACGACCTGGAGGCCAACCGCATCGACGTCCACTCCTGCGCCCAGCGCAAGCCTCTCTTCATGGACGAGAGCGCCCACGACTGGCGCTTCGTGAAACTTGGCCATTCGCTGGGCTGGAACGGCGTCGCCCTCAAGGTCTGCAAGACCCAGACTGGCGCCATCCTCTCCGCCTGCTGGGCCAAGAAGCACGGCATGCAGCTGATGGTGCAGGACCTCACCAACCCCATGCTCGCCACCATCCCGCACGTCCTCCTCGCCGCCCATGTCGGAACCATCATGGGCGTCGAATGCAACGCCCCGCAGTTCTACCCCCAGGCCTCCCTCGCCAACGAACAACTCCACCCCGGCCTCTACGAGCGCCGCAACGGCGTCGTCCGGATCGACACCCTCGCCGGAAACGGGCTGCAGATGGGGTGAAAGGAAAGGGATTCAAGAGATTCAAGGGATTCAAGGGATAGGCAATCCTACGTCTTGGGTCTTAGGTCTGTCGCTTAGGTCTTTTAGGTCCTTTAGGTCGCTTCATCAAGTCGCTTAGGTCACTTCTCATGCAAGATTTCACCTACCAGTCATTGGATCCGGTCCCGGTGACCGCGCCGGGGCCGGCGCAGGCCGCGGAGACCCGCACCTTCCAGGGCATCCCCGGCATCGCGCGCGTCGCCTCCGGGCGCCTCTTCGCCACGTGGTACACCGGCGGCCTGGGCGAGTGCCGCGAAAACTACGTCTGCCTCTGCCACAGCGACGACGACGGCGCCACTTGGAGCGGCACCGACGCCGTCGTCGCGCCGCCGCACCCCGCCGTGCGCGCCTTCGACCCGACCCTGTGGACCGCGCCCGACGGCCGCGTGATGCTCTTCTGGGCGCAGGGCTGCAGCGAGACGGGCCTCATCTACGACGGCATCGCGGGCGTCTGGTTCGCCGCCCTCGAAAACCCCGACGCCGCGCCCACCGACTTCCGCTTCTCGCCGTCGGTGCGCGTCTGCAACGGCATCATGCTCAACAAGCCGACCGTCCTCGCCGACGGCGCCTGGGCGATGCCCGCCTCGCTATGGTCCTTCCCGCGCTTCCTGACGCGCCGCCACGATTCCCTCGGCGTCGTCCCAGGCGCCTATCTCGTCGCCTCCACCGACGGCGGACGCTCCTTCGACGTGCGCGGGCGCATCGAGATGCACGGCGTCGAAAGCGGCGCCGAGTTCGACGAACACGCCTTCTACGAGTGCGCGGACGGCGCGATCGTCTGCCACCTGCGCGTCACTGGCGGCATCGCCGAAAGCACCTCGCGGGACGGCGGGCGCACCTGGAGCCGCCCCATGCTGGCCTTCCCTGGCCCGCACGCCCGCTTCTTCCTCACGCGCCTCCCCTCGGGGCGGCTGCTGCGCGTCTGGCATGACAGCCCCGACGTGCGCGTCAACCTCACCGCGTGGCTCTCCGAGGACGACGGGCGCACCTGGAGCCATCCGCTGCTCATCGACGGGCGCCCGAGCGTCTCCTACCCCGACGGATGCCTCGCGCCCGACGGCGCCATCCATCTCATCTACGACCGCGAGCGCTACCACGGCGGCTACATCTACCATGCCCGCTTCACCGAGGAGGACATCCTCGCAGGCCGTCGCCCCGCCATCACCGAAGTCAGCCATTCCCGCCCCATCCCCGAACCCCACCAATAGACGCACCGCCATGAAACAACACTTCCTCCGCCTCGCCCTGCTCCTCGCCGCGCTGCTCGTCTTCCCAGGCTGCGCCCACGGCGACTCCCGCCCCGCCGCCCCGCGCCGCAAGGCCATCGTCTTCATGATGGACGGAACGCGCGCCGATGCCCTCTTCAACCTCGACATGCCCACCCTCCGCAAACTCGCCGAGGGCAAGTGGCAGCCCGGCTACCAGGGCGCCTGGTCGCTCCAGGCCCGCACCATCGACGACGCCTACACCGGCAGCGCCCCCAACCACTCCTCCATCGCGACCGGCGTCACCGCCACCAAGCACCGCGTCTTCAAGAACGGCCAGACCAAGAACGGCGACTACGACAAGTGGCCGACCTGGCAGGAGCGCTATCTCGCCGCCCACCCGGACCGCAAGGCCGTCTTCGGCTACTCGTGGCTGGAAAGCGGCCTCATCGGCCACTCCAAGGCCGTCATCAAGTGCGATTCCGGCAAGGACGGCCAAGACGACCCCAACGTCCCGCGCCTGCGCCCCTACCTCACGGCGGAGGACTGCCCCGACGCCATCATGATCTACATCGACGCGCCGGACGGCGGCGGCCACTACACGGGCTTCTACCCGTATGGCGGATTCTACCTCTGCAACAACTTCCACACCGACGAGCTCATCGGCGGATACCTTGACATGATCGCCTCCCGCAAGGCCTTCGCCTCCGAGGACTGGCTCGTCATCGTCACCTCCGACCACGGCGGCTATGGCAAGACCCACGGCATCAGCGGCGGACAGTGCGAGACCATCCCGTTCATCATCGCGGGCAGGCACATCGTCCCAGGCATGCTTCCAGGCATCCCCCGCAACTACGATGCCCCCGTCACCGCCCTCGACCATCTCGGCATCGACGTCTCCAAACTCCCGCTCGACGGCAAGGTCATCGGCAAGGCCCCCGCCGCCACGCCGAAGGCGCTCCCGCCCAGGGAAGGGCTTGTCCTCTACGCCAACTGGAACGGCGTCGCCGCCAATGCGGTGAAAGACAGCCCGTTTGCCCCCGTCCAGGTCGGCGCGGACAAGATCTCGGGCGGTGGACGCGCCAACGCCTTCTACGGCGCCACCGCCGTCTTCCCTGGCGGCGTCCTCGGCCAAATGACGCCTGACGTCAAGGGCAAGGACGGCAAGGTCCAGAAGGGCAGGCTCATCACCGCCGCGGGCATCGTCCTCAAGGGCACCGAGAAACTGCCGCTGAAGGACGGCCGCGGCTTCACCGTCGCCTTCTGGGCGATGCTGCCCGAGGCGCAGCCTGGCGACACCGTGCTGCTCGGCAACAAGGCCGCTGGCGCTCCCGCCGAGGAGCCAGGCTTCGTCCTCGTCACCAGCCGCAAGACCGAGCGCGTGAAGACACCTGGCGTCTGCCTCCAGTATCTCCAGGGGAAGACGCCCGTCACCGTCGGCACCTTCGATGTCGAGCCAGGCAAATGGACCTTCTACGCCGTCACCTGCACCGACGACGGCGTCCTCCTCTGCTACCAGGGCAGCAATGACGGGCATCTCTACTGGATCGGCGGCGTCGCCGACCAGGCCTCCTTCGCCAACGGCAAGCCGTGGTACCTCTCCCAGCCCGAGGGCGACCCCAACCCCGCCAACCTCCAGGGCGCCGTCGAGGACTTCGCCCTCTGGATCCGCCCCCTCTCCTTCCGCGAACTCGACGCCATCTACCGCGGCGGGCGCGTCGGGCATCCCCTCCAGCACCTCCTCAAATAATGCCCTGCCGCATTTGACTTTCGCGGAATCGGCATTATATAAAGGCAACGCACCGTTCGCGGTGCAATCTTCCCCCTCATAAACCAGGAGAGAAATCATGAAGAAATTCCTTCTGCTCGCCTTCGCGGGCGCCATGATCGCCGCCCTGACTGGCTGCGGCTCGATGCGCACCCCTGACGGCGCCAACAACAAGAAAGTCTACTACCACACCTTCTTCGGCATCACGATCGAAGGCCTCATCTACGGCGACGGCCTCGTCATCCACCCGATCGGCGGCAACAAATAACGCCTCCCGAATCGCTTCTGACAGGGAAGCCGCCCGCTCGACGGGCGGCTTCCTTTTTTTCACCCCGCGCGGTTCCCCATGAAACTGCCCCGACGCAGGACCGCGTTGCGCTTTGCCGAGGGGAAAGCCACGGCGGAGCGCCATTGCCTGAATGTCTTTCACCTATGCCGCGCGGTTCGGAAACGCACGGGGCCGCGCGCGGCGCCATGAACGGACCATGAAACTCCTCCTGGGCGGCATCCCCCTGGGATGCGACAATATCGGCGACGAGGCGATCCTCGCCTGCGTAGTGCGGATGCTGCGCGAATCCATCCCCGCGGCCGACCTGACCGTCGCCACCGCCGACCCCGCGACCGCCGAGACGCTCGGCGTCGCCGTCGTCCCCCCCTTCGGCTTCGCAGGAACCACGCTGGACGGCTTCGCGGATGCCGTCCGCCGCCACGACGCATACGTCTGGTGCGGCGCCACTGGCCTCTCCGACTATCCCCACATCGCCCTCGATCTGCTGGAGACCGCCCAGCGCGTCGGCGTGCCGACCTTCATCTGGGGCGTCGGCATGGACGACGAACTGAACCCCGTCTTCTTCCGCGCCTCGGGCAGGCGCCGCGCGCTGCTCTCCTGCCTGGGGCTGCTCGGCTGGCATGAGCGCCGCCTCCGCGCCCGCCTCGCGCGGCGCATCG
>JAEEXV010000172.1 GCA_016287975.1 Lentisphaeria bacterium | reverse complement strand
CGCGCGGCTTGGCCCGCCGGGCAAGCCCAGCGGCACTCGCCGCCCATACGCCGGGGCTTTTCGCCGGCGGCACCCAACCGCCGAGCATTCCACCCCGCCCCCGATAAGAGCGGAGCGGGGGGTGCGGGGGGCGGAGCGAGGCCCCCCGTCGTTTGCATGGTTTGGATGAAGGCGCGAGCGCGCGCGGATGCCCCGCGCCGCAAAGCCCGCCCGCGCGGCGTGGCCCGCCTACAGCCGCGGCGTGTCGTCGCCGTAGGCGATGGGGCAGCCTGGGCCGTAGGTGCGGACGGCGGGGCGGTGCGGGGGCACGGCCTCGGCGGGCTGGACGGCGGCGGCGCGCCTCCAGGTGACGGTCGCGCCGGCATCGAGGGCCAGGGGATAGACGCCAGGGGCGGTCGCCTGGATGGACTTCCTGCCGAGGCGCAGCGCCTTCGGGGGATTGCGGTCGAAGAGGCGGACGGTGCCTTCCCAGGCGTATGGCGAGCAGTTTTGGATGGTGAACCAGGCGGTGCCGCGGGCGTCGCGGCCTGCGGAGACCACGAGGCCTCCCTGGGCGCGCAGGCGGTGGAAGGAGAGGCGCCTGCCAAGGTATTCCATCGGCACGGGGAAGAACTTGAGCTGCCCCTTCTGGCTCTGGAGCATGGCCTCCATGATGCCGTAGAGGAAGCCGCCGCCGATCTGGACCATGGTCATGGCGTGGTCGCGCCCGAAGCGGCTGTTGGTCTGCCCCAGCAGCGAATGGGACTGCGTGTCGGTGACCTCGTACGCATGGCGCTTGGCACGCAGCGAATGGAGCACCTGTCCCTGCGAGAAGGCGAACATGCCGTTGGACTTGACGTGGTTGGCGATGAGGACGTCGCGCAGCATCTCCTGGGCGAACTCCGCGTCGCGCAGCTTGACGGCGCAGGTGAAGAGCCAGGCGGCGGTGAGGTCGCAGCCGTAGCCTGGGCGGCCGTTCAGCCCCTTGCGCATCGTATGCTCGCTGTGCGTGCGCATGGTGTGGTCCGCGACGGCCGCCAGCGGCGCGTCCGCGTCGATTTCGTCGGCGGGGACGACATTGGCGAGGTAGCTGGGGTGGCAGAGGAGCGTGCGCCCCTTTTCGCTGCCCGAGATCAGGAATTCGCCGTCCTTCTGGGGATAGGGCGGGAAGTGTTCGAGGAGTTCCTGGGCGTGCGCGGCGGTCGGGCTCCACTGGCCGAGGCGGCGGTTGGCGTCGACGACCGCCTGGAAGAGTTCCTTGAATAGGGCCAGGTCGTTGCCCGTGTCCCACGCGGGGAAGACGCCCTGCTCGGGCGCCCAGGAGGGCCCGATGTGGAAAGTGCCGTCGTCGGCCTGCCTGCAGTAGAGGAAGTAGTAGCGCGCGCCCGATTCGAGGACGGGCAGGATCTCGTCGCGCAGTTCGTCGAGATCCGGGTAGTAGAGGAAGCGCTTCCAGTAGTTGTCGGCGTAGAAGCCCGTGGAGCAGCGCATGGTGCGGTAGAAGCCGCGCGACATCTCCTCGCCGTCGGGCCCGCAGGCCTGCGGGAAGCGCAGTTCGTCGACGCCGAAGCGCTCTTTGGTCTCGCGGCGCATGGCGGGGAACCATCCCTTCATCGTGGTGAAGAGGGGTTCGAGGAGCTCGGGGTGGTTGAGGCCGAAGAGCGGCCAGGTGTACATCGCGACGTTGATGTTGCCGTGGTAGTCGCCGTTCCAGGGGGCGGTCGCGGCGCCGTTCCAGAGCCCGAAGAGGCCTGGCATCACCTTGCCGATCGAGGTGGCCGCGAGCTGGTAGAGGTTGCTGTAGACGAGCCCCTCCAACGCGGCGTTCTCCAGCGCGAAGCCGCTCTGGTTCCAGAAATCCCGCCACCAGTGGCGGGTGCGGCTCCGCATCGACGCGAAGCCCTCCGCCTTCGCCGCCAGCAGCCGCTCCCGCGCCAGCGCCAGGAGGTCGCCCTGGCTGTCGTCGGTGTCCACGATCAGCGTGTGGAAGATGTCGTATTCATAGCGTTTGGTGCAGACGGCGTCCTGGTGGTCGAGGCTGGACTTCAGCATCGCCAGTTCGCTTTCGGTATAGTCGAGGACGAGGTCGAGCGCCGCGCCGACGCGCTCCTCGAGGCCCTTGGCCGCGCGGGTCTCCACGCCGTCCACGAGCGCGGCGGCGATGGCGTGGAGCGTTTCGCCGAAGTCGAATTCGACGTAGAGGACGCCGTCGTCGGTGACGCCCTGGCGGCGGACGTGCGCCTGCTCGTCGAACTTGCGGAAGAGCTTCAGGCGCTGGGTGAAGCCGAAGACGCACTGGGGGTGCAGGTAGCCGTCGGCGACGTGGATCGCGGTGATGTCGTCGCCAGGAGTGACCAACGCCGTCCACTGGACGGACTTGGCGGCAGTCTCGGTGGTGCCCGAGACCTCGCCGTAGGCGGGTTCCAGGCGCATGCTCTGGGAGAAGAGGGTGTATTCGAGGCCGAAGGCGCCGTTGCTGTCGAGGGAGAGGTTCAGGCAGCCGCCAGGCTTGAACCACGGGCGCTCGGTGTCGTGGAACTCGACGTCGAGCGCCTTCATCAGGGCGTCGGCGCCCTGGTGCTCCAGGATGTCCATGAAGCGGCTCAGGGGCATGCGGCCAGGGCCCGCGAGGCGGCGCTTCCAGAGGTCGAGCCGCGTGAAGGCGAACTCGAAGAGCGAGCCCTCGGGCTGGTAGAAGGTGCCGCCATACTGGCCGTTGCCCGCGGGCAGGCCGTTCTGCCAGCAGGAAGGACTGGTCGCAAACGAAAGGGCGTGCCCCTTGGCACGCTGGAATCCATTGAACTTCATTGAACGTCGCTCCGACTTTTGGCCGCCATCCCCCATGCCGCATACAATAGCACCTCCCCGCCAATCCGCGCGGAAATCGGCGCGATTCCCCTCGCCTATTCTTTCCTGTCGATCTCCGTGCGGAGGCACGCGCCCAGCGCATAGAGCGGCAACTGCAGCACGCCATCCTTCCTGTGGTATTGGCGCAGCGAGCACTTGACCGCCATGCTCGGTCGGAAACTCTCACGGTAGATTGCCAGGCTTTTCGCTTTCGTGTTGGTCGCGGCCTTGACCTCCAGCGGCACGACGCTGTCTTCGCTCTGAATGATGAAGTCCACCTCGGCATTGCCGTTCTCCGCCGTCCAATAGCAGGGGGAATAGCCAGCGGCTATCAACTCGCCAAGCACATACTGCTCGGTCAGCGAGCCCTTGAAGTTGGTGAACAGCGCATTGCGTTCGAGAATGGTGCGGATGGGCAGGCCGCTCAAGGCTCCCAGCAGCCCGACGTCATGCAGATAGAGTTTGAAGGCACCGAGGTCCTGGCAGGCTTTGAGCGGCAGTCGGGGCGCGGAGACGCGATAGACCTGTCGCAGCATTCCAGCATCGTCCAGCCATTGCAGGGCGGTCTCATATTCACGGGCGCGAGCCCCTGGCTTGAGCGCCGCATAGATGAACTTTTTGTTCTCTTTGGAGAGTTGACTGGGGAGATTGTTCCAAAGCAATCGAATCTTGGGCAGAAGATTCGAGGGGGCGTGCTTCTTGAAATCATCGTCGTAGTCGGCCAGGATGGCGAGCTGACGGGATCGGACGTCTGGCAGCGAGTGCGTCGCGGCGAAGGTAGCCACCGCCTCCGGCATGCCGCCCGTCAGATAATACTGCTTCAACGCCATCTCGTATTCGGAGGCCAGCGCTTCGACGGCAAGCCACTCCCCTTGGCGAAGCGCCTCGGCCAGACCCGCTTTGCCGATGGCCTCCAAAAACTCCAGAAAAGTCATCGGATAGATGTTCAGCCGCTCGACTTTGCCGACTGGAAAGGAGGAGGGCGGGGCGGGCTGCGAATTCTGGCGGCGCGGGACGCCTCCCATCGAAAGCCCCAGCAAGGATCCCGCAACCACGATGGCCAGATCCGGCATTTCTTCTTGGAAAAACTTCAGCGAGGTCAAGGCCTTCGGACATTCCTGCAGTTCGTCGAGCACCAGCAGTGTCCGTCCAGGGACAATTCGTTTCCCCGCCGTGGCCTGAAACAGCGAAAGCAGATTCACGGGAGAAAGGTTCGCGCCCTCGATGGAGGCAGCCAAATCACCCATCTTCATAAAGTCGATGAAAACGGCATCTGACGGATAGACCTGGCTGGCGAACTCCTTCATCAGCCACGTCTTCCCGACCTGGCGCGCACCCATCAGAACCAGCGGCTTGCGCTGCGGCTGCCGATTCCACGCGATGATCCTCTCCAGACTTTCCCGTTTCATGACGACTCCATGATTCAATGATTGAACCATCCCTTATTTTAACTCAAAAATCACATTTTTCAATGGAATAACTCAAAAATCTTCCACATTTTTCAATGGAATATTTATAAAGCATTCACATTTTTCAATGGAATGCTGTCGTGATCGCGCACATTTTCCAATGGAATGCCATTGATGGATGCGCGGCTTCCCCTTCGTTTTCAGCCAAGGCTTCCAGTTGCCGCCTCGCGTCCCGTGCGAAGTCGATGGCGGAGAAGTTGCTTTTGACGATGCGGGGGAGCGTCCGTTCGCCCCGTCGATCGCGCCCAGTTGCGGGCGAATTCTGAGAGACGCTCCGACTACTTCCCTTCGTCGAAGATTGTGTGGATGAGCCTCTGCCCCGCAAGCCTGTAGCTGTTCTTGTTGTATTTCTTGCTGACGACATGGCCGCCCAGCTTCAGGACATTGGCCATGCCTGGATGGGCCTGCATCTCCGTGTCGGTGTTGACCGCCGGATTGTCACAGGCGATCGTGTGCTCAGGATCGTGCCTGCCGACGCGGACATTGCCTGTGTTGTCGGGGGTGGCGCCATCTCTTTCGGCGCCCGCTTCGTCGTAGCGGTAGGCGCTGTAGGATGCCTGCGCGATGTTCGCGGCCGTCGCGAAGTAGGAGTCGCTGGGGCAGATGAAGAACTGCTTGCGGAAGGCGACATAGGCTGCGTCCGTGGCGACGGCAGAGGTGTAGGGGGTCCCGACATACTTGGCAAGGAGGTAGCCCGTGCAGTTGAAGTTGGGGGTCACGGAGAAGATGGTGTTGCCGAACATCAGAACGACATCCTTGCCGTTGATGCCATACCCATAGCGCTTCCAGCATGTGATGTAGTCGTCGTTGTCATTGGCGTACATCAGCTCGAAAACACCCATCTGCTTGAGCTTGTTGACGCAACTGATGGAGCGCGCCTTCTCGCGGGCCTTGGAGAGCGCAGGCAGCAGCATGCTCGCCAGAATCGCGATGATCGCGATCACCACCAGCAGTTCAATGAGCGTGAAAGGATTGCAATTGCGTTTCATGAGCGGCTTCCTGTTTTCTAAAACCAATGGTCTTCCATGCGTCTGGCGCAAAAGGCAAATGAAAAACGCCGTACTATAACACCGCGCCCGAAGTCTACTTGACGGCATGGCGGTTATTGCCAGCCCATTCCGATTCGCTTTCGCGCTGTTCCCTCCCGCCTGAAGGAATGGGGCGAAAATGTAAAAGACAGGCGTTGTTTATTACATTTTTGTTCTTTTTTGGGGTTTGTTCCTGCGTGGCGTTGATTGGCATGGCAGATGCTTTTTATATTATCGCGTGAGCAGTTCCCGTCGTTTTCCAGGCGGGTTGTTTTTTTGTGTGTCAGGTGTCGATCCAGGAGGAATCGGTCATGAGCGGTTGCAGTCGGATGAGTGCGGTGAAGTCGATCGCGGAGCGCGGCGGGGAGGGCGTGAAGGCGGCGTCGCCGATCGCGTTTGACTTTTTCGGCGAGGATGTCTTCAGCGAGGCGGTGATACGGAAGTATCTGTCGAAGCCGATGGCGGAGAAGTTGCTCTCGACGATGCGGGGGGAGCGTCCGTTCGACCCGTCGATCGCGCCCGCGGTGTCGCACGCGATGAAGGAGTGGGCGCTGTCGCGCGGGGCGACGCACTTCACGCACTGGTTCCAGCCGCTGACGGGGGGGACGGCGGAGAAGCACGACGCGTTCCTGGAGATGGACCAGGGGCGGGCGATGATGGAGTTCTCGGGCAAGAACCTGATCATGGGCGAGCCAGACGCGTCGAGCTTCCCGTCGGGCGGGCTGCGCTCGACCTTTGAGGCGCGCGGCTACACGGCGTGGGATCCGACGAGCCCCGCCTTCATCAAGCGCCACGCGAACGGCGCGACGCTGTGCATCCCGACCGCCTTCTGCTCGTACACGGGCGAGGTGCTGGACCGCAAGACGCCGGTGCTGCGGTCGATCCAGGCGCTGGGCAAGGCGGTCACGCGGCTGATGAAGTGCTTCGGCTTCGGGCCCGAGCACACGACGGTGAGCATGGGGCCCGAGCAGGAGTACTTCCTGGTGGACCGCGAGTTCTATTTCCAGCGCCCTGACCTGGTGCAGACGGGGCGCACGCTCTTCGGCGCGCCGCCGCCGAAGCACCAGCAGCTGGAGGACCACTACTTCGGCGCGATCAAGCCGCGCGTGCTGGCCTTCATGAACGACGTGGAGAACGAACTGTGGAAACTGGGCATCCCCGCGAAGACGCGGCACAACGAGGTCGCGCCGTCGCAGTTCGAACTGGCGCCCATCTTCGAGGAACTGAACCTCTCGATCGACCACAACATGCTGACGATGCAGGTGCTGCGCGAGGTCGCCGAGCGCCACGGCTTCGTCTGCCTGCTGCATGAGAAGCCCTATGCGGGCATCAACGGCAGCGGCAAGCACAACAACTGGTCGCTGAGCTACGGCAAGCGCAACCTGCTGGATCCAGGCGACACGCCGCAGGAGAACGCGGTCTTCCTGACGGTGCTCTCGTCGATCATCCGCGCCGTCAACCTGCACAGCGACCTTTTGCGCAGCGCGACGGCCTCCGCGGGCAACGACCACCGCCTCGGCGCGAACGAGGCGCCGCCCGCGATCATCTCGATGTTCCTGGGCGAGCAGTTGTCGGCAATCATCGATTCGATCGTCGGCAAGGGCAAGGCGGGCAGGGGCAGGGCCGTCCAGGCCATGATGATCGGCGTCGACGCGCTGCCGACCCTGCCGCGCGACACGACCGACCGCAACCGCACGAGCCCGTTCGCCTTCACTGGCAACAAGTTCGAGTTCCGCGCGGTGGGCTCCAGCCAGTCCTGCTCCAATGTCAACGTGATGCTCAACACCATCGTCGCCGAGAGCCTGGACTTCTTCTCGGAGCAGCTGGAAAAACTGCCGAAGGCCAAGTTCAACGCGGGGCTGCAGAAACTCATCAAGCAGGTCCTCTCGGACAACTACCGCATCATCTTCAACGGCGACGGCTACACCGAGGAGTGGCAGCGCGAGGCGAAGCGCCGCGGCCTGCCGAACCTGCGCACGACGCCAGAGGCCCTGAAGCCCCTGCTCGACCCCGCCAACCAGGCGCTCCTGAGCAGATACGGCGTCTTCAACGGCAAGGAACTCGATTCCCGCTACGCGGTCTTCATCGAGGAATACGAGCGCAAGGTGCGCATCGAGGGCAAGATCGCCCTCGGCATGGCGACCGGCATGATCGCCCCTGTCGTCGCCGAGCACTACAGCCGCCTAGCCCGCACCATCGCCAAGGCCACCGAGGCGCGCCTAACCTACGGCGTCGCCATGCTCCGCAAGAACGCCGAGGATCTCGGCGCCGCATACGAGGAACTCGAAATGGCCATCGACGTCCTCCGAAAGGCCGTCGAGAAGAGGGCCTCCGAATCCGAAGTCCTCGACGCCATGGCCGCCCTGCGCAAAATCGTCGACCGCCTCGAACTCGTCGTCGACGACGCGCTCTGGCCTCTCCCCAAATACCGCGAAATGCTCTTCATCTACTAATCCGGAAAATCCGGCAGATCCGGAAAATCCGGAAAATCCGGCAGATCCGGCAGATCCGGAAATCCAACCGGCGGGCAAGCCCGCCGGCACACGCCGGGGAAATGCGGGCCCGGGATAATCCGGCAGATCTGGCGCCCTCGCGGCCGTAGCCACGGCGTCCCGCCGTGGCGCCCCCGCCGAGCAAACCAGCACCCGCTTCCGGAAACTCCGGAAACTCCGGCAGATCCGGAAATCCAACCGGCGGGCTTGCCCGCCGGTTGGCGTTCGCGATTCGGCGCCAGTGGCGATCCTATCCGCGAATGGCCTTGGTGAGCCAGTCGACGAGCTGGTCGACGGGGACGCGCTCCTGTGCCATGGTGTCGCGGTTGCGGACGGTGACAGCGTGGTCGTTTTCGGAGTCGAAGTCGTAGGTGACGTCGAACGGGGTTCCGATTTCGTCCTGTCGGCGGTAGCGCTTCCCGATGGAGCCCGTGTCGTCGTACTCGGTGCGGATGTCGGCGGCGCGGAGGAGCTTCTGGATTTCGCGGGTGGGTGCTTCGAGTTTCTTGGAGAGCGGGAGGACGGCGGCCTGGACGGGGGCAACGAGGGCGGGGAAGTGCATGACGACGCGGATGTCCTCGTCCTTGTCGGCCTTCTTGGTGGCGGCGGTGTCCTCCTCGTAGGCGTTGCAGAGCATCATGAGGGAGATGCGGTCGAGGCCGCAGGAGGTCTCGACGACGGTGGGATAGTATGCCTCCTTGGTGTCCTGGTTGAAGACCTTGCAGGCGGCCTCCTCTCCAGAGAACTTGGCATGCTGGGACATGTCCCAGGTGCCGCGGTGGTGGATGCCCTCGATCTCATCCCATCCGAAGGGGAACTCGAACTCGATGTCGACGGCCTTCTTGGCGTAGTGGGCGAGCTTCTCGTGCCAGTGCCAGCGCAGCTTGCTTTCGGGGATGCGGAGGATCTTGGTGTAGAAGTTCCAGCGCTCCTGCATCCAGAAGTCGAACCACTGCATTGAATCCGCGTCGTCGCAGAAGAACTCCATCTCCATCTGCATGAACTCGCGGGAGCGGAAGGTGAAGTTGCGGGGGTTGATCTCGTTGCGGAAGGCCTTGCCGGTCTGCGCGATGCCGAAGGGCAGCTTCTGACGCGTGGAGACGCGGATGGTGTTGAAGTCGACGAAGATGGGCTGGCAGGTCTCGGCGCGCAGATAGGCGATGTGGTCCTCGTCGAAGACGGGGCCGACGTAGGTGCGCATCATCAGGTTGAAGTCGCGGGCGGGGGTCAGGTTGTGGCTGCCGCAGGCGGGGCACTCGCCAGGGACGGGCAGCTGGTCGACGCGCCAGCGCTTCTTGCAGTCCTTGCAGTCGGTCATCTGGTCGCTGAACTGGTCGACGTGGCCCGAGGCCTTCCAGACCTTCGGGTGGCAGATGATGCTCGAATCCAGCCCGACGACATTGTCGCGGTCCTCGACCATGTATTTCCACCAGGCCCGCTCGATGGACTTGCGGAACGGGGCGCCGTTGGGGCCGTAGTCCCAGAAGCCGTTGAAGCCGCCGTAGATCTCGGAACTCTGGAAGATGATGCCGCGGCGCTTGCACAGCGCGACCAGTTTGTTCATGAATTCGGCATAGTCGGGGGTCTCGTTTGCCATGATAGCCTGCCTTGCAGTTGGATGGTTCAAAACACGGTGGGGGAAAGACGAGGGCGCGGGAGACGCCCGCGAAAGGGCGCCCCCGCATTCGGAAAAGGAATTGCCGCTTAATATAATGTGTCCTGCGCAAGCCGATGGGGCCTGCGCCGTGGCGGCGGCTATTCCAGCGGCCGCAGGCCCGAGGCGGCGAGGATGACCTGGTGGACGAGGTCGTCGTGGTCGTAGGTGTACGGATCCTCGGCCTCGCCCCGCAGCACCTTGGCGAAGAGCCGCAGCTGCTCGATGTAGCGGTCGGTCTGCGGCGGGAAGCGCAGGGTGTGCGAGCCCGCGGGGAACTCCCCCGCGCCCTTGGCGAGCGTGAGCGACACCTCGACGGGTTTCCCGTCGTAGCGCTCGACGGGGGAGAAGCGCAGGACGCCGTTGGTGCCCGCGATCCTCATCGACCGCCCGCTGGTCGGCTCCGCGCTGCGGCTGCAGGCGCGCAGGACGGCGAGGGCGTGCGGATACTCGAGCACCGCCATGCAGAAGTTGCGGATGCCCTCGGGGTCGCCCGGGGCGCTCTTGAGGAAGGGCGTGACCGTCCTGGGGCGGCCCAGCGCGGCGACGGTGAAGTCGATCAGATGGCAACCGAGGATGTACATGATGCCGCCAGGGAACTTCCCGATGTAGTCGGTCTGGTAGGCCTCGCCGCCGTAGTTGTGGTCCATGTCGGCCTCGATCGAGAATACCCCGCCGAGAAGCCCGCCGCGGATGGCGCGGAGGGCGAACTGGAAGGCGGGGTTGTCGCGGAACATGAAGCCGATCTGGCAGGGCAGGCGCTTCGCGCGGCATCCGTCCAGCAGCCGCCGATAGAGCGCGTAGTCCTCGCCGCCTGGCTTGTCCGTATGGATCGCGAGGCCGCGCTCCATGCACTTGATGGCGGAGGGGACGAGTTCATTCGTGGGGGTCTCGACCACGACCGCCTCCAGCCCCGGGTAGCCCAGCAGTTCCTCCTCGGTGAGCGACGGCAGGCCCTCATAGGGCTTCAGGTCGCCCGTGAAACGGTGCGGCGTCCTGGCGACCGCCGATTCGTTGTAGTAGCCGACGACCTCGAAGTCGTCGGAGAGGCGCCGCAGCGCCGCCATGTTGCCTGGCGCGTGCGGATGGCAGACGCCGTATTGCGCGATCTTGATCTTTTTCATGGGATGGGGGGAGGGCGGTTATTTGGCGGCGGGGAGTTCGAAGTCCCAGATGCGCAGGCCTGTGGGTTCGCCGACGGTCTTGCAGAGGGTCTGGAAGAAGGCGGTCCAGCCGTCGGGGGCGAGGGCGGCGTCGGAGCAGCCGAAGGGCTGCACGGCGAAGCAGAGGACCTTGCCCTTGCCGAGCGTCCGCGTGACCGCGGCGGGCTTGCCGTCGGGATAGCGGGCGACGACGTTCTTTTCGGCGTCTGCGAAGTCGAAGGCGGCGATCTTGCCGTTTTCGCCCGCGATGTGGGCGGTCGCCGCGACTGGGAGCCTGGCCTTGCCGTAGGAGAGCGGCGTCGAGAGCGCGGCGCGCGGGGCGAGCCTCCCCGTCAGGAGGGCGCGTTCGGGGACGGGGGTGCCGTCGAGATTCCAGCTCCAGACGGTGGGGTCGAAGACGACGAGGGTGCCGCCGCCGCGCACGAAGTCCAGGATGCGGCGGGTGGTCTCGGGATCGGTGAAGCGCATGCGCGGAAGGTAGAGGACGGAGATGCCGTCGAGGGAATGGACGCCGTTGGCGAGGCCCGTCGGGGAGACGAAGCGGAAGTTGGCCTTGACGTGTTCGCCGAGCAGCGCATAGACGGTGTAGACGGCATGTCCTGGCTTGTCGTCGAGGCCCCAGCGGTCGTAGTCGCTGTAGAGGACGGCGCTCCTGGTCGCCTGCGGCAGCGGGAGCTTCCGCATCGCGCGGATCTGGGTGCTGAGGCGCAGGATCTCGGCGTATCCGTCGGGCATGGTGAGGCTGGCGGGGCCTGACGCGTACCAGGAGACGACCCTGGCGCCGTTCTTGAGGGCCTGGGCGGCCCATTCGCGCAGGTCGGCGGGCGTCGGGCGTCCGCCGTGGTAGATGAAGCCCTGCAGATAGACGCGGGTGACGCTGCGCGGGGCCAGGTCGTGGACCATCTTGACGGAGAAGCCCGTGTGGTAGATGGCGCGGCTCATGCCGAAGAAGCTTTTGGCGCTGGTGGGGTAGGGGTCGCAGCCGACCATCGGCGATTCGGCGGTGAGGGCGGCCAGGTCGAGGCAGCAGATGCCGGAGCAGGTGTTGCGGTTGAAGCCCTCGTAGAGCAGCGTCGGGTCGAGCGCGCGGATGGCGGCGGTGGTGGCCTTCAGATAGTCGGCGAAATGGCGGTTCCAGTAGCGCCAGAAGGCGATGCGGCGGAAGGGGGCGTCCGCGTCCTGGGCGGTCGCCCCGAAGTCCTGGAAGCCGTATTTCCCGAATCCCGTCTCGGCCTTGACGGCGGCGTCGAAGCGGTCGAGGGCGGCGGCGCGGTCGGGGTTGCCCTTGCGGTTGTAGATGAGGGGGAGATGGTTGGTGGGTTCGTCGACGCCCTCGATGTATCCCACCAGTTCGCGCTGCCCAGGCGCCTTCACGAACGGCTTGACCGATTTCTCGATGTAGTTGAGGATGGTGGCCAGGTATTCGGGCGAGGCGGGGTCGGAGCGCCTGCCGCAGTACAGCTGCGCGTGGAAGTCCTTGATGGCGTCATAGTAGAGCGAGGAGTTGTAGATGGCGAAGGCGAACTGCATCCCGAACTCGCGGTGGAGCCGCTGGAGTTCCTGGACGCCTGCGGGGATGTTTCGCCGCATGGCCGCCCACGGCAGTTTCGGGCCGAAGTTGCCTGCGCGCGCGGCGGTCTCGAGGTATTCGCGCTGGCGCGCGGGGGTGAAGGCTGCCTGCATCGCGGCGGGGTAGGAGTTCTGGAAGAAGCCGTGGCTGCCCGGGCAGGTCAGGTATCCGCCCGGCTCGTCCGAGAGCAGCTCCAGGCCCGCGGGCTTGGCGCGCTTCGGCAGGTAGCTCGAAGTCTCCTCCTTGCGGTAGCGCACGATCTCGCCCTTCGGGCCGAAGGACGCCAGGGCGAACTTGGGGCAGTCGTTGAGGTTGCCCGCGTAGGCGTTCCAGTGGCTCGTCTCCTTCCCGCCCACGCGCTCGCGCGAGAAGTTCATCGACAGCCCCTCGGGGACGCCCTTGTAGCCCAGCGTCTTCCATGGGATGGTCAGCGCGGCCTCCCAGGCGGCCTCGCCGCGGAAGACGGCGGAGCGCCACTCCCCGTTCCAGCTCTTGTCGGCCTTGTAGGGGTCGCCCTCCTGGGCCTGGCGCAGCACGGCGTCGAACTGCGCGTTCACGGAGTTGACGATGAACTGCCAGCCGTAGTTCAGGCTGGCGTCGAAGAGGAACAGTTCGACGTCGTCGTCCTCCCAGAGGCGGCCGTCGCGGGTCTTGACGTCGGCCTTGAGGAACTTCATGGCGGGTTCGTCGCAGATGTATCCGACGTAGAGGTTCTGGTCGTCGTAGGCGAGGCGGACGCGGGTCTGGGTCATGGCGGCGCCGCCGCCTGCGGCGAGATAGAAGTGCCTGAGTTCGGCGGCGCCGTTCCAGGTGGAGGGCGCGCCCGAGACGGTGCGCTTCGGCAGCGCCGCGCGGTCGGAGATCAGTTCATAGTGCAGGGAGACGACCTCCAGTTCCGAGGGCTTGCCCGCGATGGCGATGGAGAACTGCCCGTTGACCGCGTTGGCGGGCACCTCGTAGGTCAGCGTCTCCGTCGCGGCCTTGGGATGGCAGGGCAGCGGGTGCTTCGGGCCGCGTCCCGCGCTTTCGTTGCCGCCTTTTTCCTTCTGGAAGGTCATTCCGAAGGAGAGCGAGGTCGCCTCGGTGCTGCGGTAGGTCAGGCTCACCTGCACCGCCGAGGTGCCTGCGGGGAACTTGAGATAGCCGTAGAGCACTGGCGTGCGCGCGCCGCCCTTGTCGTTGCGGAAGATCGTGCCCTGGTAGCACTCCTTGAACTCCCTGGGGTAGGTGTTCAGACGGCGAACGGGGAACTCCAGCCCGAAGGCGGCGAGCGCCGCGCACAGCAGCGCCATGAGAAGGCATCGTTTCATCGTTATGAAGTCTCCTTGGGAGGGGATTGGGAAGGCCGATTGCGAATCAGCGGCGCGCCATCGCCGCCAGATAGTCGTCCATGCGCTGGTTGTTGCGCCACGGGGTGTCGCGCGGGGTGCGCCCGATTTCCATCTTGAGGCCGTCGTAGAGCGGCATCATGTCCTCCTGCCGCAGGCCAGTGACCCGAAGGACCTTGGAGTTGTCGACGATGCGGTCGAAGAGGCGCGCGTAGATGAGCTGCCAGCGCTTGCCGCAGTCGTACGGGTCGGGGCTGAGGATCTTCAGGTAGTCCTCCATGTCCACCCAGACGGCCTGGAGGCCGCAGATGTCCTTGTAGTAGTCGGCGATCTCGCCCCAGGTGCGGTGCTCGGCGCTGTTGATGTTGAAGGCCTCGCCGAGCGCCTCCTCGTGGAAGAGCAGGCTGCCGATCATGCGCCCCGCGTCCCCGCCCCAGCTCAGGGTCGCGGGCTTCAGGCGGGCCTGTTCGGGGACGACGACGGGCTTTCCCGCGAAGGCGCGGCCGACGGTGTCGCGGGCCTCCAGCGTGACGAGCTGGTAGCGCAGATAGCTGTAGGTGGTCGCGGGGCGGACGATGGTCCAGTTCTTGCGTTCGCGGCTGAAGAGGAGGTTTTCGCCTCGTGCCTTGAAGATGCAGTAGTCGTCGGAGTTGAGGAGCATGGGGTCGCGGGAGGTGTCGATGAGGCGCGGCGAGGTTTCGCGCACGGGCTGCTCCAGATTGTCGTAGACGCGCCCGCTGGAGAGGAAGACATAGTGCGCGGTGTGGTCGAGGAACTGCGGCAGGACGTAGGGGAGTTCCGCCGAGGGGTAGGTCATGTAGTCGACGATCGCGTCGTAGTTCCTCGCGAGGTATTCGCGGCGTGTCGCGGGATCCTTGGCGTTGGCCTGGATGTATGTCACCCCAGGCAGTTTTCGGTCGATCTCCTCCAGCGAGATCCCGTCGATCTGGCAGCCCCGCTCCGCGAGGAACGGAATCATGTAGCGGGCCATCGCGCCGCCCGCCCCCAGCACCAGCACTCTTGCAGGCTTCATCTTGTTGTTTCTCCCGGTCTTTCGTTTGGAATCGGACTTTGCGCTAATATACACCGCCGCCGCCCACTTCCGACCCCCGTTGCGTCTCCCGCCGGATTTCACGGATTATATTAGGCGGACTGTTGCAAGCGTCATTTGCGAAAGGAGGAGATGCGCCGATGAAGGTAAAACTCGGGTTCCACGGGGCGGCGGGAAATGTGACGGGTTCCTGCTATCTGCTGCAGGCAAACGGGATGAACATCCTCATCGACTGCGGGATGTACCAGGAGCATGACCTCAAGGACCGCAACTGGGACAAGTTCCCGCTCACGCCGATGAAGATCGACGCGGTCGTCCTGACGCACGCGCACCTCGACCACTGCGGGCGCCTCCCGCGCCTCGTCAAGGCGGGCTTCGACGGCCCCGTCTACTGCACTGGCGCGACCGCCGAGATCGCGCGCATCGTCATGGCGGACTGCGGCCGCATCAACGAGGAAGACGCGGAGTTCAAGCGCCTGCGCCACCTCCGCGAGGGGCGCCAGGGGCCGCATCCCGTCGAGCCGCTCTACACCGAGGAGGACGCCGAGGAGGTCACCAGGCACTTCGAGGCGTGGGACTACACCAAGCCGCTGGACATCGGGCCCGGCATCACGGCGGAGTTCATCGAGGTCGGGCACATCCTCGGGGCGAGCGCCGTGCGGATCACCGTCACGCAGGGGGACGAGACGCTCCGCATCCTCTTCTCGGGGGACGTCGGGCGGTGGGACATGCCGATCCTGCGCGACCCCGCGCCGCTGGGCAAGGCGGACTACGTGGTCATCGAATCGACCTACGGCAACCGCGAGCACCAGGCGACGGCCTCCATCCCCGAGCAGCTCGAGTCGATCATCCACCGCGTCAAGGAGGAGGGCGGCAACCTGGTCATCCCGAGTTTCGCGGTCGAGCGCACGCAGGATCTGCTCTACTTCCTGGCGCTGCTCTCGGCGGAGGACCGCATCCCGCACCTGCCCATCTACGTGGACAGCCCGATGGCGAGCCGCGTCAACACCGTCTTCATGCACCACCCGTACCTCTTCGACGCCGACACGATGAAACTGGCGCGCACGCTGCGCCTCTCGAACGTCAACATCGTGCGCTCGATGGCCGAATCCAAGATGGTCAACCACATCAAGGGCACCGCCATCATCATCGCGGGCTCGGGGATGTGCACGGGCGGCCGCATCAAGCACCACCTCGTCCACAACATCTCCCGCCCCGAATGCACCATCCTCTTCGTCGGATACCAGGCCTCCCAGACCCTGGGACGCCTCATCCTCGACGGCGAACCCGAAGTCCGCATCCTCGGCGAGATCTGCCCCGTCAAGGCGCACATCGAGCGCATCGACGGATTCTCCGCCCACGCCGACCGCAACGAACTGCTCCGATGGCTCGGCACGCTCGAAACGACCCCGAAGCACGTCTTCGTCACCCATGGCGAACCCGACGCCGCCGCGTCCCTGCGCGATCTCATCGCCGAACAGAAGGGCTTCGAGGCCTCCGTCCCCGAATACCTCCAGACCGTCGAACTCGGCTAGCACCCGACGGCGGGCAGGGCCCTTTTGTCCCTTTGGTCTTTTTTTGTCCCCCACCCCCAACCTTGGAGAACCAATTCCGTGACCATGAAATTCACCCGTACCGGCAAAGCGTACCAGCTGGTCATCCGCGACGGCAATGACCTGCAGGACGCCCTGAGCCTCGACGAGGCCCTGTGGGTCGCCATGAGCGCGCCCGTCAAGGCCTATACCTGCGATCCCAAGTTCCTCGACTTCGTCGACACCTTCAAGGACGGCCATCTGACCAGCAGCGAGGTCAAGGACGCCATCCGCTGGCTGCTCGACGTCTACCCGAAGAAGGAGCTGATCACCGACCACTTCAGCGGCACGCTGCAGCTTTCGGACATCAACGTCGCCTCCGCCAACGGCAAGGCCATCGAGCACTCCGCGCAGTATATCCTGAAGGACCTGGACGCCCCCAGCAAGAGCGAGATCGACCTGGCGACGGTGCGCAAGTTCCAGTCCATCCTCACCAGCCGCCCGCTGAACGGCGACGGCGTCATCAGCCAGACCGCCGCCACCGTCGTCAAGGACGCGGCGCTCGCGCCGCTGATGGGGCAGCTCGTGGTGGACGCCGTGGCCGCGACGGGCGGCACCAAGGATCTCGACGGCACGATGGGCATCACCCTCGACCAGTTCAAGGCCTTCTGGGGCGCCGTCCCCGAATACCTGGCCTGGCTGGACACGGCGGTCCTGCCCGAGGGCGAGAAGAGCACGGCGCTGCTGCCGTTCGGCTATGACACCCCCGCCCTGATGGGGCTCCTCGACGCGAACGCGGCGTTGGTGGACGAATTCTTCAAGTTGACCGACCTGCAGACCTTCGACCAGCGCCTGACTGGGCAGACCCTCGAAATCGACGGCCGTCCCGGCGTCGTCGATCCCGGCAAGTGGCCTGGCCTCGAATCGCACCTGAAGACGATGCCGCTGGTGCAGCCGCGTCCCGACGGCAAGATTCCGCTGGACAACCCCGACTACATCAACCCGCTCTACCGCGCGTGGTTCCGCGACCTGACGGTGAAGCTGCTCCGCACGGTGCTGGGCGAGGTCTCCGAACTCGACCGCGACGGCTGGGCGAAGGTCAAGGCGGTCTTCGGCGAATACCGCGCGTATCTCGCCGCGAAGAAGGGGGCGATCTGCGAGAAGGTCGACGTCGCGCATCTGCGGGACTACGCCGCGCACCAGGAGCTGCCTGGTCTGGCGGCGGATCTGGCGGAGCGGGACCTGAAGGTCGCCGACATCCTCAAGGAGGCCGCGCAGGTCGAGCAGCTGCTGCTCTATCTGCAGTGGCTGCTGCGTCTCTGCAACAACTTCATCAGCTTCCCCGACCTCTACGACCCGAAGGTGCCGACGCTCTTCGAGCGCGGCAAGGTCGTCATCGACGGGCGCTGGTTCAACCTCTCGTTCCCCGTGGACAACCTGGCGGCGCACTCGGGGCTCGCCGTCAACAGCAGCCTCTTCGTCATCTACGTCGAGGTCGCGGGCAAGGGCGGGCCGTTCACGGTCGCGGCGCCCGTGACGGTCGGCGACAAGGGCAACCTCGCCGTCGGCAAGCGCGGCATCTTCTTCGACTTCGCGGGCAACGAGTACACCGCGAAGATCGTGAAGGTGATCGAGAACCCCGTCTGCCTGCTTGAGGCGTTTGTCGCGCCTTTCACCAAGGTCGGCAAGATGTTCGAGGACAAGGTGAGCAAGATGTCCGCCGAATCCGACAAGGCGATCCAGGGGCAGCTCTCCACCGTGGTCAACGACCCGAAGGCCGCCGCCGCGCAGGCCGCCAAGGAGGTCGAGGACAAGAAGAAGGCGGAGGCCGCGAAGTCCTCCGACAAGGGCTCGATGATGATGGGCCTCGGCGTCGCCTTCGCGGCTTTGAGCTCCGCGCTGGCCTTCATCTGCAAGACCTTCTCGGACATGAGCGCGCTCTCCATCGTGATCTCCATCCTGTGCGTCTTCGCGCTGTTGATGGCGCCCATCATCCTGCTCGCCATCCTCAAGCTCCGCCGCCAGGATCTCTCCACGCTTCTGGAGGGCAACGGCTGGGCCATCAACTCCCGCATGCGCCTGACCCGCAAGCAGCGCGCCGCCTTCTCGCGCCACGGCATCTACCCCGCGGGCGCCGAGGGCACGCCCAGAAACCGCGCCATCGGGTGCGTCATCTGGATCATCGTCATCCTCGCGCTCCTCATCGGCGGCTACATCGGATGCAGCAAGTACAAGGCCCGCAAAGTCGCCGCCGCGCAGGTGCTGATGGACAAGACCGACAAGGAGGCCAAGCAGGCTGGCCAGAAGGTCGAGGTCGTGAAGGTGAAGGCGGCCGACGCCAAGGCCGCCTACACCGCCGCCGCCAAGACGGTCGCCGACGCCGAGGCCGCGCTCGCGAAGGCCGCGCCCGAGGCGAAGGCCGCCGCGGAGAAGGCGCTCGCCGACGCGAAGGCGAAGGCCGCCGAGGTCAAGACCGCCCTCGACCAGGCCGACCAGGCCCTGAAGGATGCGCAGGGCGCCCAGATCGACGCCGACCAGGCCGCCGCCAGGGCGAAGGCCGCCTACGACAAACTGACCGCGCCGCCGTTCCGCGGCGCCGCCGCCACCACGGCCGCCGCGCCCGCGAAATAGGGGGGTGGCGCAAAGGGGCGGGGCGCCGGGCTGGTTCTGCGCCAGGCCGCCGCCCCCGCCGATTGACCCATCGTGCGCACCTATCTGCTGAATATCGGGAATACCCGCGCCGCCATCACGGATGGCATGGTGGAGCCTGGCGCGGCGCCGCCCGAGATCCGATATCTTCCCACGGGGGAGGTGCTGTCGGGGTGGCGGCCGCGCGGTTCCTGGCGGGTGGTGGTCTCCTGCGTCGTGCCGACGCTGCGCGAGGCGCTCTCCCGCCGCTGGGGCGCGCGGGTGCATTTCGTCGGCCCCGACGACTTCCCGAACCTTGACTTGCGCGCCTACGAGGTGTCTCGGCTTGGCGCGGACCGCCTTTGCAACCTGGCCGCGCTCGCGGCGCTGCTGCCAGGGCGCGCCGCCGTCGCGGTCGACTGTGGCACCGCCCTCAACACGGTCGCCCTCGACGCGCACGGGCGCTTTCGCGGCGGGGTGATCCTCCCTGGGCGCGAGACGGCCCTCAAGGCGCTCGCCGCCAACGCCGCGCAACTGCCCGAGTTCGCGGTCACCGCACGCCACGAGTTCAATCCGCTGTCCTGCGGGCCCGAAAGCGGCATCCGCAACGGCGTCGACATCGGCATCCTCGGCGCCATCGAGGCCATCCTGCGCGCGACGCGCCGCCAGCCAGGATTCACGCGCTGCCGCATCTGGTTCACTGGCGGCGACGCGCCATTCTTCGTCAGATATCTACCGCCGAATCTGCGCGCCGAACTGGCGCCAATCCCGCTCACCCTCTACGGCATCCATCTCGCCGCGGCAGCTCTGCGATAGCCGCGCACTTGCCACTGCATGCGCGCCGGCGACCAGGCGGCGCCGAATCTGCGCGGGGCGGAACCACATCCGGCGGGCAAGCCCGCCGGCACACGCCGGTGAGTTCGGTGCGGGCCGCTGGGGCGGCGGCGAATCTGCGCGGGGCTTTGCCCTGCGGGCCAATGTGCGCGGGCGGGGCCTGGGGCTTCACGGGCGGGTTGGCTTTTCGAAGCGGGGCCAATATGCGGGCTGGCGCTCCGAAAATGGTTGCCACGGCGGCCTCGCCGTGGCG
>JAEEXV010000015.1 GCA_016287975.1 Lentisphaeria bacterium | reverse complement strand
GTGGATCTGCATCGAGCCGTAGCCGCGCTGGGGATTGCTGCGGGTGTCGTCCCAGTCGTATTGCGTGCCTGCGCCAGGGAGCCTCAGCGCGGGAGTGTTCGCGTAGTTGTCGGGCCAGAACTCGATGTTCCCCTCGGGGAAGGCCCCCTTCGGGATGCCGCTCTGGTTGGTGGCCACGAAGACATTGGCGACCTTGGTCTGGAAGCAGGCGCCCGACGCGATGGTCGGCACGCCGCACTTGGCGGCCTCGGGCGTGAAGGCGTCCATCGCCACGAACAGCCACGCATCCGTCCCGTTGCTCCGCGTGCCTGTGAAGAGGTACGCGACGCGCTTCACCTGGCCCTTGAGTTTCGCGCTGTTGTCCACGTCGTATGCGGCCGCGCTGTTGCCAGGAACACCCTTGAAGAGGTTGAAGTCGAAGGCGAGCTGCCACTTCTCCCCCGTCAGCTCCTTCGCCATCTCCTCTGGCTTGAAAGGCTCCGCCAGGCGGAAGGCCGTCAACGGCAGCCCATTCTCGTTGAAGAGCTTGCCCGTGACCGTCTGATGCCACAGATAGCGCACCGCGCGCGGACGCGGCACCTCAGGCGAGGAGACCACGATATCCGTGCCGCGCATCTGCACCTGCGCAGGCTGGAAGGCCCCGTCGATGCCCGCCACCTGGAAGCCCGCCAGCGGCCCCTCGCCGCGGTAGTCCCAGCGCTTCACATGCTCGAAGGAGACCACGATGGCGCCCTTCTCCGCCTGGAACTTCACTGGACGCGGGAAATCAGGCTCGATCCCCTTGATGCCGTAGTCACGCGCCAGGGCGAAGGCCGCCAGACGCTTGCCGACTGGCCCCTTGTTGTGCGGATGGATGTCGCCGTAGTCGCCGACGTCGTTGATGACCGCCATGCCGACCAGCGGCTCGTTTGCCTTCTCGAAGGCCGACTGCGCCTCCCACATCTCAGGCAGCGCCTCGGGGTTCCCGCCGTAGCGGTACGGCGCGAGCTGCACAAAGTAGAGGCGCATCTCGGGATTCTCGAAGACCTTGCGCCAGCCGTTCAGCAGCGCCTGCATCTTGTGGCGGTAGAGCATCCCCTCGCCGCGGTTCGAGCACCCCTGGTACCAGATGAAGCCGCGCGCCGCGAAGGGCACCATCGGATGGATCATCGCGTTGTAGAGCGTCGTCGGCTGCTGGTGGGGGCGCGGGTTCATCGAATACGGCGTCAGTTCCGCGGGGAAGGCAGGCGGGGGCTGCAGTTCGCGCCCCTCCGCCGCCGCCTTCTGGAAGTCGGCCAGCCACTGGGCATAGTCCTGCGCGGTCTTCGCCGCCGCCGCCTTGTACGCTGGATGCCCTGGCAACTTGGCGTTGACCTCCGCCGCAATGCCCTTCAACTCCGAAACGCTGTCGAAGCCGCACGGCGGGATCCACGGCTCGATGCGGGTGCCGCTCCAGCAGGAGCGCACCAGCCCGATCGGAATCCCCAGTTTCGCCTGCAGTTCCTGCCCGAAGAAAAAGGCCACCGCCGAGAAGGACAGGCCATTCTCCGCATCCAGCGCCATCCAGACCGACGAGAACTCCGTCTGCGGCTGCGTCGCCCATTTCCGCACCACCCGCCCCGTGCGGATCAGCGGATTGGCGCCCTGCGCGCAGATCTTGTCGCCGTCGATGTTGCGCCAGCGCGCCTTGTCCGACCACATCGGCATCTCCATGTTCGACTGGCCGCTGCAGATCCACACCTCGCCGACCAGCACATCCTCGAAGACGACATCATTGACCGTGAGCGCCTGCGGCTTCGCATTCGCCTTCATCGGCGCCAGGTCCACCCGCCACTTGCCGTCCTGACCCGCCGTCGTCTCCAGCACCTGCCCCCCGAAGGAGACCTTCACCTTCTCCCCCGCGTCCGCCGTCCCCCACACAGGCACCCGCATCTCGCGCTGCAGCACCATGTGCGAAGCGAAAATCGGCGCCAGTTTCACCTTCGCCTCCGCCAACGGGCACCACAGCAGCGCCGCCATCCAAACCAGAATCCATCGTTTCATCGCTCTTTTCTCCTTGTGTTGTTGTCTCTGCGTGAGAACACATTCCTAAAACGCGCTGTTCCCCATGAAGGCAGGCTATTGCCGAATCAACGCCCCGAAAATGGTAGCCACGGCGTCCCGCCGTGGTCGCCCCGACGAGCGACGCAGCGAACGATTCCGCCGCCCGATTGTAAACCCTGTGTGGCTCATCCGCCTGCCACGGCGGGATGCCGTGGCTACGGCCGCTTCGTCAAGCGCGCATTCCTTAAAAACAAAACTCACGGCCTCGGGGCCGCCTTCCAGACGCCCCCGTTTCCCTACGCCCCTTCGATGACCATCGGAGTGGAGGTCGAGGAGCCGTCGAGGGCGACGGTGGTCGTCCAGTGGAAATGGAACGGGAAGCCCTGCGGCTCGCTGCAGGTGATGATGACGGCCCCCGTCTCGGCGTTCCGCTCAAGGGTGAAGGTGACGGCCATGTGCTCGTTGGAATTGATGCCCTGCGCCTTGAAGCCGCCCATGATGTTGCCGCCGATGCCGCTTTGCGAGAGGGTGAAGTAGACGCCCGACAGTTGCTTGGGGTGGATCGCGCCGCAAAGCGCCTCGATCTTGTCCGCGATGGCGTTGCACGAGGGCAGCACGCCCTCATCCTCGCGGAGCCCCGGCTTGGCCACCAGAGTCTCGCCGTCAGGAAAATGGAAGACAAAATGCTTGTTTTCCTCCGACAGGATATGCTGTTTGGTCGCGACGGACACGGGGTTGCTGGGGCGCAGAAGATCCCCGACCATGGTGTCGCGGCCGCCCTTCGGGGTGCCGTCGAGTTCCTCGAAATGCCCCGTGAAGGACGAAACCCACGGGGCGGGGGGCAGGCGTTCGCCCTTGCGGATGGCTTCCAGCCCCTCGCCGATGGTGGCGCCAGTGTCCTGCATAAGCAGATACAACGGGCCAAAGAGTTCAAAGTGCTCCCTCATTTTCGCATCGAAGGCGTCGCAGATCTCGGTGTTCGTGGCGTTCGGCGGGACCGCGAGATCCGCGAACAGCAGCGGCACCAGGTGCGCGCGGTCAAGCTGGCCCGCCGACCGCAGCGCGGCGATGGCGTCGAAGTTCTTGAGGACGCGCGAAGCCAGAATCACGGAGTGGCGGAATTTCGGTGGGACGCCCTTCCCCCCCGTCCCCGTCGAGAGCGGGTCGAGGGCGTCGAAGACGGTGTAGAAGAGGTGGCGCTGTTTGGGCGGGATCTGCGCGAGGGAGTTGGTGAAGGACTCGGTGTAGCCGCGGCCGACAAAGCGCAGCGCGGCGTTGTTCTCCATGTCAAAGACCTCATTCGGGTCCTCCGCATCGAGGTTGAGCGCTCCGTTGACGGCGATTTCCTCGAACAGGAGTTTCTCGACCGCCCGCGCAGCCCGCATGTCAATGCGGTAGGAACCAAAGTTGATCTGCGTCGGCGTATCCTGCTTGCCTGCCTCGACGTCGTCGAGGAGTTCCTTGTACCAGGTCTGGAACTTGTCCATGAGCGCAAGCCCCCGCTTGAAGTTTTGGACGCTTTCGGTGAAGCGCCCGCCGTAGTCCATGAGACGGCGCGCGGGGCTATGCGGATCCAGCACGGCGGCGATGGCCGCCGACTCGTTGCAGCCAGTCGCGGCCTGGAACAGCGCGAAGGCGCGAGCAAGCGCGGGCAGTTCCGAGGAATGGTAGCCCGCCGTCTGCGCCTGCTGCGCGCCGACGCCTTCCAGGAAGATCCGCACGCCGACCCGCTCGGTGGTGATGGTGCCTGCCAGCGGCTTGAGCGCGCCGTAGGCGAGGGAGTGCAGAATCGCGGGCGTGATGGCGACTGGCGAGGAACCGACCGCCTCGGCAAGGATCTTGCCCGAGGGAGCCGTCGGCGCGAAGAGCGCCAGCACCTCGGCGGGCGTCAACTGGTCCAGTCCCACGTCGCGCGCGGCCTGGACGAGCGCCAGGCCGTTGATGGCCGAAAGCCTGCCCGATCCGAGGCCATCGACAATCGCCGCGTTCGTCTTCTCGGCCTGCGGGGCCGCGAACCGCAGGAACGCCACGCAGCCGAAGGCGGGATTGTTGACGGCCACGCGGCCGTTCTCCAAGTCGGCCCGCACTTCGGGCCGTTCCAGGAAGGCGGCGAGATCCTCGCGGATGCCTGGCAACGCGTCGAAGGCGATGAGGAACATGGTGGTGATCACATTCGTGTGCTCAGGGGAGCCTACCTCCTCCAGCTTTCCCTCCAGCAGCGTGTCGGCCAGCGGGGCGACGGCCGCCATGACCTGCGTCATCGCCCGATAGACCGCCTCCTTGGGCGCCCCCGCCTTGAGCGCATCGGCCACTTCCTTCATGCCGATTTGCGCCGAGGCGGAGACGATGGCATTCATGTCAAGATAGTTGACCTTTTCCTGCGCCAGCAGCCATCCCTTGAGGTCGGCCTTCGTCTCGGCGGAAAGCGCCAGCATGTCGACCGTCATGAAGAGCGACGCGCGCTCGGCGGCGAAGGCGCGCGCCTCGTCGCGGAAGAGCATCTCGATGTCTTCATCCTTCTCCACGGGGATGTTCTTGCCGTCGATCTTTTCCGCAAGGCGATACGCGATGGTGTGCAGCCGTGTCTCGGGAAGAGCCTCCTCCCCTATGCAGGAAATCGGTATGCCGGTCGCGGCGGAAACGACTTCGCGGACGAAATCGATGAAGGAATTCTTGCAGCGCGTCACTTCGACGTTGCGGCGGACGGCCGCCTCGATCTGCGAACGCGCCGTGTCGAGGACGGCGGACACTTCCGACGGCGACTTGCAGTTGGAGATGGCCTCCACCAGCGCGGGATTGGCGCGGTTGATGCCGTTGGCGATGATGCGGGGGTTGAGTTTCCCCGCGCCAAGCCGCTGGATGGCGGCCTTGACCTCATTCTCCAGCGCCGTGCGCGAAGCCATCGACACCGCCATCTTGGTCAGCGGCTCGCGCAGGGTCTCCATCCTGGCGCGCTCGACGGGAATGCCTGGATCCCCTTCCCCGTCAATGCGGATCAGGGGGCAGACAAGGCCCGAATTGCTGAAATCCCCGAATGCGGCGTCTGGCGGCACGATCGCCTCGCCGAAGCGCCCGCGCAACAGGGCGACGGTTTCATCGGCGAAGGCCTGGAACTCGAACGGGGAGCCAAGCCCGCTGCGGAAGCACAGCAGTTCCCGCGCCGCCCGATTGAAGAGACTGGGCGACGTGGCGGGTATGAACGCCTGCTCCTGCGCGGCGGGAAGCGCCTGCGGATTGATCTGCGGGACAAGGGCATCCAAAACCATCTGGCGCACGGCCGCGCCGCCCTGGGCGGGCGCGGCCTCGACCAGCTGCCTGACGGCGCCCAGGACGGCGGCGATCGGCGCCTGGTTCAACCGCGAAAGCGTCGCATAGTCCGAGACGCCGCGCTCCTGCAGCAGCATGACCGCCACCGTGCGCACCTCGCTGGCGCTCGCCGCGGTGTTCCCAGCGTTCGCCAGCCACGCCAGGCGCTCCGCCTGGCCAAGCGACTGGAAGGCCGCGCGCACGTCCAGGTCGTGCTGCGAAGGCGGAAGGCCGTAGCGGAGGCGGATAATCTCGTCATCGAGTTTCCGCGCATACTCCAGCTCGTTCATCTTCGTGCCCATGACGATGGTCTGGCCGTTCGGGAGCGTGATCTCAAGCTGGGCGGGGCGCTCGGCCGAAGGCTGGCCGCCGCATCGGCGCAGCAGGGACGCGAGCTGGTCCTGCGCCTCGGAAAGCAGTTCATCCCGCTCGGCGCCCAGCTGGAAGTCCACCATTCCCCCGACGACCGCCTGCAACCGTGCGACCCGAGGATTCCCCTTGGTCGCACGCTGCCGATCCAGCGCGCCGTTCACCGCCGCGCGCTTCGCGGCGCGGGATTCCTGTTTCGCCTGCGAGACCCGCGCGAAGAGTTCGCCAGAGGTGCGGATGCGCGTCCCGTGCTCCGCCAGCATCTCCGAATAGCGGTCCAGGATATCGCGGATCTGCTGGCGCGAAAGCGGCTTGAGCGAGCGCGCCATGAGCGTCGTGTCCGTCGCCGCCTTGGGCGCAAGCCCCAGTTCCGCGCGGATTTCATTGAGGAGCGCCGCATCCAGCCCGCCGCGCGCCAGCGCGTCGATGAACGCCGTCTTGATCGCCAGCACCTCCTCGTGCGACAGCGAAACGTTGTTCTTGCCTTTGAACAAGACGTGGTTGTTGATCTTCTCCAGCTTGTGCTCGCCCAAAAGCCGAACCTCGCCCGCATTGTATTTGCCTGACGCGACCCGCTGGAACTCCTGAAGGGAAATGTCTACATTCGCAAGATCAATTGCCATGGCCTGGATTCCTTAATCGCTAGAGGTGAATCGTCTAAAGTCCTGAGTCCTGTCCAAAGTCCAAAGTCCAAAGTCCAAAGTCCAAAGTCCCGTCCCCCATCCAAAGTCCAAAGTCCAAAGTCCTAAGTCCTGTCCCCCATCCAAAGTCCTGAGTCCTGAGTCTTGAGTCGTGAGTCGTGAGTCGTGGGTCGTGAGTCCTGAGTCCTGAGTCCTGAGTCCCGTCCAAAGTCCCATCCCCCTCCCGTCTCACTTCCACACCAGTGACTTGAACACATCGCCCAAATCGGTGAGCATGTCGGAGATGCCGCGTCCGCCGGTGATGGAAGCGATTTCGTCGTCCCACACCTCGGGGGGCAGTTCGCCCTTGCCGATCTTGTCGAGGGTCTTATGGATGCGGGCGTACTGGTCGCGGGCGGCAGTGAGGCGGTTGAGTTCGCGCTGCATCTTGGGGTCGAGGCCCTTGCCGTGCTTCGTTGCCATCTGCGCCATCCGCTCCAGGGTGGAGATGCGCGATTTGATGGCGGGCAGGAACTTGTTGCCCATGTCCTTGGCGGCGCCGCGCGCCGCCTCGCGGACATAGACGAGCCGGGGGAACTTGTCGCTGTTCAGCATCATGTTCGCCTTGTAGACGCTGACATCGACAATCTGCTGCGCGTCGGAGAGCGAGGTATTGCGCACCAGGTTGCGCATTGCCGTGCCGTTCTCGGAGGCGCTCAGGATGTCCAGGTTGCGGTAGGCCTCGGGATGGATGGAGGTCGTGATGTTCTCCCAGGAGAGATGCTCGGCGTCGTAGCCCGTCGTCTTCTTGTAGCACACGTTGTACGCCGACTGCGCCTCGGACATCCACTCGTATTTGTTCGAGGGGCGGCCGTTGCGGGTGATGGGCACCCCCTCGACCAGCCCCCAGTCGGAATCCATGCCAACCGTCCCCTTCGAGGAGGCGTTGCGGATCGACTGGATCTGCTGGTCGTTGAAGCCCCGCGCCTTCATCTCCTTGTAGAACTCCGCCTGCACTGCCTTGTGGATGCGCCCCAGTTCCATGTCGAAGTCCGCCCCGATCTTCTGGTAGCCCTTGCTGTATTTCAGCAGCGCCTTCGCGGTCGGGTTGGCGTTGATCTTGCCTGCCGCGTGCACGACGTCCATGCGCATCTGGGTCAATTGCGCGTCGGAGACCTGCGCGCCGGTCTTGCGGCTCACCAGCACCATCTCCGGGCCATTGCCCTTCTTGACGAACTCCAGGTCGTTGATGCGGTTCTTCTTGACGACGTAGTCGCTGACCGCGGCCTCCGCCTTCTTGACCTCCAATTTGTAGGCCTTGACATCGGCCTTGGGGGGCTTTGGCGCGCCGGCCTTCTTGCCGAACTTCAGTTCGATCTTCTTGTTCCAGTTCACCTTGCCCATGATCCACGGCAGCGCCGTGTTCAGCGTCGCCGACCACGCCGCCCCCTCCAGCGCCCCCTTCCAGCCGCCCGTCTTATAGCCGTCGTAGCCGCTCCAGATGACTTCCACCGCATTGGAGTAGGTGCAGATCGCACCCTTCAAGATGCCCATCGGGCCATTTTCGATATAGCCCCAACCCATCGAGTAGACGTAGGACCAGACCATTGGCGCGCCGCCGATGCCGGTCATCGCCATGCCAATGTCGCTGAACAGTTTGGCGCGCTGGAAGCGGGTGATCCAGTCGTCATATCCAAGCGCCTTGTCTTCCAGCATCTCCATGCGCCCCACCGTGGAATCGACGTCCCGCGCCAACAGCAGATTCCCCAGTTTCTCCCACCTCGCCCGATCCTGGATGTTCTCCTCCTCGATCCGCTCGATGATGCGCTCCGTCGCCTCCCGCTCCTCCCCCTTCTGACGCGCCAGCATCGCATAGACCTTCTCCTGCGCCTTGCGCAGATTCTCGTCCTCCTGCACCTCCCGCAGCGCGCTCTCGCGCAACTGCACCTGGCACATCGTGTCAAAAGGCGTGCGGCTCGCTATGAACACCCCCGTCTCCTCCGCGCGGGCGCGGTCGCTCTCGTAGATGGCGTTGCTCTCCTGGCAGATCTGCCCCCACTGCAGCGCCTGGGCCCGCTCGTTGGCCCGGCGCATCTCATCCTGGATCTTCTCCTTCTCATCCGGCGTCTTCGCCTCCCGCAACCGTTTCTCGGCGTCCTTGAACTTCTTGATTTCGCCGTCCAGTTCCTTCTTCAGTTCCCCCGCCCGCTGGCGGCACAGGGCGATATTCTCCTGGTGGAAGGCGACGCGCGCCTGGCGCGCCTCCTCGGCCGCCCGGAGCGCCGCCTCGACCTTGGCGATCTCCTCCTCCGCCTTCAGCGCCTTTTCGACATTCTCGTCCATCGCCATGGCGGCTTCCGCGAAGCGGTTGTCCGCCCACTCCTTCTGGATGCCCCGCTCGAAGTTGGTGGCGATTTCGCGCGAGACGCGCTCCGCCTCCTCGGCGGACAGCACCGCGCGGGTGTAGATGTAGTCGACGGCGCAGCCGTCCGACAGGTAATTATCGTAGATTTTCAGTTGGACCGTCATGGACGCCGGCCTCACCCCCAGCTCCGAAATCTTGGCCGTCGCCACCGCCTTGCCCGTAAAGCCCTGCTCGAACCGCTCCTTGAACGAGGTGTTCAGCCCCCATGCAATCAACTGCACATCGAGGTAGTTTTTCGGAAAGGGCTCCGCGACATGCTTGAAGGGCTTCACCTTGAACTGCGGCACGAAGGGCAGCCGGCAGACCCCCGCCGTCGCCTCCATCACCGGCGTCGGAATCGCCCAGCGCACATGCGTCTCCGTCTCCCCCATGTCGATCGTCACCCGGCGATTGTTCGAGTTCAGATAGTAGATGTCCCGCCGCACCTTCGAGTCCAGCCGATACAGCCCCATCTGCCCCATCCGGTCGGTGGCGCTGCGCGCCTGCTTCTTGCGGTCCTGCTCTGTCGCCGCCATTGCCGCAATGACCTTCTGGTAGGCCTCCCAGGCATCTATCACCACGCCCCTGTCGATGTAGCCCATCTTCGCATCCCCCCACCCCTTCTTCCCCGGACGGACGCCGCTCAGCACATAGTAGACCTCCTCCGCCTTCGGAACATCCACGAACGGCGCCTTCTTCGTGACCGTCTCAAAGACCTTCACCGCCGCGTCGTACCACTGCCCGTAGATCTGCGCGTAGATCTTCTGGGACTCACGCAGTTTCTCCACGGTGTCCTTTCCGGATTCCTTCCCCGGCAGCGTATACCACGTCTTGTTCGTGGGACGGTAGATCGCCGTGAAACTCTGGTGGCTCGTCTTCCTCGGTCGAGCATAGCGCATCACCAGGATCGGATCCTCCTTGTCGTCCTTCTCCATCTTGAGGGAAATCCGCTCGATGTCATCCTCCAGACCGTCGAAGATCACAAAACTGCCATCCTCCTCCTGCCGCGCCCGCACCACCTTACCGTGGAACGCCTCGGTGTAGACATAGATGGCGACGACGCCGTTCTCCTCGTACTGTAGGATCGGCCGGATGAAGATTTTCGGCTGCGCCCAGTAGTTGAAGTTCCCCACCCCCGGCAGCATGATCTTCCAGACATCCTCCTTGTTCTTGGCGCCCCACTCCCGCATCAGGAACGGCCCGGTGAGCTCGAACTCGCCGTCGATCTCCGTCTCCGGCGGCGCGCCGCACAGATACTCCCGGACTGCCTTGCGCGCCTCGGCATACGTCGCCGCGTCCGCCTTCTTCTGCTCCGCGGGATCCGGCATCTCGCCCAGCGCATCCAACTTCGCCTCCAGCGCCTGCATCCGCGCCTTCGCCGCCGCCATCGTGGCGGCGATCGAACCGACCTCCCGCATCAGGGCGCGCGCCTGCTCGTGGTTTCCGAAGTCCCGCGCATAGTTCGCCCCCACAATGCACTCGTTGTAGTCCGAGATGTTCTGCTCGCACAGCATCTTCAGACGCACCATCTCCGTTGCAATCGGCCCGACCTGCTTCAGCCACTCGAGAATCACCGGCGACGGATACTCCATCACCGCGTTCCACTTCGCCTCGAAGGCCTTGTTGTCCGCGTCGTTGAACGGCCCCAGCAACTCCCGCATCGCCTCCCGGACATTCACAATCGCCGCATTCCGCGTCGCGTTGTTCAATAGCGCGTCCGCGACAAAGGGCTTCGTCGTCTGGAACCGCCGCGGCGTCCTGGGTTCCGGCAGCGCCGGCAACTTGGCCAGCGCCGCATCCGCCTCCTCGACCGTGCAGATCTCCAGCGGAGGCGGCACCGTCAACGGCTCCGCCGCGCGCCCCAGCACGCCGAAAAGCACCAGCACCGCAGCCATTCCGAATTTTCGCCAGCCCTTCATCGCGTCGCTCTCTCCTGCTGTTTTCCCCCCTCCCGCAACCGCCCCCCAAGTCCCCCGCATGCCCAGCCTCTGCGCCCCAACCGGCGGCTTGCGCCGCCGGCACAGGACTGGCCGCAGCCTGCGCCTACTGGATCTTCACCAGTGTGTAGGTCTTCAGCAGCGCCTTCGGCAGCGTGATGGTCGCCGTGCCGTCGGCGTTTCGCTGGAGGCGCACCGGCTGTCGCCCCGAGAAGTCGGGGCTGGTAGCGTAGGCCGAGGTCGCCTTCGCGCACGGCAGGGTGAAGACGATGTCCTTCGGCATCGCGGGGAAGGCGTCCTTCGGCGCCCCCTGGATCATCTTCTGGCCAGCCTTGATGTCGCAGCCAGTGCCGTTGAGGAAATGCGCGACCAGCGTGCCGTCCTGCTGCTTCCACAGCGCCGTGAAGACCTTGGCGGGGACGTCGACCTTCCAGAGGAAGGCCTGCCCGAAGAGGTCGCGGATCTCCTGCTGGAAGAAGGCGTAGAGCGCGGGATTCGGATCGTATTTCCACTCCGCGCCTGGCGTCCCCTCGCGCGCATAGAACTGCGCCGCCAGCGGAATCCCCGAGTAGATGAAACGCCCCTTGCCGTACTGCCGCACCGTCCGCCACGGCTTCTCCAGCTGGTTCAGCCGCGCAAAACTCACCATCGGGGCCTTCAACTTGACGCCGCCCACCTCCCTCACCTGCGACTTCGACGACGTCAGCAGCAGGTCGAAGCCGAAGACATCCGCGAACGCCCATTTGCGACGCAGGATGCCGAGTTCATTGTAGCCGCCCGCGTTGCACGACAGATGCACCGTTCCCCCCGCCCGCGCGAAGTCCTTGATCGCCGCGACCTCGGCGTCCGACAGGCATCCCGACGTGCCGATGGAGAGCACCTTGTACTTGGCCAGGGCCTCAGGCTTCAGGCTCATCTCGCCGATCATCTCGTAGGGCACGTGCATCTCCTCCAGCGTCTGCGCCAGCCCGAAGAGCTCGCCTTCGAAGCCGATGCCCGAGTTCCAGTCGCGGCTCGGCGCCGAGAAGAGCAGCGCGATCTCCGCCAGCGGCTCCGCCCCGCGGCGCACCATGTTCTCCTTCGACCCCGCGAACGCGCGGTAGTCGGGCGCCCCCGTCCGATCGACCTTCGACAGCCACGAGGCCTGCCCCACCAGGTTCGCGACCGCCCACGCGAAATAGTCCACCTTCCAGTCCGAGGAGTAGTACAGCCCCCAGACCTGCGCGCCGTACGCCTTCGACAAAATGTTCTTCATCTTGCGGTACGGCAACAGCGGCCGCGACGACATCAGGGAGTTGCGCGTCATCACCTCCGTCCCGAAGACATTGAAGGTGCGCGCCATGTCCACCAGATTGCCCGAGGCGGCATAGCGCGGGCCTGAGCGCGTGAAGCCCCAGTGCGTCGTGTAGATGCTCAGCACCAGATCGGGCTTGATCGGCATCGCGCGGCGACGCAGTTCCACAAACCAGTTGGTCACCATCACCGTGCGCCAGTCCAGCCAGCGCCGCCACAGCGGCGAAGCCAGGTTGTTGAAGCAGGGGTCGCATTCGTTCATCGGCAGCCAGCACCCCGTCTCCCGATGGAACTGCTCGCGGCACGCCTGGCACCCGCACCCCTGCGGCCAGTAGCCCAGTTCGTCGAGCTGGAAGCCGTCCACCCCCGCCTTCACCTGCTCCAGCAGGTAGCCGTAGTAGGTCTCCTTGAAGGCAGGCGAGTTGAAGCAGAACTGGAACGACGGCTGGAAGTCCAGCACCGCGACCGAGATCTCGCCCAGCCGCTCCGCCAGCGTCCGCAGCCCCGCGTCCGAGTTCCACAGGAGCGTCGCGTCGTGGTGGTCGATGACCTTGATGCCGCGCTTGTGAAGATCCCCGCACAACTTGCGGAAATACTCCGTGCTGCGCTTGACGTGGTTGAAGTAGGTGTGCCGACTGTGCAGCCCCGACACCATCACGCAGTTGTAGCCCTTCCCGTCCACTTCCTGCTTGAAATAGCGCTCGCGCAGCGCGGGATCCGCCAGTTCGTTCAGGACATCGGAATTGCCCTGCAGCCCGCACATCGACATCGACTTGAGCCAGTCCAGGCTCGGCATCTCGGGATCCGGCTGCAGCGTCGGCTTCGGCGGCTCCGTCGGCTTCGCCGCCAGTTCCGTGCCAGGCACTGGCAGCGGAATCCGCTGCACGCTCACCTTCAGCACGGGCGGACGCTTGTAGTCCTCGTTGCGGTAGATCGACCCTGGCTCATAGCCGTCCGTCACCCAGTAGCCGCGGCGCATCGTGAAGTCCTCCGCCTCGCTCATCAGCGGCTGCACGCCGATCACCGAGAGCAGATAGTCGCCCTCCAGCGACACCTCGATCTCGCCCTTCGCGACCCGCACCACCTTGGAGGCCATCCACGACTCCTTCGCGGGGATCCGAAGGCCCTTCCCGTACTCCTCGCCGTTCACCTTGACCGTGAAGTTGTTCGGCGTGCCTGGGTAGTTGCCCGCGCCCACCGTCACCACATAGTAGCCCTCGTGGTAGCCCGTCAGGCGGTATTTCGCCACGCCATTCCCCCGCACATGGCTGTAGTAGGCGCCCTCCTTGTAGCCGACCACAGGCTTCGGCGAACCCGCGGCCCACCCCATGCCCTTCGCCGCGCTGTAGGCGAAGTTGCCGTCGCTGAAGGCCTTGCCTGCCTTCGGCGCGCCGAACTTCAGCAACTGGCTGCTCAGCAGATGCTGAGAGTAGGTATACTGCTTCAGGAAATGGTATTTCGGATAGTCCTCGTTCCTCCCCTCGCGGATCACCAGTTTCGCGCCGTTGAAGCCGCCCAGCGACGGACGCGAACTGCCGCCGCCATACATGTACAGCATCCCGGGGAAGCCCGCCTCGTGGAGCTTCACCCCCCACACGCCCTTGACCGTGCCCGTCGAGTACATCATGCAGTAGTCCGTCGGGCCAATGGGGTTGAAGTCGAAGATCACCCCGTCGATCACAAACCAGCGGCACGTGTGGTTCTTGAAGGAGCCGTCCATGACGCCCTCCTCGGGCTCCCACTTGCGCCCATTCGTCAGCAGCGCCTGGTACGGCTTGCCCTCCACCCGCTTGAAGGGCACCGCCACATGGATGATGCGCGAGTTCTGCGTAAACGCAGGATCCTCGCCCGACATCGTCGCCTCGATGTGCCCGTCCTTGAACTGCGCCAGCTCAAAGCGGTATTTCATCTCCTCCCCCTCGTTCCACTCGTTCCACACCTTCGTGCCGTCTGGCAGTTGCTGGAACGTCCGATGCAGCTTGCTCGGCACCCGCCCCTTCGTCCCCCCGAAGAATATCCGATCGACCAGCGGCTTGCCGTCCTTCAGCACCGCCCAGCCGCCTTTCGTCTCCACCACCGTCAGCGCCGCCTGGACCGACATCATCCCCAGCGCCATCAACATTGCAAGCACTCGCTTCATTCTCAATTTCCTTCTGTTCTCCATTCCCCAACCAGGCAAGCCTCTGCGCGACGCCCCCCAGCCTTCCCGACATGACGACATGACGAAATGGCGGATGAGCCGACATGGCGACATGACCTGCCCTCGTGTGAAACCTGGCTTTTCCTCAACATGACGAAAACTCACTTCTTCGGCACCAGCGGCGCGCCCGTCAGCGCGTTCAACGCCTGGATGAACGACCTGGCGTCACTCGCCTCCTGGCGGCAGATCTCATGGCGGCCGGCCGCGTGGTTGGTGCGGAACTCCCGCTCCAGCCGATACGGCGCCTCGAAGGCACGGTAGGCGAACGCCTCAGGATGCGCGAGGTATTTGCGCAGCGCGGCCTCCGCCTGCTCGCGGATCAACTTGCACGCCCCCTTGGGACAGAGGTGGTTCGCCGCCAGTTTCGAGCGGAAGTAGTCCGCCGCGTCGATGCCGCGCTCGTGCTTGTCGTCCGTCAGCCCGCGCTTGACGCCCGCCGTCACCACCCCTGGAGCCAGATCCTCCGCCTCGCGGCAGAAGGCCTCCTCCCCAGACGCGAAGATCGTCGGAATGCCCAGTTCCCGCGCGCACAGCGCCAGCTCCCCGAACTCCCCGATCGAATAGCCGTTGCACCACAGGTCGTAGCAGTCCGCCGACCCCGTGTGCGTAATGTGGCTGAACGGCGTCCCCGACTTCGCATGCTGCCCCACGATCGTAAACACGTCATACCCCTCGTCCAGCCCCCACGGGTAGATCGGCGTGTGGAGCCCGCGCTCATAGCGCATCCGCGCATCCGACAGCAGTTCAGGAGCCACCGCCCCAGGGCCGTGGCCGTCCACCACCGTCACCTCGTCCGCCCCCGCCGCGAAGAAACCCTCCGCCGCCGCGTTCACCTCCTCCGTCAGCAGCCGCTTCGCCAGGTCATAGTAGCGCGACTTCGGCGTGCAGTAGTCGTCGAAGTTCACGATCCCCGCCACCCCCTCCAGATCCGTAATCAAGTAGACTCTCATCTCCGCAAGCCCCATCCCCCTCCCCTTGCCCGCTCGGCGCCCTCCCCCGCAAAATGCAGCCGACTTCAAGAATATACTCCCCCCCACGCTTTCCACCCGCCTCCCGACGTTTTTTTTGTTTTTTTCCCGACACCCGCTTGCAATTCCCTCGACACGCATTATCTTATGCGTCGCGCCCACTAAAGGACGCATCCACAAGTGGACCTGTAGCTCAATTGGATAGAGCGTCTGGCTACGGACCAGAAGGTTAGGGGTTCGATTCCCTTCAGGTTCACCATTTCATTTCCAGGTGGCGGGGTAGCTCAGTTGGTAGAGCAGGTGACTGAAAATCACCGTGTCAGCAGTTCGATTCTGCTCCTTGCCACCACTTATTTTTAAGTATTTACGATAGACAAAAACAAGCCAGACAGCCGGGGGGGCTGTTATGGGTTGTTTGTGGGTGTTTGGAGTTAGAATAATCCAAATTGGCAGACAATTGGCAGACAACCCCCGCCACCCTCAAAACGCCCCCGCCGCCTATCCCCCTCCGGGCAAATTGGCAGACAAGCCGGGCAAATTGGCAGACAAATTGGCAGACAAGCCGGGCAAATTGGCAGACAAATTGGCAGACACCCCGCGCCGGATTCTCTGGGCCTGGTTCAGTGGCTTCCAGACCCCGCGCCGCCGGTCATCGACTGGCCGCCGCAGCGCCCCCGCGCCGCCTCTCCGGGGCGCTTCTGATCCACCCCGCAGACACCCCGCGCCAATACCCCGCGCCAGACCCCGCGAACACCCCGCGAACACCCCGCGCCCCTCTCCGATCCAGACCCCGCAGACACCCCGCGCCGGATTCTCTGGGCCTGGTTCAGTGGCTTCCAGACCCCGCGCCGCCGGTCATCGACTGGCCGCCGCAGCGCCCCCGCGCCGCCGGATGATTTCGCAACATTTTTGACCTTAACATTTCTTAACAATTACCCTGTAATGGCGGCGCTTTGACTTTAGCAAACCTTAGCAATTTACCCACAAAAGCCAATTTCCAGCCCTTATCATATTCGCCGGGCGTTCCATTCTTGCGCGATAGACTATGGAAAGTCTGGAAAATGCAAGCCACCGGGGGCAGTCTTGCCGCCGTCTCCGGGGCTTGCCTCCGCCTTAATTATTCGCGGGGCCGTCCTGATCGCCGCCTTTGAGAAATGCTACAAGATTGACCCCTTTTCCATAGTCCGCATTCTTGATTACTTTAATTCTCCCGGTTGGGTCACATTCAATGCCGCTACTCCTCCCAATGCCGTTACTCCTCGCGCGCTTTATCCAGCCGGGCAACATTCGCGCCCAATTCCGCAAGCGTCTATACTTCTCATCTTTCCAGCCGCGCCGCGTCCATTCCTCAAAGAATCCCTGGGCCTCTTCGCGTGTCATAGAAAGCCCTTTGGCCGCGTCATCCGTCAAGACCTCTTCAACGTTTCGCGGGGGCTGTCTATACCCCTCTTCTCGCGTCTCTTCGTTTCCTTTCTTTCTTTCTTTCGGGTCGCTTTCCTTTCTTTCATCACCCCCCGCGTTTGCGGGGGAAAGAAAGGAAGGTACAGGTTTAGGTACAGGTACAGGTATAGGGCTTGCGCTTGCTTGCGTTTGCTTCGTTTGCTTCGTTTGCTTGCGTTTGTTCCCGCTTGCAAGTCCGCCTATCCTTCCCGCCTCCGCTCTTACTTCGGACACCGCCCGCAGCCGCTCAAATGTCATCTGGGCAGACACCCACGCAAGCGCAAGCCCGCTGCCGTCATTGGGGAAAGGCGGGGGAGTGCCGTAAAGGCCATACGCTACTATCGCCTTGCGGAAAGTGTGGCGCTCTTCCTCTTTTTTAAGGCTCCTGGCAAGCCGCTCAAAATCCTCGACATAGTAAAACCCTTGTGCTTTCATGCCTCCGCCCTCCCCGCCCCCGCCAGCGCCGCCGCCCGCCTTAACTCCGCGTCCCGCCAGTGCCGCAGAAAGTCAAAGACAAAGCGTTCCCCCTGCGCTCTGTCCATCGCGTAAAAAATCGGCATTCGGTATTGGGCTTGTATGGCCGTTGCCGTCTGCACCGCCGCGCCCGCGCTCATCCTCGACCGATACCAGCCCGCTTCAAGCGCATTGTATGGGGCCTCGACTACCAGCGCCGCCGCGTCATAGCCCCGCAGCCGCGCAAGTTCGGCCATGAATCGCGCCCGCTCTGCCGTAATCGACCTTATGAAATCGTCAAGCGATTTCCTCTCCACCGCCACGCGATCCACCGCCCCCGCAAGGGAATAATCGCCGCTGGCAAGTGTTCCACGGGTTACCGCCGCCGCCATGCCCGCAAAGGCATAGGGCGCTTGTTCCCGCGTGTCTATGACAATCCGCAGTTTGTCCGCCATGTCCGCCCCCCCTTAGACACGTTTGCCGCTGGCCTCCAACGTGGCCGCAATCTCTGCCATGTCATAGCGCACCGGGCAATACTCCCCCGCTCGGTACTCCGTCCAATGATGCCGCCGGGCATACCGGAATACAGTCATCCGGCACACCCCCAGATACTCCGCTACTTGATTCCTGGTTACAAGTTGCTTCCGCCCGCGAATGGGCTTGCTTTCCTGTTTTTCCATGCTCCCATGTTACGCGGAATGTTAACGCCGTGTACAAGGGCCTTGGTTACCTTTCCACGACTTGCCTACAAAACTCTGCGTGTCTTTTCAGGCTTGTGAGCGTTGCGCTCTTCGTTCCGCGTTGTGCATTATTATAGCGCAAGTTTTCAACTCTTCAAGTTGTGTTATTTGTCTTTGCGTAATGTAAAAATGCAATTTAAAATGGGATGTTTTGCCATTCTGGGCAAAACCTGTGACAGCACGCGACACAAAAACAATATATCTATTTATATTGCAAATAGTTCCCGTTTGCCTATATTAAAACTGGCTTTTCTGCGTGTTTTCCGTTGCTTTCGGGGGGTGCGTGTGTCATCTGTGGGCAATCACGCGACATACAATATAATTACTTTACCGCAAAGGCATTATATAATTCACAAAAGGCGCAAATATAAGGCACGAGATTTTTTTAAGAAAACTTTTGACCGTGACAATCTGCGTTTTTTCGCATTTTATCACGCCCCGCCCCCTCCGCCGGGGCTTCCATGTGCGCCGGGCCTGGCTTCAGTCTTGCCGATCCCGCCGCCATTCCTCCCTGCGCCAATACTCGACCCCTACTTGCTCCCCCGCGCAAATATCCGCCGCCAGACACAATAAGTCATCGGTAGTGAATCCATGCCGTCCGCCCTGCGTCAGAAAGTACCCCATGACGCTCTGCACGATCTGTTCGACTTCGCTTTCTGTGTAATGCTCTTGCTGTTCGTCTGTTCTTTTCATTGTGGTTTGCCTGTGGCACAAAAAAGCCGCCTGCAAACGGGGCAGCAACCCCTTACCGGGTAATCAATCCGGCTTCATGCAGGCGGCCAAAATGCCATTTCAGAATGTCGCCCCCTTGCACAAGCATTCCGCGCGGGTGATTAAGCCGCGCGTCTGGGGCGTGCCGTTATTGCTGTAACGGCGTGGATAATATAAGCGCCATGCGCCCGCCCGCCATGCCCCCGCGTCTATTTTCTCCCCGCCCCCCTCCGCCGGGGGAGTGCGCCCGCTACTGCTCCGCCGCCTCGATCATGCGCCGGAGTGCCGCCGCGCCCGCCTTGTCCGCCAGCGCCGCCACTTGCCGCCGGAGTGCCGCCAACTCTTCCGGGGCTGCTTCCTCTTCGTGGAATACTGGCAACTCCAAGACCGCCCGCCGCGCGGCCTCTTCGGAAACGTGCGTGTAATGCTCCGTCATAACCGGGTTACTGTGTCCCACGCTGGCTTGTATCACCGCTTGCGGCGTTCCCCTCATGGCCTGCAAGGATACCCAAGTATGGCGCAGACTGTGAAAGCCCGTCTCTATGACGCTCCGCCCCTTGCCGTCCGTGTGGCTTGTGGCTATCCCGCATTTGGCAAAGTGCCGGGAAATCATGTGGGGCAGACTGCCGCAAGCGTAACTCTTCGCCAGCCCTGGCATAACAAAGCCGCTGTGCGGCTCCGGGATCGCCGCCAACTCTTCCGCCAGTCCGCGCGGAATGGCGACCACCACCGCCGCCCCGCTGCTGTGCAAAGTCTTGTTCGGCTTCCGGCGGATAATGCCCCGCACCAAGTCCACCTCCGACCATTTCAACGTAGCGCAATCCCCGCACCGCAAGCCCGTACAGGCCCCCACAAGAAACAGCGTCCGCATTTCCCCATCTGCCTTTTCCACCAGCGCCCGCACCTCTTCCACCGTCAAGACGCGCCGGGTATTGGTTACCGCTCTCATCTTCTTCAACTCGGCAAACGGATTCACCGCCAGCCGCGCCGGGGCTTTCAGCACCTCAAAGAAAGACCGTAGAAAAACGATATTCTTGTTTACCGTTCCGGATGAAAGACCCCGCGCCTTTAGTCCATCGATATAGCCCCGCGCCATTTCCGCCGTCATTTCCCGCAGATATAGCCCTTTCTCCATCTGCCCGCCCGCCTGGCAAAACGCCGCAAAGTCCCGCCACCATTGGGAATAGTGGCGCTTCAGACCGGGGGTTATCTCCAACTGCGCCAGCCCGTCCCACTTGCCCCAAGCGTCCGCAATCGTCATGGCCTCTTCGGCCTGTGCCTCCGCTTCCGCCGCCTGTGCCTCCGCCTCACGCACTATGCTTTGGGCATACTTCAGTTTTTCGGCCTCTTCCCTGGCAAGATACGGCATTCGCAAGCGCCGTTGTTCGGCCTGCGCCTCCGCCAGCGTGGCGACTGGCTTTCCGTCCTTCATCAGCCGCACGGTTACGCGCTTGCCGTCCATGTCCCTATAGGCAAGATAGAAAGTCCCCTTGCCTTTGTAGTTTGCCGGATAACTCCGCCCGCCAGCCCGCTTGTAAAGCCGTCCGCTCCCGTAGTCGCCGCGCTTGGTTTTCTCTTCCATGCCGCCGCTTGCCATGTCGCCTTTCCTTGCCATGCCGTCATCCTCCGTTTTTCGCGTCTGTTTTAATTGTTACGTCTTGTTTTTGTCTGTCGCATAATATAGCCATTTTTCGGGAGAATAATTGAAATTGGCAGACAATTGGCAGACAAAACCGTTTTTTTCCGTAGAAATTAGGTGACTGAAAATCACCGTGTCAGCAGTTCGATTCTGCTCCTTGCCACCACTTTCTTCAAGCCTGTGTTTCGCGACACAGGCTTTTTTCGTTGCCACGCACGGAATCCGTGCCGGATGCCGCTATTTCCGCCCATATTTCCGGCATTCCGTCAGTGCCCGACTGGCCAATTCTGCTATTCTGCTCTGTTTTCTCGGAACGAGGGTGTGTCACCTTCCAAATTAGACACACCCCATTTTACGCACGAAATCCATCCTGACCACCTGTGTATTTCGATTTCAGAGGGACTGCGAACCATTTGAACGAAGCAGGTATTCATCAACTTTTTCAACAAAGTGGCATCTTTCGACTTGATTTTCGTTATTTGTAAGTTAAATTATTGATAATTGCAGAAAAATTACTGAAACAAGGACTAAAAACGATGATAATCTCTTTTTCATTGCAGAACTACCGTTCCTTCAAGGAACGCCAGGTACTGAATCTCCATGTAGAACAAGGCGATGAACTTCCGCAGAACATCGCGACCCCAGACAAGGAAAAGAAGATTCCCATCGTGAGGACGGCAGGCATATATGGTGCGAACGCCAGTGGGAAAAGCAATCTTCTTCGAGGAATGCAGTCAGCTTTGAACCTTATTTTTGGCTCCCATAAGTTAGACCGCAACAGCGATATCCCCTATTATGAACCATTCCAATTAGATGACAAGACTTCGAACGCACCTGTGGAGTTTGAGCTTGACTTTGTCGTGAACGGGCTTCATTTCCGCTATGCATTTGCATATACGGACAAGGAAATTACCTTCGAGGAACTAGGGTTCTATCCCTCCAACAAAGAGGCTATTCTATACACACGTAAGAAGGGGGAGAACATAGACCAAATCATGCTGGGAGGACTTCTCAAGGGGAAACGCCGCAAAATCGCCTTCCTTCCCAATCAGTTATATCTATCCGTCGCTGCCAACACCGAGGGGGGGCCTCAGGTTCTATGCGATGTCTGGAATGCCGCAAACCACAACGTTTCCATAAATTTGAATGGAGAGATTCAAGCCTGGCCATGTAATCTTCTGCTCGGTTCTCCTGATGGGCAGCAAAAGCTGCTGCATTTCTTAAAAGCAGTGGGAACGGGAATTGACGCACTTTCCGTCGAAAAGAATGACGAGCAGCTACTGGCGGCGATGTACCAGTCTCTGCCGCCATCCGACCGAATGCTGATTCTTGATGCGAACAAGTACAAGGTGCGTTGCGGCCATCGGGATTCAAAAGGCGAGATGGTCTATTTTGACCTGGCCAATGAATCGATGGGCTCCGCGCGTTTCCTCTTGATGGCGGGAAACATCTATTATGCCTTGAAGAAGGGAAAAGTTCTTGTTATTGATGAAATGAACACCAGCTTGCATCCGCAATTGGTGGAATTTCTGGTGGAACTCTTCAACGATCCCGAAATCAATACCAAAAACGCCCAGCTGATCTTCTCGACACACGATGTGACCCTGATGAATCCCTCCAACATGCGCCGCGACCAGCTCTTCTTCGTTGACAAGAACGAGGAGGGCATCAGCGAACTCTATGCGCTTGACGAGTTTTCCGAAGTCAGGAAAAACACACCGTTCGCCAAATGGTATATGCAGCATCGGTTCAATGCCACTCCCAGGCTGGACTACTCGTCCATCAGGGATTTCATGAAGGAGGAAGCCGATGCGCAAGAATAACTTCATACCACGCGGAAAAGGGCGCAGAGTCGGTCCCGTTCTTCACATCTATTGCGAAGGCGAGACCGAGGAATCCTATTTGAACGCCTACAAACGTTTCAGGAAATACTCAGGTTGCGAAGTTGAGCCAAGCCATCACACTGACCCAGTTGGGCTCGTGAAAGAGGCAATTAAGGCAAAAGATAGTTCACCTTCTTCCGACTGCTTTTGGGTGGCATACGACCTTGAGGATGTCTCCCTGGAAAACAAGCGTCAGGCACACGAGGAGGCTTATCGCCTAGCTGAGGCAAACGGCATCAATATCGCTCTGTCCGCCATCAGCGTCGAGGTATGGCTTCTGCTTCATTTCACGCCTACGCCAAAGGCATATCTCAACAGCGACGGGGCTGTGCGTGCGTTGAGGGTGCATTTGTCGAACTACGCGAAAGGAAATTCAGGAATCTTCGAAAAACTCAAGGAACTACTTCCATCGGCAAGAAGAAACGCGGACGCACTTCAAAGGCGTCAGGAACGCAACAATCCCGACAGCAAGCCATATGAGCGAAATCCCTACACTTCATTCCATCTTCTCCTGAATGCCATTGACCAGATAAAGTAGTAATAATTCTAATAACAGAGGTAATACAACATGGATTTTTCTGTTGAAAAGAAGCTCCCTTTTGAAGTGATAACATATAGTGATGCAAAAAATCTATTATTGCTTATGGAAAACGTTCTCCATTCATGCCTTAATATAGATAGGAATCAATTTACGCATGGCTTCCAATTCCATAATGGAGAGATTTCGTGTTCAACTAATAATCGCAGAAAATTCGTGAAAGAAAGTTTTGGAGTAACCGATTTTTCACTTACCTCTATGAGTGTAAGTTATTATAGACACAAATCACCTATTAGTCTTTCATTGCGTTATTTTTGTGGTTTATCAATAAATTCGACCGATAAAGAATTACTTGCCAGGGCTTCTGAAGCCTATGATAATGCATGCCTGCGAATTAAAAATGATAACAAACAAGCTATTGTTGTTATTCAAAATCATGGAATGAAAGTCACCCAAATAGACCAATCTAGTCATGTTCAAATTAGTGGCAATATGACAAATTCTGTCATTGGGCATGATAATGTTATATCCACCATTTCTAATGGTTCAAATGAACAGCAATCAGGTTCTTTTTGGAAACCGATTTTGCAATCAGTTGTGACTAAAATAATTATAGGATTACTTACTTTCGCAGCCGCAGTTTTGCGTGGCATAAAAGCTTTTTTTGGGGGAAAAGGATGAACAGAGAATAACTTATTCTAGTTCAATTGTCATCTTCGACGTATTTTATAAACGGTCAGTACGGTTGTGAAACCAGAACTCCTTTTTTGTGATGACTATATTAATAACGATTTGCATTTTCTTGACTGATTACCTTTGATTCTCTTTCCAGCGTATGTCGCCGTCGTTGATTAATGATACATCCATTGTCCTTGAAACCCTAAAATGATGAGAAAAACACGAGCGTAACGAACGTATGTCTAAAAGCCACAAGCACTCCTAGGAGCATCAGCGACAAGAGTATTTCCATATTATACACGAAACCTTCGACGGCGACCTGTGTATTTCGATTTCAGCGGGACTGCGAACCATTTGAACAAAAATTGCAGATTATTCTCCATTTCGTTTGACAATTTGCTTAAGATGATTATATTTTAAGCAAATCAACAAGGAGATGCATATATGAATCAAGGTCTCACTTATCTAATCAATGCGGGCAGGCCATTCACGGCAAAGGAGGCCCAGGACAAAGGCGTATCCCATGCCCTGCTCTCATTCCATTGCCAAAGCGGACGTCTTGAACGCCTTTGCCAGGGAGTGTATGCCCCGAAGGACATGAACATCTGTCCCATGCCTGAAATCGAGGCGCTTCTGTCCAAGGGGACGGACTTTGTCGTCTGCCTTCTGTCCGCCCTGCGCCTCCACAATTTCACCACGCAGACCCCGCACGAACTTTGGGTGGCCGTCCGCATTGGCCGCAGGCTCCCACGACTGCCAGGCAGCCCGACACCAGTTTGCATTCAAATGTCGGACGAGGCATACGAATACGGCATTGAACATATTGAGCGGGATGGGCTGCGAATACCCGTCTATTCCCCCTCCAAGACGGTGGCGGACTGCTTCAAGTTCCGCAACAAATATGGTCTGGATGTGGCGATGGAAGCCCTGCGCGATGGATACCGCCTTAAGAAATTCACGGCTGACGCACTGGAGAACGCAGCCAGAATCTGCCGCGTCTCCAATGTTATACGTCCATACATGGAGATGATGCTGCTATGAGCAAGGGGACAATCACCAATATGCGAGCCTCCGTGCTTGCCAGGCTCAAGAATCTGTCAAGGCTTTGCAGGCAGGACTATCAGCATATCCTGCTGAGGTATGCGACCGAGCGTTTCCTGTATCGCCTGTCCGTTTCCGGCTATGCCGACAACTTTGTCCTGAAGGG
>JAEEXV010000014.1 GCA_016287975.1 Lentisphaeria bacterium | reverse complement strand
GAATCCTGCAACAGCGTCACCACCGTCTTCAAGATATCCCCTTTCACCGTAACCGTCACGCCCTTGTACTTTGTCTTGACCTCAGCGCTCTTCCGCAACTCCTCCACTGCCGCCGGCAGCCCCATCTCCTTCACCAGTTTCAGCCCGGCCTGAACCGCCTCGGCACCCTCCTGCGCCTCGTCCTTGTCATCGTAGTTCGCAATCAATTGCGCGCCCTTCGCCAGATTCACCGACAGCCCCAGCGACTTGGGCAGCGCCCCGATCATCTTGCGCATCTCCTTCGGAATATTCTTGTATTCCTTTTCCACGTAGTCGTTGCGCAGCGCCACCGCATAGATGTCATCGCCCTTGCGCAAGGCGGAAGTGGCATCCTCCGGCAAATCGACGCCTTGCCCCTTCTTGTAGGCTTCCGCCACCTCCCGCGCCATGGATTTCGAGCCAAGATACAGTACCTTCCCCTTGCCAGTCAGGATCGCCAAGCCATCCCCATTCAACTCAAACTCGCCGTCATCCTTTTCCTTCACCACGTCGTCACCAAACAACTTCTTCAGCAACTTCTTCAACTCATCCGCGTCAATCTTCTTCTCGAAGGTCGCGGCGACGACAAGGGCCTCTTTCTCTATGTCTTCAATGGTCAACTGGGCCTGCTGCAATTTGTACTCCGCCGTGAAATCCATCAGCGCCTTCAGCGCATTCTTCGTCTTTTCCGAATCTCCATTCGCCTTCTTCGCCTCCTCCAGCATCGTCTGCGCCGCCTCCCCCTTGCAATGCACCAGCACGAAGACATCCCGCGTCACCGCCGCCTTCAACGCATCCGTCTGCTTCTGCCCCGCATAGTACGCAGGCTTATTGCCGCAGCCGCCCAGCAGCAGAATCCCCATCAGCGCAGCCATCATCAGACTGCCCGCAAACACATTCCGATTCAACTTCATTTCCCTCGTTCCTTCTGTTTTTGGTTTCTCACAAAACGCCTTGACTAGCGCAAGGCAACGAATTCTTGCATAATATAGCCCGAATGCGTGAGGCGGGAGCACGCCCGCCCCCTGGGGTCAAACTGCTCCCCGTGAAGCAGGTTCGTCGGCACGGCGAAATGGCGATGGAACCGCCTCCCATGGGGGACAGCGCAATCCCCAAGGAAAGCCATCCAGCCGACCATCAGCCGCCCCCTACTTGAGCGTCGGGAGCGTGCCTGGCCTGGCGTCGCGCAGCGCGGCCTCAACCTTGGCGGCCTCGAACGCCGCCACGCCCCCGTTGGCAAAACCGACGAGACGCTTGCCCGCCACCTCGTCGCACCCGCAGGACACCAGCACCGCCGTGCCTGGCTGCTTCACCTTGTCCAGGCCGACCCCCTGACCGAAGAAGCGGTAGGGCGCGCCGGACTTCGGGCAGTGGACGCCATATCCGGCGCGGAGATACTTCTCCACGGCCTTTTCCCAGTCGGCACCCGGCAACAGGAACTCGTGGTCCAGGGCGTAGACGGTCAGCGCGACCAGCAGCTGCCGCTGGTTGTCAAGGCATGAAACGGCCTTGGCCGGAACACGCGCGCTTTCGCCCGCAGGTTTGCCAACCGACGGTTTGGGAGCCGTCGGTTTTTCTCGCTTCGGCGGCGGGCCAGCCATGTCTCCGACCGTCTTGCCCGTGAACAGCGACGCCACGCACGGGACGACCTCGTCCTCCCAGGCCACCATGACCTCGGCCCCCTTGTCGTCCACCGTCAGTTCCTTCAGCGCTTTCGCCAGTGGCTCCGGCAAGGCCTTCGCCTTGGCCAGTTTCAGCGCCGCACGAAGCCCGTCGCCTGCCGCCTCCGCCTCCTCGCGGTCCTCGTAGCGAGCGACCAGCCGCGCCCCCTTCTCCAGCGTCCCCGACAGCGACAGCGACTGCGGAGGCACCTTCATGGCCTGGCGCAGTTCCGCAGGCAGTCGCCGAAGGTGCCGCTTCAGGTAGTCGCTGCGCAGGACAACCAGATAGAACTCCTCCCCCTTGCGGAGCGGCTTCAGCGCCGCCTCAGGGAGTTCGGCGCCGATGCCCTTTTCAAAGGCCGCCGCCGCGTCCCGCACCATCGCCCGCGTACCGCAATAGACGACCGTTCCCTTGCCAGCCAGTTTCAGCAGCCGCGTCCCGTTCAAGAGGAACTCCCCGTCGCCTCGGCTCTCCACCTGCGCAAACACCTTCTTCAAGAGCGCGCCCAAATCATCCTCGTCGATCTTTCTCTCAAAGGTCGCCGTGAAGACCTCCCGCAGGGTGCCGTCAAACTCCACATCCTCGGCCGTCCACTGGATCTGCTGGAGCCGATGCTCCTCGGCAAAGGCCAGGACCGCCTGGAGCGCCGCGCCCTCCTCCGACGCCTTCTTCAGGCCCGACAGCACCTCCAGCGCCGCCTTGCCCTGGATGTGGAACAGCGCAAAGGTGTCCTGCGTCACCGCCGCCTTCAATGCGTCCGTGTTCTTCTGCCCCGCGTAATACGGCGATTTCGTGCAGGCGGCCAGCAAGATGGCCAACGCAATGATTGCAACCGACATGAAAACCCGATTCATCGTCTCACTCCTTTCGGTAGCCGTCCTCTGCATGATTGCCTTCCACCACCGGCATCTCACCAGGCGCGGTGGCCGCCAGGATCCGGCTTATCCGCACCAACTCAAGGCGCTCGTGATGGCCGTCGGCAAAGCAGACACTCCGCCTGCCGTCGTGGCAGAAGCGGCAAAGCAGCAGCACCGTCGCCGCGGGATCCTTGATCTCCGACAGTTTCCTGCCGCCGCCAAAGTAGCGGTAGTGACGTTTTCCCTGGGGACATTGGAACACGCCTTCCCGCATCAGCCAGCCGCCGTCCTCAAAGGCGTCGAGCGCCTTCTCCCAGCCTTCGTCCGGCGGCAGCCATCCCCCGTTGGCCTCCGCGTACATCAAGAGACAGAGCAGCACCTGCTTTTGATTGCTTGTGCAACTCGGGATCGGTCTGTCTCGTTCAATCCGCACGATCCCCATCTTGACCAGGAGCCATTGAGGAAGACCACGGTGCACCAGGCCTGTCGCCCAAAGCGCCAGCAACAGCGCCACTGCCACCGCGACGCGCAGCCCCGCCACCAGCAGTCCGGCTTCGGCTCGGTGTGCGTTTCCCTCCATCGCCCTATCTCTGCAGGGTGCCCGTCATTTCGCGCGCGGTGGCGATGCCGTGCGCGTCCAGCCAGCGCGACATCGCCTCCGGGATCTCGACGAGGCAGCGCGGATTGGCGAAGATCGCGGTGCCGACGCCAACCGCATTGGCACCCGCCACCATGAACTCCAGCGCGTCCTCGGCGGTGCGCACGCCGCCCATGCCGATAATGGGGGTGTGCGGCAGGCGCTGGCGCACTTCGTAGACCATGCGCAGCGCGATCGGCTTCACCGCCGGCCCGGAGTAGCCGCCCGTGAAGTTCGCGATGCGGCTGCGGCGGCGCTCCAAATCGATGGCGAGCCCCGTGAAGGTGTTGATGAGGGAGACCATGTCGCTGCCGGCCTCGACCACCGCCTGCGCGAAGTCCGCGATGCAGGTCACATTCGGCGAGAGTTTCGTGATCAGCGGCAGTTTCGTCGTCGCGCGCACCGCTCGCACGACCTCCGCCGCCCGCGCGGGATCAGTCCCGAACGCGATCCCCCCCGCCTTGACATTCGGGCACGAGATGTTGATCTCCAGCGCCGCAATCCCCGCGCTCTCCGCATCCAGCCGCGACGCCACCTCCGCATACTGCTCGATGGTCTTGCCCCACATGTTCACGATCACGGGGCACGGCAGCGTCCGCAGCCACGGCATGTAGTGGCCGTCATGCAGGAACTTGTCCACGCCGGGATTCTGCAGCCCGATCGCGTTCAGCAGCCCGCCGAAGACCTCCGCCGTGCGCGGCATCGGATTGCCGTCCGACGGCTCCGGCGACACCCCCTTCACCGTGATCGCGCCCAGCGCCTCAAAGGGGACCAGCCCCTGGTATTCCGCGCCGTACCCGAAGGTGCCCGACGCCGTGATGATCGGATTCCGCAACTCCAGCGGCCCCAACTGCACCGACAAATCTGCCATCTTCACCCCTTCCCCCTCGACCTCGCCATCCCCCGCCACGATATTCGACGCGCCGTACTATAGTGTCTCCGCCGCAATCAGGGCATCACGCTCCCGCTTCCGCGCCCGTGTCGGCAAGGAGATTCCGCACGTCTTTCCTCCGGATCATCGTAGAGATACTCTCCGTCCGACGCCGCGCGCGTTTTCCGGCCCTTCAACTCCACTCCCGCCTCACGGAGTTCCCCGGCATGCCGTCGACGGGATGATCGGCGTAGTTGATGAAGATCCGAAGCAGCCTCCTATCTGGAAAACGATGTCGCGTCACCCCGATT
>JAEEXV010000171.1 GCA_016287975.1 Lentisphaeria bacterium | reverse complement strand
CGCGCGGGTGCGGGCCTCCCCGAAGGCCGACCGCCACCGCTCGTAGAGCGCCCCTGGCAATTCGCACTGCACGGCGGCGGGCGCGTGCCTGGCCAGATGCCCCCGCAGCGCCGCCTCGTCTGGAAAGTCGCGCAGCATGCCGCGCAGCACGCCATTGACGAAGGCGCCTTCGCTGGCGCCGTGGCGCCGCCTCATCCATCCGACCGCCACCGAGACCGCCACTGGCGGCGGCAGCCCCTTCAGCGCATAGCATTCCAGCAGCGCCCAGTGCATCAGCGCGCGGTCGCGCAGACGCAGACGGCGGCTACGGCCTCCGTGTCGTCACCATCCTGGAGGCCATCCGCGCCTCCTCCGACACCGCCTCCGCCGTCCCCCTCTGAGCAAGCCGCCCTGCGCCGCCGCACGTGCGCGTCGGCGCTCCAAACTCAAAAGTCGGTCGATTTTTGCGCGAATTCATCGCAAAACTCGATCGACTTTTGCAGTTTTTATTGCATTTTTAGATGGACAAGCTGTCATCCAAGACATCCATCCCCTATCGCCGGGAATCCTTGAAGATTTTCCATCCCGCAGCTCTGAAGAAAGCAAGTGATTGCCAATCTGGCCAGGCAATTGACTGCACTCTATGGAAGCAGTCTTGATGCAACAAATCTCTATAAATTTCTCGCCTTTTACAAGGCTTTCCCAATTTTAGACTCACTGCGTCTAAAATCTGGCAAGTTGTTGGATTGGACCCATTATCGCACCCTTCTACAGGTTACTGATCCAATTGCACGGGAATGGTATATGAACGAAGCCGGCGAGCAAGTGTGGGGCGTTCGGGTGCTTCAACGGAACATTTCCTCACAATATTACCAGAGAATGCTGAAGTCCCAGCACAAGGATGTGGTCGAAAAGGAGATGTTGGAAATCACCCAGCCTCTGCAAGACCGCCTGAAGTTCATTAAGAATCCAGTCATCGCCGAGTTTCTCGGCATGAGCCAGAACACCGACTTCACCGAGACTCAATTGGAAACGGCTATCTTGAACAATATTCAAAGATTCCTGATGGGACTCGGCAAAGGCTATGCCTTCGTGGCCCGCCAGCAACATATTCACACAGAAAAGGAAGACTATTACATCGACCTAGTATTCTACAATATCATCTTGAAATGCTTCGTGCTGGTCGACTTGAAAACCTCAAAAATAACGCATCAGGATGTCGGGCAGATGGATATGTACATCCGTATGTATGACGCCTTGAAGAGGACGGAAGGAGATAATCCGACTTTGGGCATCATCCTTTGTGCGGACACCGATTCGGACATAGCCAAGTTCTCCATTTTGCACGGAAATGAACAGCTGTTTGCCTCGAAATATGTGCTGTATCTGCCCAGTGAGGCAGAACTGCGGGCTGAGATTGAAACACAGAAGGAAATTTTCCTGGAACAGCACCAGAAAGAGGTGTAAATTGTAGCGGCGAGCGCATCCCCCGCGCGGCGGCTCTCTCGGCTGGAGCCTCGTTAGGCGACAGATTGGCAGATCATGGCACAGGAACTCGATTCCATCCTGCAAGCGTATGAGGCGGACTTTTCCAAACACATCCCAGCCAGTGACATTCCGAAACTCAATCAGATCTGGCGTTCCATCCCCGCCCAGTTCGCCAGGGAGAACCGTCGATTCATGTTCGGCGAGGTTCGCGAAGGCGCAAGGGCGAAGGACCTGGAGGATGCCCTGCAATGGCTTTTCGACGCCTCAATGGTTCAGAAAGTGAATGCCGTGCACACTCCGGAATATCCTCTGACAGCAGGGATGGAACGGAAGATATTCAAACTTTACCCGTCCAATGTCGGGATTTTGCGAAAACTGGCCAGAATCGCCCCGGCAGTCACGGCAAACAGTCTGGATGTCTTTTCCGATTTCAAGGGACGCCTCGCGGAAAGCCTCGTGCTCGAACAGTTCCGCGCCCTCGGCCTGGCCCCGGTTTGCTACTGGTTCAACGGCAGCGGAAAAGCGGAAATTGACTTTCTCATTCAGGACGGCAACCAGATCATCCCGGTGGAAGTCAAGTCCGGTCTGAGTCTCAATGCAAAGTCCTTGAAAACCTATCGCAGCCAGTATTCGCCGCAGCTCTCCATCCGCGCCTCCATGAAAAATCTTCGGCTGGATGACGGCCTGCTGAATATTCCGCTTTATCTGCTGGGAGAACTGCCGCGGCTTCTGGAACTGGCGCATAAAGCCATGGGGGGGGTGCAAAACGGTTGACCCCCGTTTCCTGCGAAGGACTCCGGCGCTATTGCCGCCCCCTGCTCGAATCCGACCGCCCGCAGCATCCCGCGAAGTCCCGTGCCTCCATGGCTTCGTGCAACCATGCCGCCCGCGAAGTGAGGCCGCCGCAGGGGCGCGGCGGGGAAACTCACCCGTGCATTTGCTTTTTCAGCAACTTCGCCGAATCGGCATCCAGATAGACCCAGCACTCGGGATGCATCTGCAGAATCGATGAAGGACAGAGATTGGAAAGCGGGCCTTCCAGGGCGCCGGCCACCGCTTCGGCCTTGCGGGCGTCAGGGACGGCGGCGATGATAGCCTTGCTCATCATGATCTGCTTGATTGCCATGGAGACCGCGTGGGTCGGCACGTCGTCAAGACCTTTGAACCACCCTTCCCCCAGCTGTTGGCGACGGCACTTTTCATCCAGCGCTATGATGAGGTAGGCTTCATCGGTGTCGAAATCAGCCGGCGGATCATTGAAGGCAAGATGCCCGTTTTCCCCGATGCCGACAAAAGCCACGTCTATTGTCGTCTGCTTCAGGATGGCGCCAAGCTCCGCCATCCGTTCGCGACTGACCGGATAGAACTTCTTCGGGGGCGTCGGCAGTTTGGCGATAAGGCGTTCGCGCAAATATTTGCGGAACCCCGCCGGATGGTCTTCCGGCAGCCCGATGTATTCATCCAGATGAAAGACGCTCACACGGCTCCAGTCGATGCCAGGCTGCCGCACCAATTCGGCAAGCATTTCGAACTGACTCGCTCCAGTGGCGACGATGATATTTGCAAAGTTTTTTTCCGACAATGCCTTGCGAATAAAGAACGCGCCCTTCTCCGCAGCTTTCTTCCCCAGTTCCACTTTATCTTGGCTGATTGAAACAAACATGTTTTCTCTCCTTTTTTCCGACCAGCATGGCCGGGCCTGTTTCGGTTGCGCCGCCAGACGCGCTCCGCTAAAACGGCGCGAATCCAACGGCATGGATGGATGCCAATGAAAAGCGTCCCGTCACACCTCGATTTGTGCAAGGCGTAGATTGCCTGGCCGATCCCAGCCCCGATGCGGAAAGATCTCCCCATCGGAGATCAGCGCATGGGTTTCGTCCATGCGGGTGACCATGAAATTGCCCAGCAGTCCCACGCTATCCGGCTGTTCGGGATTGCCGTGGAGCGGGAACACCGTGGTTTCCGTCTCGCGGCGAAGGCAAAGGTTGTCCAGATCGACCTGCGCCAGAAACAGCGGCGAACGGAAGCGCACGACCTGCCGGTTGAACCCCGCGTCCCTGGTGTAAATCAGATAGAGCGCCCCGCCCAGCTCCAGCAAGTGCTGCTGGGTGGAACTCATCGCCAGCGGTTCGCCGTCCGCCCACCGCCAGCGGCTGGGACAAGTGAACGCCACCCCGTCTGAACTTACGGAAAGATACCCGAAGCCGTCTTCGGCGCGCATCGTCAGAACGTATTTCCCCCCGAACCGGACCAGCGACGGCTCCATCAGCCCCCGTCGGCTGGCGCGGTTCCGTAATGCGTTGCCGTGTTCCAGAAAATGCAGTTCCGTGCCGTCGAAGCCGAAGCTGGCGACGGTCACCAGCCGATTCTCCCCGCCGTCAGAATAGCTTACGGGAACCATGAGGATGCCGTCCTCACGCTCCAGAAACTGGCTGCACCCGGTCGCCACCCGCGGAGAATCCGACAACTCCGGGAGTTCCAGCCGATGCGGCACTTCCCACGCGCCCCGGCCATCGCCGACCAGATACACTCCATACCGCTGGAGGCCAGGATGACTGCGGACGAACCGCCCGGCGCGGTAATAGACGTTCTGCCCCAGCAAAATCACTTTGCCGCTTTGACGATGACACAGCGGCACCAGGTCGCAGACGCCGTTCTCCAATTCCCCGGCGGGACGGACGGCCAACGCCCCGATCTCCCACGCACGGCTCCAAGTCCCCCCGCCGTCGCGGGAGAGGCTCCAGCGCGGCACCCCGAAGCTGTCGCTGGCGTAAATCGGCTGCGCGATCATCAGCAACCCGCCGTCGGCGAGAAGGGCGATCTTGGGGTGGAAAACCGGAGCGTCGCCCCACTCCGGCAGCAAGATGTCCCGTTCCTGTATCCGCATGGATCAATACGCGGTGAAGCTGTCGTCGGTTTCCACGGCGGTCTTGGTCCGCTTGATGTCATAATAGACGAACTTGTCACTGCCCGACACGTGGCCGTCAGCCCACGCGCCGTTGCATCTTTTGCCGTGAATGTAGCCCATGCGCGCATTGGCGTTATGGATGTCCCGCACCATCGACGCCGCTCGCGCGACTGGCTGCGAGGTGTGGGAGCCACTGTCGTTCGCGGTGATGAAGGGATTCACGTCCATCATGGTCAGGGTCCTGGAGGGGGATTGGAGCTGCGTCTCGTTCGTATAGACGACGCCCACGTTTTTGACCGTCATGGCGAAGACCTGCCCGTTGGTGATGTAGCTGATGACAAAGCGCGGCGTCACAGTCTGGTAGGGAAAATAGTCCCGGTTGGCCTTGAGCACAGTATGCAGCGGGGCACCGGCCGGACATTCGACGACCTTGCCGTAATCGATTTGCGATGGCGCCTTGTCGCCGTCATTGCCGATGATATAACGCGTCCAATTGACAACCGGAGGGTAGTAGCCTGCATAGTTGCTGATGTACATTTCGGCATTGATGGCGAGCTGCTTCAGGTTGGAGGTGCAGGTCGTGGCGCGCGCCTTCTCCCGCGCCTTCGACAGCGCCGGCAGCAGCATCGAGGCCAGAATCGCGATGATCGCGATGACGACCAGAAGTTCAATCAGAGTGAATTGTCGGTCATGTTTCATTGTTCGGTCTCCTTTGTTTCAGTCTGGCGAAACCCATCATTTCTGTTTCAACCGCTCAATGGCTTGAGCGACTTCGGCTCTGGCGCGATGATAGTCGGCATGTCTCCAGCCCACTGGCAGGAGATAGTCCCCGGATGCGTAGAGTCTGCCGCCTTCTGCCCACGACTTTTCCCAAATGGAATTGAAAAACACCGACTTGCCTCGGAACTGCTCCAAATCGAAGCTGTCCGCCAGAGACTGAAGCAGCTTCTCCTCCGCCGCCGTTTCCGCGCCGCGCTCCCGCGCCGCCGCGATCTCCGTTTCCAGCAGCTGGATGTAGCGCAGATCGGTCACCCCCTCGCGCATGAACACCAGTTCCAGCGTCGGGCCGCCTGGCTGTCTGCCGTAGGGTGGAATGACATAGACGGTGTCGGTGCCGTCAAGGTCGTCGGCGGGGTTGTTGCTGTAGTTGCTCCACGTCCAGAATAGCTGCCCGGAGGAGCCACGCCCCACCGTGCGGAAAAACCACCCCATGCAGAAACGCATGGCGGAGGGCTGCGTGGCGGTCAAGGCATTGTGGGAATTGTAGGCGATGACCTCCTTGCCGAGTTTCCGGGCCGTCTTCACCATGGTCGGGAAATCGTCGACATACCAGAGATTGCGGTTGTTGCAGCGGTTGACGAAGACCTTGATGAGCGGAGCAACGGCATCAACCTCCTTCTGATACGGGCGGCTTGTCTTGTACCAGATGTGGTCGGCGCCGATCGTGACGCCCGCCGCCGCCAGCCATTGGTTTTCCCGCAGGAAAGCGGGCAGTGATTCCGGCACGGAAAGCACCTCGTCGAAACTGTGATAGACCAGCGGCGGCCAGTGATGCCTGGCGGCATAGTCCTCCAGTTCGCGGATCAGCCTGACGTATGTCTCCTGCCGCCGCGCTTCGGGCAGGGCCTCCACCCGGCGCAGCAGTTGCCGCGTGATCACATGGATTCTTCCAGTCAGCCCGTGCTTCTGAAACGCCTCCGCCACCGCCGCGAGCGGCAGGTGGGAAAAGTCCCAATGGAGATCGTCCGCGGTAGTCCCGGTGAAGGCGAGCATATTGAAGACCGACGAGGTCATGCCGAACTCCGCCAGTGCGGCGGCCAGCCGGTCCGGCTGCCGTGCGTCGCGGCACCAGAAGCCGAGATCCACGCCACGCGCCGGAGGCAGGTCATATCCCCGCACCTCCACTTCAAGCGGCAGCGACACCGAACAACCGTCCTGGTTGCGCAGAGTGCAGACTGTGCGGTAGCATCCCTTCGGCGTCCCGGCGGAAACCTTGACCGTCAGGAAAAACTCCCGGCTTTCCAGCGGACGGAGCGATGCGCTTTGGTTCACCGCCAGATACCCCGGAAGACGCATGAATTCGGACTTCCCCCGAAAGTTGGTGGTGCGCTTGACCGAAGTCATCACCAGCGACGACGTGACCGTGATTCCGGCGCAAAGGCGCCCGTCCTTGTCCTTGAGGGGAGATTCGACTGACAGCGACAATCCGTTCTGCCTGGTCAGGGCGCGCACCGCCACGGCGACCTCTCCGGTTTCACCTGCGGCCAGCACGGTCTTCAGGTTCGGCAATCCGGCGTCAACCGCCGGCCGCGCCTCCGGAAAGATCATGCTCATGCAGTCCGGATTCCAAACCAGAAATCCACGCTTGCGCGAATCCGCCTGCGGAATCGGCTCCGGACAGCCGGCCCGCCAGTGGCGTTCGCGGAAAAACCCGCAGTCGATCTGCTGGCGGATGACGACCGCATTTTGCGCGTCAATGTCATCCACCGTCAACGGCCGCACATCCGAACGCACCTGAAATCCGGGAATGTCCGGATAACGGGCAATGCGTGGATTCTTCGCCGGAATCAGCTTCAGATAGCCGAGGAAAAAGGGCGTGCCTGCGGAGGCAAGCCGGATTCTTGCGCCGTCCATCTGCACGTTCCGGGCCACCAGCTGCTCCGCCGCATAATGGGGGAACCCGCGACCTACGCCGGGGACGTTCACCTGATGCCACCGACCTCCGAGTTCAAGCATCAGCGAGGTGGTTTTTTCAATCACACGCAACCCGATATGGCAATCATAGACGCCTTTTAGACGCGGATCATATTCCAGAACCGGAGCGTCGACGGAAAACGGCGCCATCAGGGTCGAAAAGCCGCGTTTGACCAGCGCCCGAGGGCGGATGATCCATTCCTCGGCGACATTTCTCGATTCCACCTTGCGCGGCGCGGGCGTCCACGCGGAAAAGTCGCCCAGCGTCACCGTGCCCGGCGGATCCGGGAGATTCAGCGCCGGGAAGTCGGCATGGCGCGTGGCCTGCCCTTTTCCCGGCGACTGCGATTGGCCTGCGGCCGTTTGCATCAGGACATTGACCCGGGCCGCATCATACGGCTCGACTCTGACCTCGTAAAGATTGCCGCGGAAAAGATATCCTCCGCTTTTTCCCAGCGTCATGCCCCGGCGGGTCGGCTTCAATTTGCCTTGTACGGGAATCGTATGGACGATGCTGCCGTTGACCAGCAGAATCATCCGGCCGCCCCCCACGGCCAGGAGCAACTCGCAGTCCCGCTTGCTTTGAACCGGTCTGCCGGGGGAAAGAATGTAATTCGGCGTCATCCCGTTCAGATACACCAGCACCTTGCCGCTTTTCTGAATCATGACCCCAAAGGATTCCTTGTAGCTTCTGCCTTTGCAGAGCAAAGCGGCAAAGTTGTTCTTGCCAATCGCCTCCAGATCGCACGAAAAGCGGATCGCGACAATGAAGCCGTCCGCATAGTCCTGCAACGGGTCGCCGGGAATGACCGCCTGCCCTCCGTTTTCAAAGGTCAAAAACCAGTCCCGATCATCCTCGCGCGCCCACTTGACCAGGTCCGGGGTGGCGATCGTCCCGTGCAATTGGCCGATGCTGTCAGCAAACGCCCGGGCGTTTTCACCGTCTTTCAGCCGCCAATGGTGCACCCCGCCCTCCGCCGCGCCGGAAACGACGGCCAGTGCCAGCAGAAATGGCAACACAAGCCATGGCTTCATCTCTCTTCGCTCCTTGAGGCCGCCCGAAACCGATTCATCAGCTTTTGCTCCGACACCAGCCCCGCCTTGACCAGACGATAGTCGCTGGCGCCACACAGGAACCGGAACCCCTGCTGAAAACGCTGTTCCGCCTGTTCCGGCGTTCCGCACGCAATCCCAGGGGTCTTGTGATGCCGACGACAGGCGGCCACCACCTCCTCGCAGACCCGCGTGACTTCGGCGCAGTTGACCTCGCCGGGATGCCCGACCGCGAGCGAGAGGTCGCCCGGTCCGATGAACACGACATCCACTCCGGGAATGGCGGCAATGGCGTCGATTTCCCCGATCGCCTCGACCGTTTCAATCTGCACGACCGTGAAGGTCTCCTCGTTGGCGCGGCGCAGGTATTCCGCAAGCGGCAGCAGACCGAACCCGGAATCGGCGCCGATGCCGTCGAGCTTTCGGTTGCCCAGCGGGGGGAAGCGGACTTCGCGGATCAGCTCCTGCACTTCGCGGGCGCTTTTGATCTGGGGCAGCATCAAGCCGTTCGCCCCCATTTCCAGGACTTGAATCACATCGGTGTAGTCCCGCGGATGGATTCTGACCATGGTGTCGATGTCGCCCGCCCGCCCGGCGCAGACCATCGCCTCAAGCGTGGAACGGTCGTTGGCAATGTGCTCATTGCAAATCCAGACGCAGTCGAAGCCAAAACCGCCCATGAGTTCCACCACCCTGGGATCGCGATAGGAGGCCTTGACCGTGTAAACCACTTCCCCCGCCGCAAGGCGGGCCTTGACCACAGACTTTCTCATTCCTTCGTCTTCCGGTATTCGTGAATATGCCGCTCCATTGCCTGCTGCAGAGCAGCCAGGTCCCGTTCGCGCAGAGCCTGAAGAATCATCTGATGCTCCGCGTAAACCAGCTGGTTGCCGGCCGCGTCAAACGGCGCGTGACGTTTCGCCATCCGCGCCGACTTGAAGTAGTCGTACAAAAGCGTGTGCAGCCCCGACAGCAGACGGTTGCCAGGCACGTTGAGCAGCCCGGTGTGAAACGCGATGTCCAGCTCCATGCGCTGCTTGGGCTTGGCGTCGATGATCCGGACATTGATGTCCTCCAGCTCGGCCAGCTGCGCCGGGGTGACCTGGGACACGAGTTCTCCAACAATGCCGCGCTCGATGATGGAGCGCAGCTGCACGATCTCCTGCATCGCCGTGGGGTCACGCCGGACATAGACCATGTGCGGCCCATACGGATCGCTCGGGTAGAGGTTCTTGATCGAGGCGACGCGCTGCGGCCGCGAATCAATGATGCCCAGGCTCTTGAAGTGCTGCAGCGCCTCGCGCACGACGATGCGGCTCACCTGGAACCGCTCGCACAGCTTGCTCTCGCTCATCAGGCTGCTCCCGGGATGCAGCCTGCCCTGGAGGATGTACTTCTCCAGCCCGCGGATGGTCCCCTCCGTGGCGGTCTCCCGCCGAATCGATGCTTCCTGTATCGTCATTTTTCGTAATTCTCCTGCGTAAACTTGTATTACTATAATACAAACATACAAGAATGCAAATGCCCCTCCAGTTATTTGCGCGGCCCCCCCGCCGCGCGCGCCCTGTGCCCGCGCGCCCTGTGCCCGGCAATCCATCTCCGGGCTGCTTCCGGGCGATGCTATTTCCGGCCGATGCTATCGGCCGGCACTGGACTCCCGGCATTTCGTCGCAGAACTCGACCGACTTTTGCAGTTTTCATTGCATTTTTCGGCGTGGTTCAAACATACGACAAACGACGGGGGCAAGCCCCCCGCCCCCCCGGTGTGAAGATAGCGTTGCCTCGTCATTTGAACCACGCCCATTTTTCGATGGACATGCTATATCGACTGTCGCCGGCGCCGGGGCATGCCCTGCGAACAAGCAATCGCCTTCGCCCAATCAGTCAAGTACTTCCTTTGCACGTTCCGACACCAGTCTCTCCACCATCGTCAAGCGTTGCCGGTTCCAGTTATAACTTGGATTGCGCTTGAATCTGAAATCAAGCAACTTTCTGAGGGCATTCCGCTGCGAATGGGTAATGACAGCTCTGGCCTCCGCCACATAATCATCATACACACACGGCTGAAGGGTCTTGGCGTATTTTTGAATGGAAGCCAAGTCCTCAAAGGCATTCACTGGCGCAAAGTTGAATAGCGAATTCCCGTGGTCAAACAGAGGCGCAGGCGATACAATCCGGTTTGCATGGCTATCCACCAGAAAACCGAAGTTGCCGAAATGGCGGTCTGTATTGTAGATGATCGCGTCAAAGACAATCATCTCATTCAACGCCGCCACATATTCGCTCCCCAATGACTCATAGAAATCTCTGACCGCCGGCATGCCGCCTTTGGTCACCAGCCTGCCGACAGGAATGAAGGCTTTCTGCTTTGACGTGAACAAATTGCAGAACGAGCATATCCGTCCTTTCCATTTGGTCAGATTGTAGTAAATGGCATTGACGCCAAGCATTTCCGCAATCTGGCAGGCATAGAATTCTGAATACGGCTCGTTGCCCGTGTTGGAGGCTCCTTCCGTACCGCCTTTGTAAAGTCGAATGTCTCCTTTCACCCGCCGCCAGCATTTCGGCAACATTCCATTGGTTGTAAACTCTGGACTGGACGTGAGT
>JAEEXV010000170.1 GCA_016287975.1 Lentisphaeria bacterium | reverse complement strand
CGCCTGGCAGCGCCAGCCACGCCCGCGCGCTCTCCAGGCTGCCGCTGAAGCCGTGCAGCACGAAGACGCGTCCCGCGAGCAATTCCCGCAGCCGCCCGAACTCCCCGCCGCATTGCCGCAGATGCAGCACCAGCGGATGCTCCGGTCCCGCCATCTCCGCCTGCGCCGCGAAGACGCGCCACTGCAGCGCCCGGTCCGCGTTCTGCACCGCATAGTCGAGGCCGATCTCACCCACGCAGCACGTCGGATGCGCCGCCAGCAATTGCGACAGCCGCGCCAGCGCCGCCTCCGTCCCCTCCTGCGCGTGCCACGGATGGATGCCGAGCGCCGCCGCCACCCCCCTCAGCGCCAGCACCCCGTCCCACTCCGCTGGACGCGCCGACGCCACGCACATCCGCCGCACCCCCGCCGCGCGCCAGGCCGCCAGCCGCCCCGCCTCCGCCAAATGCAGATGACCGTCGTAAATCTCCATCGGGCTCAATATAATGCCTCCCGAGGCGCCCTGCGCATGCCCCCGCGTGCCCAGTTCAAGCCAGCAGGGCGAATGCCATCTCCTTGCGGATCTCCGCACCGACGTTGCGGCGGAAGCGTCTGTTGAGCAAAGAGAACAAGGCGATCCGCTCCTCCACCGTGAATATCCCGCGGATCATGGTTTTCAAGCTGCCCGCATCCAGCAGCTGGGCGGTGCCGAGAAGCCTCTCCAAGTCCGCCTCGCGCACCTGTGGCAGCGTCTCCGGCGTTCCCTCAAAGCGCGCCAGCATGGCCTCCGCGCGCTGCGCACGCGTGCTCCATCTCGCATCCCATGTCGCGCTCGGGAAACTCGGCCTCCGCAGCATGGCAGGGATCGTTCCGTCCTTCACGCCCTTGATCCATTTGCGGATGTCCTGCAGGAAAGCGCCACGCCTGCGGGCGGGCACTCCCAAGAGCCATACCGCCTTGTGAATCGCTTCGCTGGCAAAAAGAAAACGGTCCCGGAACATTTCGTCGGACAGAAACAACGTCTGCCCAGCCATCAAGGAGACGACAATCCCCTTGGCATCGCCGCTGGAAATGGCTTCCTCCAAATCCGGCTTTCCCACATAGACTCTCGCTGTCTTCTTCAAGAGGCTGAAAAGGAAACAAAGCGACCACCAGCCAGCCTTCACCCAGCCAACCACAGCCATTGCCATGCGGGAAACACAATGGGACACGGAACCCATGTGAATGAGACCTCCTTTTTCTCGGACAGGAAAAACCGCCCGGCCCTGCGAAAGACGGTGCCAAGGGGCCGCCTCCGCAGGGCAGGCGGAATCGAATATCAGCGCCACTTGAGGAGAGGCTTGAGAAAGTCGATGCGATTGGGGCTGAGCACCAGTTTCCCCGCCTCGTCTTCGCGAATTGCATCCTTGAGATGCGCCTTGAGGCGCGGAAGCCAGCGCGTCTTGATGAGCGACACGTTGTCGGGCGTCTCCCCGTATGCACGCGCCACGGCGTCGCGGTCCTCCTCGAGAAGCACGTAGCGCACAAGCAGCTCGACTTTGCGCTTTTCGCATTCCCGCGCGAGGCGGTTGAGCGCCTCCTTCACAAGAAGACGAATATCCGAAGCAGAAAACCCGCATGTCCCGGCATGCCTGTCGGGAATGACGTTCCACTCCTTTTCCTTCAGCTCGACCTCCCGAACGGCGCGCGCCATGGTGCAGCCGGCATTGTAGGCGACGCGGCACATGAACGTGCTTTCCTTGACGCCGCGGCTCGGGTCGAACACAAGCTTGCCCTGACCGAACTTGATGGCGAGGTCCTCGACGACCAGCATGCGGTCGCACTCGCGCACCCCCGCGTCCTTGCTGGCTTTCGTGATGATGTCCTTGTTCCGGGCGATGAAGTCGGCGATTTCCTTATTCGAGCACACGAATTCAGACAGTTCCATGACAGTTCTCCGTTGCTGTGAATGAACGGTTTCAAGATCGGGGAACCATTATGGAACGAACAGCCCGGAGGACTGTTTTCGCAGTTTTGGCTAGTGGTGAGCCCTAGCCCGCATCGTTTTACCACCTTTACTGCAACAGGTTGGTGGGCGATAAACGGTTCGCGCCGTTCATCTGCCGAATTACACGGCTCCAGGCAAATGGTTCCCTGCTTGCCTGGACCGTCGTGATGCAATTCCTGGTTTCTATGGAGACATTTTCAGACCGCCTGTCAGATTGTCAAGTTGGGTTGTGCCGTGAAGAAGTTTTTTGGGGGGAAGAAAAAAAGCCCTTGACGCCGGTTTGACTGGCATCAAGGGCTCTGAAAAGATCGATTCGGTGAGAGTTGCTTTCGCCGCATCGCCTTTTCAGGCCGCCACCGTGCCTCACGCCGGTTGGCAGTTGCCCGTCATGTGACTGACGGGTACACTCTTGATGCTAGTCCCTTTTTTCCGGGAACGGACATAATATAGCACGGAATTCGAATTTTGCAAGTCGCAGAACGCAAAATAACGAACTTTTACATTTCATCATTCCGTTGTTTTCTTGAAATGCATCACGCGCCCCCAGCCGCAGGGCGGCCTGCCATCTTTCGTGAGCACCCACATCACAGGATAGCCAGGCTGGCGGTCGGGCGCGGTTCCATACCCGTCCGTGAAATACAGCAGCAGGTCGGGCTTCTCCCTCATCTTCGTCCGCACGTAGTCGAACACGGGACGGAAGTCCGTGCCGCCCAGGCCCCTGACCTCCCAGGGATGGTCGGGCGCGGGCGGATTCGCGTTGGAGAAATGCTGGACCTCCTGGACTTTCGCGTCGCACTGGATGACGTCGAGGTCGAACTTCCCGAAGGAGGTCATCAGCGAGACCAGTTCCGCAAAGAAGAGTTTCAGATCGCCCGCAGTGCTTCCGCTGGTGTCGAGGGCGACGACCGCCTTCAGACGCTCGTCCCGCATGCTGGGGAGATAGAGGTCCTGCCAGACGTGCCGACGCGCGGGCGGCAGCCAGCGCCGCCGACCGCCATAGCAGGTCGTCACGAACTGGCGGAGAAGTTCCTGCCACGGGAGCGACGGCTTCTCCAGCATCTCCACAATCTTCTGGAGGTTCGACGGGAGCTTCCCCTGCATCCGCTCCAGCTGCTGCGCGGCGGCGATGGTGCGCGAACGCGAGCGCTCCACGCTCTCGGCGGTGACGGCAGGCGTGTAGTCCTTGTCGATGACCAGCGCCTCCTCCGAACCGTCCCCGTCCGCCTGCGAATCGCTCACCTCCAGTTCCTCGGGCGGCCCGTCGCCCTTGTAGACGTGCTTGTCAAAACTCGTGGTCCCGCTGCCGAAGGACGGACTGGCCTTGCCGCCGTTGGACAGTTTCTCCTTGTCCGCGGATTTCTTCTCCAGCCGCTCGTAGATTTCCTCGGCGGAAAGGCCCGCCCACGCGGGATCGTGCGGCAGGACATACGGCTCCGCCATTTTCTCGGGCAGCAGCATGAAATGGATCTCCAGATCCGCCGCGACGTTGAAAAGCATGCGGTCGCGCGCGCCACGGCGCGCGAAATGCAGCAGGACGGAGTGCCAGACCTCGTGCGCCAGCACGAAGAGGCGCTCGTCCTTGCTCAGTTTCGAATAGAAGGCGATGTCCACGAAGATGCTGTCGCCGTCGGTCGACGCGGTTTCCAGGCGGTCGTCGCGCACGGGGACCAGTTCCATCCGCATGATGATGCCGCCGATGAACGGCCAGCGGACCAGGATCCGCTGGCGATCCTGCGCGAGCTGCTCCAGGCAGACCTCCTTGCGCTTCTGCTCGTCCTGGTTCGGCCGGCGGACGATGATGGTGCTGTTCTGGGCCATTGCATTCACCTCCCCGCGGGTTAGAACGTGTAGTGCTTCTTCATCGCGCCGCCGTGGACATTCGCCCAGTCCTTGTATTTCGGATGATAGAAGAGGCGCTTGGCGGCCGTGTCGCCCGAAATCACTCCCGCGCCGCTCATCGCGTCGACCATCGCCATGCACGCGAAGTCGCTGGTGAGCTTGACGCTGATGCGGAAGAAGCCGTCCAGCAACGCCTTCGCCTCCTGGTCGTTTTTGCCGCGCCAGACAAAGTAGCTCATCGCCGTGCAGAGGGCGTACTTGCGGTCGACCTTCGTCGGGATGACCACCGCCTTCGCGGGGTTCAGCATCATCTCGCGGACATCCGCGAACTCCGCGTTGAGCTTGTGGAACTCCACGAACTCGACCCCCGCGCGGTTGCCGACCAGCCCGTAGACCACGCTGCGGAGCAGACTCTCGTCGGGCGCGCCGCCCTTGCCGCCCGAGGCCTTCGGCAAGACCTCCAGCATCACGCTCACCCGCTCCCAGGCGCGCGGCGTCGGCCAGCCGCGCTCCAGATTCTCGTCCTGCTGGCGGAAGAGGCATTCGGGGCGGAAGCGCACAAAGCCCGTGACCGACGGGTGGATGCCATGCGTCGTCGCCCATTTCACCCAGGATTCCGCGTCCTCCGCGAGTTCGACGTGCATGAAGCGGTTGGCGAGCGCCGAGGACATCGTGGTCGCGACCGCCGAGTCGTCCACGCGGTTGCCTGCGCCGCAGATGTACCACCCGTCGGGCACCTTGTAGAGTTCGCCGAGGCGGCGGTCGAGGATGAGTTCGTAGGCCGCCACCTGGAGGGAGCGGTCGGCCGCCGTGAGCTCGTCGAACAGCAGGATGCCCCGCCCCTCGCGCGGCCACTCCCCCGACACCAGCCAGTCGACGCACTTGCGCTCGCGGTCGGGGACGGGAAGCCCGCGGACATCGACGGGCTCCCGCTGCGCGAGGCGGACGTCAATGAAGCCGATCCCCATCTCCTTCGCGATGTCGCGGATGATGGTGGACTTGCCGAGGCCTGGCGCCCCCCACACCATCATCGGCGGAAGCGTGTGCGCCAATTCAGGGCGCTCCGCCAGCGTCTGCACCTGCATCCGCAGCAAGTTCCCCAGCTGGCAGGCGGTGAGGCGGTTGTGCATGTCAATGAATCTGGATTCGTTCTTGGTCATCGGCTTTTCCTCCTTATTTCATTTGGTTGCTCAATGACCATTACGACCAAACCCGCGTCTTTCTTTCAACGAATGCTTCCCATGAAGGCTGGCTATTGCCGAATCAACGCCCCGAAAATGGTAGCCACGGCGGGACGCCATGGTCACCCCGACGAGCAGCGCAGCAAACGATTCCGCAACCCGATTGCAAGCCCTGTGTGGCTCACTCGCCTGCCACGGCCCGCCGTGGCTACGTCCGCTTCGTCAAGCGCGCCCAGCCCACACGCTTCTCGCGTGTTCTGTATTATGGGGGGCTGTTACCGACCCTCTTTGGGAAGCGTTCCGGATTCGACCGTCTGCGCGCACAAAACATGACTTGAAAGACATCCCGCGACGCCGCACGCGGCGTCGACGCCCGATGGCGGGACGGAAACCCCGCCGATGGCGGGAGAGGCCACTCTTCCCTGGGGGAAGCCCGCGCCGCCAGGGGAAAAAATCACGGATTCAGGCATTCGCCAGAACGCCTGCCGCAGTCCGCAGTCTCCTTGGCCCCCTCGGCGATTCCGAGGTTGTGGAGGCGTGCGATGCGATAGGCGGCCTCGCCGCTCTGCGGTCGATCCGAGAGGCTGGCGCAAGGCCTCCACTCGTTCGTCTGGCACGGCGTCCCGTTGGCGTCGGGCTCCACGCCAAAGGAGCAGATGGCATGGAGGTTCGGCACCGCGCGGAAGAGCGCGCGCAGGAGTTCCCTGGCGGGGCGCACTTCGCCGTAGCCCATTCCCAGCCTGTAGAGCACCTCCAGATCCTTCAGTTCATCCCGCAGCGCCATGCCGCCGCCAAGGCAGAGGTTGCCTGGCTTTTGGTTTCTCGGGCATGGCGGGCAGATCATGCAGCATCCCTCGACGAGTTCCACCGGGATGTCGGGATTCTCCTGCATTCGGCGAATCGCCTCGAACAGATTGTCCTCCTGGATGGGCTTCAGGTTGCCGCAAATCACTCCACGCCCATAGAAGCAGGACATGCACAGCAGATGATGCGGCCGAATCCTGAGCGTGGCGCAGGAGGCCGTCGCCGCGGCGGAAGCCCGCTTCGTCTCGGCGCGGGTTTCCGCGGGCGGCCGCGCCATCACCAGGGCGCCGTACGGTTCCCTGCACGACTGCTCGAAGTATCCCTTGTCGGCATAGGGGCAGCCGCGCCACGCGCTTCCGCAGCCGCCTCCGCACAGCCCCTCGGTGGTCTTGATGACATCGGCGACCTGCTCCACCAGATCGGCCGCGGGCTTGGCCTGCCCTGGCGTCATGCCGAGCAGGCGGAGGATCCTGAGGTCACGCCGCTGGTTCAGGAGCGGGCCGCCGACGTCATCCCCCCGCCCTGGATTCTGGACGGAGTAGACGCTGGCGCAGTTGCAGTTCAACTCCAGCATCGCCTCGGGGCGCTCCCTGACGAACGCCAGGAGTTCTTCGATCCTCCCGCCGTGTTCCAGCGCCAGCGGCGCGCCTCGGCCGATCCTGCAAAAGAGGCACAGCAGATGAAACGGGCGGATGGATTTGGCGGCTCTCATTTGTGCGTTCCCTTCATGTTCTGTTCCACCACATCGACAGCGCGCTTACTATAACGCCTGCGTGAACGGATGCCCTCCGTCCGCGCCATTCGGCAGGCGCGACCTCCCCAGGCGCCCTGCCTGGGCGGGCCTGGATGAGCGATGACCCTTTGCCTAATGGACATTTCAAAACAGCAGAATATTATAATGAAATAGCAGAAAAAGAAACAACTGGTCCATTGTCGGGACTTATAGTATGGGCAAATGGCAATCCCAACAGGAGAACAGCGATGCGATACGATGTTGTGATAGCAGGAGCGGGGCCGGCGGGCTTCGGGGCGGCGCTGGGTGCGGCGCGGGCAGGCAGGCGCGTGCTGCTGCTGGACCGAAACGCGGGGCCGGGCGGAGTCTCCGTCTACAGCGGCTGCCCTGTCTTCTCGGGCATCCCCGCCTTCGAGCCAGATCAGATCGGGGGCGTCGGCGGGGAGTTCGCGGCCGCGATGAAGGACCACGCCTTCATCGTCCACCACAACACCCTGAACAGTTCCGAGTTCGAGATCGGGCTGTGCATGACGCGGATGCTCCGCGAGGCGGGCGTCACGCTGCTCTTCTACACCACGCTCATCGCCGCCGAGACCGCGGGCGGGCGCATCCGCGCCGTCAGCGTCGCCTGCTGCGGGCAGTCGTTGCGCATCGAGGCCGACGCCTTCGTCGACGCCACGGGCGACGCCGTGCTCTCGCGCCTCGCGGGCGCGCAGATCCTGCCCCGCAGCGACGAGGAGTCGATGACCAAGACCGTCCTCTTCCGCGTCTCGGGCGTCAAGGGCTTCGACAAGCAGAAGCTGCTCGATCTCTTCCCGACGCTGGACTTCCCCTATCCCTTCCAGACCCGCTTCATGGGCACCCCCGTCGGCGACGGCAGCGAGATCCTCCTGAACCTCACCGCCATCAAGGGCGACGCCCTCGACCCCTTCGACCTCACCCGCATGGACATCGAACTGCGCGAGCAGATCCCCGTCATCGTCGACTGGATCCGCCGCAGGCTGCCAGGCTTCGAGGAGGCCCGCGTCACCGCCGTCGCCCCCGTCATCGGCGTGCGCGCCTCCTGCAACGTCAAGGGCAAGGTCGTCATCACCGCCGCCGACCTCAATGACAACCCGCCCGTCGCGGAGCCTGTCGCCGTCGGCAAGCGCAGCTACGGCGACCACTACGTCAACTGCTTCGACAGCCCCTGGCGTTCCACCGCCCAGGGCCACCGCGCCATCCCGTACGGCGCGCTCCTCCCGCTGGGCCTCGACAACCTCGCCGTCGGCGGGCGCTGCATCAGCATCGAGACCCGCGCCGTCTCCGGCGTGCGCCTGATGCCCGTCTGCATGGCGACTGGCCAGGCGGCGGGCGTCGCCGCCGCCCTCGGCTTCCCCGCCTATTTCGTCCTCCGCGCAGAACTCCTGCGCCAGAAGTGCCGCCTCGAGCCGCAGCCGCTTTCCTGACTGAACCGATCCACCCGAAAACAAGGAGCCACGCCCATGCCACTCAGCCGCAAGTCCCGTTTCACGCTCATCGAACTGCTGGTCGTCATCGCGATCATCGCGATTCTGGCCTCGATGCTGCTTCCCGCCCTCGGCAAGGCCCGCGAGAAGGCCAAGGCCATCAACTGCACTTCGCGCCTCAAGAACTGCCACCTGTTCCTGACCCTCTACGCCAACGACTGGCACGAGTATTTCCCCTCCGCCCTCAGCATCAACGAAAAGGGCAAGAACACCTACTGGAACCGCCTGCTCAAGACGGAGAACTACGCCCCCGTCCCTGAAACCAGGAACGGCGTCTTCAGCTGCCCATCCTGGCACCAGGGCGACTGGGGCACCAGCGGCGTCGAAGGCTACGGACTGCTGCGCGGGCGCCCCGCCTACGGCGTGCTGAACAACTACGAGGCCGACAAGAACTACTACTACATCAACCGCAGCGCCTTCTCCAAGGCGGAATACCGCAGGATCCCGCTGGCCGCCGACAGCATCCACACCCGCGATTCCTACCAGGCCCAGTCCCTCACCACCCGCGACCTCAACTATGGCGGCGCCGTGAGCCTGGGCATCGGCGGCAACCGCGTCCTCCACATGCGCCATGCGGACGTGGCCAACGCCGCCTACGTCGACGGCCATGTCAGCGGACTCAAGAAGCAGGACGTGACCCACGAGGTCTGCGTGCCCTTCGCCAGCGATTTCAACCCCGTCAAGCCCTGAAGCCCCGCCATGAAGATTCGCCTCGCCCTGCCGCTCGCCCTGCTTGTCGGCGTCCTCGCGCACGCCGTCCCCCTCGAAGACCTCATCGAAAAGCAGCCGTTCACGATTGTCGCGCCTGGCGAATACACGCTGACGCGCACGGTCGAGATCGACCGCGACACCACCATCGTCCTGCAGAACGGCGCGGTGCTGCGCTCCGACTGCGCCCCCGTCTTCCGCGTCAAGGGCGGCGAGTTCCGCCTGGAGGGCCAGGGCAAGCCAGGCGCCATCGTCTGCACCCAGAAGGGCACGCGCGGATATCTGACCCCTGAGCGCGCCGCCGTCTTCGACCTCAACCAGGCCAGCGGTGAAAAGCCGCTGCGTTTCTTCCTGCGCAATGTCATCGTCGAGGGCTACAACGGCGTCGACGCCTACCACCAGCAGGCGGGCCGCAAGGACATCGACGAGATCCAGATCGTCGAATGCCGCTTCAAGTGCGTCGAGAAGAGCGTCGCCGCGAACTCCGTCACCGTGCGCACCGCGCGCATCGAGGACTGCGTCTTCGACGGCGGCGACAACCCCGTCAACCTGAACGTGCCCATGCCTGGCGGCTGCCTCGTGCGCGGCAACACCCTGCGCGGCTTCGGGCGCATCGGCATCATGCTCGGCAAGGGCGGCCAGATCGCCGAGGGCTGCACCACGCACCTGCCCGACACCATCGTCCACGACAACCGCCTCATCGAGGGCGGCCACGGCTCCACCCTCAAGGATTCCTACATCCACGGCATCCTCATCTACGGCAACAACGTCTCCGTCCAGGGCAACATCGTGCGCGACGTGAACCGCGGCGTCCCCGTCCCTGGCGAGCGGATCGGCCAGCACATCGTCATGGAGGACGGGACCACCCTGCGCGGGAAGAAGATCAAGTGGAACGGCAAGGACCGCCGCCTCGCGGGCGCGGCGATCTACCTCAAATGCAACCGCGCGCTGGTGCAGGGAAACATCTGCACCAACTCAGGCTGGCGCTCCGTCATCGAGATCAAGACGGGCGGCAAGGAATACTACACCTCCGTCGTCAACAACGTCGTCGACGGCTCCTCGCTCGCCATCGACGAGAGCTTCGGCTTCGAGTGCAACGCGGGCCGCTCGCTGTGGGCGGGCAACGTCGTCTACAACATGCCGAACCAGGCCTTCGTCGTCCGCAGCGGCTACGAGAACACCTTCATCAACAACCTCATCTCCGACGCCAAGGTCGGCTTCGCCCTCTCGGGGCACGCCCCAGGCGAGCAGGAACTCATTGCGGGCAACCGCTTCGTCAATGTCGAATACCCCGTCGCCCTCGACGGCAGGAATCCCCCCGTCCTTGGCACTGGCACCGACGTCCTCCTGCCCTCCCCCGCCCGCCTGCGGGACGACGAGGAGCTGCCCCACCCTGGCCCGCAGTGGCACGGCCGGCAGCTCGTGCGCGGCGACAAGATGTTCCTGGGCGTCTGCAAGGACGGCGAGTACCTCTGGATGGAACTGCAGGGCAAACTCCTGCCCGTCCCGAAGTTCAAGCCCGTCGGCCCCGAGCTGATGTTCAACTCCGACCAGTCAGGCACCGACAAGTCCGACAATCCCGCCCTCTCCAATCCCAAGTATCCAGGCTGGACGCTGACCTGCCGCACCGCGCGCGAGCAGCAGATCCCCGAGGAGGAGCGCGGCCTCGCCCCCGACACCGCCGTCTTCCAGACTGGCGGCCGTTCGCTGAAGGTGGTCTTCCCGACCCAGGCCGCCGAATGGCGCCTCACCCAGAACCTCGTCCTCAAGCCAGGGCGCCGCTACCGCGCCACCGCCGTCGTCCAGGGCGAGGAGCCCCGCAACCTGCGCCTGGAGGCCACCCCGTCGGGCTCCCGCTCCGCCCTCGTCCGCGCCAAGGAGGTCTCTGGCTGGCAGACGCTCTCCTGCGACTTCGTCATGCCCGAGGGCAGGTCCCAATGCCGCATCTGCGTCTACGGCTCCAAGACCACCATGGGCAAGGCCGCCTGGATCGACTCCGTCTCCGTCCGCGAACTCCTCGAGGAAGGCGCGCCGACGCCCCCCGACCTCGTCCCCGCCGAACCCGTCGGCGAAAACCTCCTCCCCGCCGACCTGCGCTGGTCCCCCAACCCCGCAGGGCACAAGGTCGAAGTCGGGAAGGACGGCGCCCTGCGCGTCTCCGTCGCCAAGGACGGCGCCTTCATGGTCTCCGCCAAAGTGACCCTCGACCCCGACACCGCCTACGTGCTGCGCTACGCCGAACCCGACGCGGGCAGCTGCTCCGTCGTGCTGCCAGGCGGGCGGAAGATCCAGGGCAAAGGTTCCACGCTGGTCTTCACCACCCCCGCCGCCAAGGGCGCCACCGTCCTGCGGCTCTGGTTCCCTAAATTCAAGGCGGGCGATATCATCCAGATCCGCGGCGTGACCCTCCATCGCCAGGCCCCCGCCGCGAAATAGACGGGGCGGGCGCCTCAGGCGAGGCGCAGCAGCACGGGCTTCAGATAGTGCATCCCGAGCCCCTTGACGCGCAGGCGCCCAGGGGCGGCCTCGGCGTCGGCAGGCCGCCACTGTCCGTCGGCGTCGAGGAGCATCGCCTGGCGTCCGTCCCATTGCGGGGCAAGCGCCAGGTCGAGATCCTCGACGGGGTCGGCGGAGAGGTTCGTGGCCATGATCAGCGCCTCGCGGTCGGAGGCGCGGAAGAGCAGCCAGAGGTTGGGCGCGTCCAGGACGGCGGCGGGAGGCGGCGTGCCGTCGTCGAGCCAGGTGAAGAGCCCCCGCAGCACTTCGCGCTTGCGGTAGTTGAAGAGGTTGGAACTCTCGTTGAGGATGGAGCAGCCCATCACGGCGACCCGCCCGCCGAGGCGGTTGACGAAGCGCGTCAGCCCTGGCGAGACCTCGGCGCCGCCAGGGCCGCGGTAGACGGTGAGCGCCTCGGCGCCCGCCAGTTCGAGGCGGGCGTATTGCGCGCCCTCGCTGCCAGAAGGCGCGTAGGCCATGTTGTAGATGCGGCGGCCGCGCGATAGATCCGTCGGCGCATTGTCGAGAATGTACTCCGCGACGGCGGGGAGGGACTGGACCAGTTCCGCCTGGACGCCCAGCAGCGGGCCGAAGCCGCGGCGGCACAGCAGGCTGGCGGCCTCGGAATCCAGCAGCACACCGCCCCGCACGATTTCGGTGAGTTCGTCGTCGGAGAGAGCCTCGGCGGCGGCGCCGCAGAGCAGTTTGACCTTGCGGTCGAGGGTCGTATATGGGAAGCCCATGCGTCCCAGCAATTTGGCGTATTGTTTGAGGCCGATGATCGCGGAATCGCCTTCCCAGACTGGGCGGCAGCGCAGAAAGTCGAAGTCGGGGCGGTAGAGGATCTGGAAGCCGTCGAGGGCGCTGCTGGCGGCGAAGCGCTGCACTTCGAGGAGCCGCGCGCGGGTGCGGCGGTACATGTCGAAATACCCGAACTCCTCCAGGTGGTGGTCGAGATACTGGGCGCCGATGAAGAGCGAGCTGTCGCATCCGATCATCATCGCGGCGGTCAGGATGCTCTCCATCAGGGCGGCGGAGGAGAAGAAGCGGTTGTGCGGATAGGTGTCGGACTCGTGGTAGAGTTCAAAATGCCGCGGCAGATGCTCGGCCTCGTACATGGCGTGGGCGAGGTTGGCGGGGAGGTCGCGGGCGGTGTCGGTGGAGCCGTACTGCGTGCCGAAGATGCGGATGGCGGGGCGCGTGGCGGGGCCCGCCAGGGCCTCGGGGACCTCGCGCGAGAGGCATCCGTCCAGGTCGGTGGTGCCTGGCTCGCACTGGAGGAAGCGGGTGCCTGGGCTGACGGCGTCGACGGCGCGGCGCAGGCGGCGCGCGAAGTCGACAATGGTGTCTCGGGACATCCTGGCCCACGCACGCCGCAGTTCGACGGCCTCCAGCGGCCGCCTGGTGAAGAGCGCCTCCAGCTCCTCGCGGGTGTAGGCGCGGCCCGCGTATGCGCGGAACTTCTCCAGGTGCAGCGGGCAGAAGCAGCCGAAGCCGACGCGGGGATGGTTGCTGAGCTGGAGGTCGTCCTCCAGGAGGATCATCGGCGGCTGCGCGGCCTTTGCGACCATGGCGACGTGGCGCTCGTAGTCGGCGAGGAAGCGCTCGTCCAGCGGGCAGCTGCTGATGGGCGATTCGCCGCCAGCAATACCGACAATCCTCTGATAGGGCCCCGCCCCCGTCTTCAGGGTCGGCAGGCACCACCACAGGATCTCGATGCCCAGCGGCGTCGCCGCCTCGATGAGCCGCCGCAGTTTTTCGGCGAAGACGCGGTAGTCTTCATCTCCAGGCGCGCCAGTGAGGCGCACATTGTTGGTCAGGCCGATGACGGCGATCCGATGGATGCCTGTCGCCTCCTTGAGGCGCACCATCTCCTCCAGGTCATGGTCATCGATCAGGTTGAAGGGGACGATGGGATCCAGCATGGGAAAACTCCTTTCGGTCCGAAAACGACCGGCGGCTTGGCGAGTGGGGACGGGGCCCCCGTGCGGCGCCGAAAAGCGCGGGCGCTACGGCGCCGCGGCGGGGACGGTGAAATGGGCGGTGGCGGTCTTGCCGCCGACGACTTCGCGGAACGCGGCGGTCCAGACACCAGGCGCGTCGTTCAGCGCGGGGGTGTGGCGCCATTCGGCGCGGCCGCCTGGGGCAGGCAGGTTGGCCGCGTAGTGCGCGACGGCGCGGCCAGAGGGATCGCGCACCGTGACATGGACGACGGTGTCGCGCGGGACATGCGCGTCTATGTGGATGGCAACGGCGCTCTCCCCTGCTGTGGCGGCGGCCGTCATCGGCTGCGTCTCCTCAGCGGAAAGCAGCGCGAAGAAGAGCGGATTGTCGTTTTTCAGGAAAGTGCCGCGCCCGCGGATGTCGCGCGCGACGCCAGGCGCGGCGAAGCGCGGCGTGACCTGCGTGCCGACGGTCTCCTTGCAGACCGCCAGGACGAAGCGGTTGCCCTGGGGATCCCGCAGAATCTCGATTTCGGCCTCCAGGAAGGGAGTGCCGTCCGCGCGTTCCAGCGTGCAGAAGGGCGTGATGCGGGCCTGCCGCAGGAGGCGGGCGAAGGCGCCGCGCTGCCTGGCGAGGCTCGCGGCCTCCTCGGCGGTGCGCAGGGCGGCCGCCTTGGAGAAGAGTTCATGGTAGGAATCCTCGCCAGGGAGGCGCACGGCCTTGGCCGCGACTTCCGCCGCCAGGGGGCGCGGCGCGCGGACGCGGCAGGAGGCATCCATTTCGGCGAAGCCGCCGTCGACGAGGAGGGTGCCGCCAGCCTGCTGGAACTCGGCAAGCCGATGCAACGCCGCGTCGCCGAGGGCGGCGGCATCCGCCAGCACCAGCAGTCTCGCCGAGGGCGGCAGGGCGCCTGCCGCCAGCTCCTCGTCCGAGACGAAGCGGAAGGGGACGCCGAAGTTGCGGCAGAGGTCGATGTACTTGAGGCGCAGGTTTTCGTGGCGTTTGGCGCCGCCGCGGATGTAGGCGGCGCGGATGGAGGGCTGGGAATAGAGGAGGAGCACCTCGGGCGCGGGACGCTCGCGCAGTGGATTCAGCACCAGTTTGCCGATGCCCGCCGCAATCTCGGGCATGTAGTCGGCGACGGCCTGGCCGCTGCGCGAGAGCGTGCCGTCGGGGCGCACCAGGCTGGCCATCGAGAAGCCCATCGCGCCATGCGCGCCGCGCTGCAGCGCCTTCCAGAGGTTGAAGCAGACCGCGCCGTCGTAGTGGGCGTAGCCCAGCACCCACGGGATGTCGACCAGCTGCGGATGGAAACTGCGGAGGATTTCATCCAGCCCTCCAAAGGAGTAGCTCATCAGCCCGCGGTGGGCTTTGCTCTGGAGCGCCCAGTCGTTGCCGCCGTAGGCGCTGGGCGCCTGGGGCCCTGAAATGCACCCGACGGCGGCGGGGTCTCCGAGATAGAGCCCCTTGTCGCAGAAGGCGCGGATGTAGTCGCAGAGGAGGCGGTCCATGAACTCCAGGTGGTCCGCCCAGGCGCTGTAGTTGCCGTCGCGGCGCCGTCTGGCCTCGGCGTAGGTCTCGGGGAGGAAGTCGTCGAAACTGCGGTGGGGGACGCCCCACTGCGCGGCGGCCTGTTCGACGGTGCCGTATTTTTGGCGCAGGAAGTCGCGGAAGCCCCGCAGGCAGTCCTGGGAGAAGCAGAAGTCGATGGCGGAACTCCAGTAGCCTGTCAGGGAGAGTTCGTCGCCGAACCAGTAGAAGCGGTTGGCGAAGGGCTTCTCCCGTTCGCCGAGTTCACGGAACTGCCGCCGCACGCCCTCGCGGAAGGCGGGCGAACTCAGGCAGGGCCTGCGAACCAGCAGCCGCTTGTCCCCCGTCCGCGCGTATTCGTCGGGAACCCGCGCGGGGCGCATGCCGCTGGCCTGGTAGCAGGTGGGATGGAAGTTCTGGGACAGCGCGAAGTCGTGGTCGACCATGCGGGAGTTGCCCATGATGGTGCGCACGTGCATCCGCCGCAGCGGCTCCGCGAAGAAGCCGCGCAGCCAGGGGCGCAGCGCGTCATAGGAGTACGGGGTGATCCAGATGCCTACCTCGAAGTCGTCCCAGCGGAGTTTCTCGGGGGCGGGCGTGGCGGTGAACTTGACCGCATGGCGGTCCACCACCGCCCCCGCCAGCACCATCTCGCAGACGCAGCGGTAGTGGCGCGAAGGCACGCCGCTGCGGACGGGCACGCGGAAGGAGACGGCGTTCTCCGCCGTCGCGCGCCCTGCGTGCACGACGCGGCCATGCGCGTCCTCCAGCCGCCAGCGCAGTTCGGCGGGCCGCTGCTCGACGGCGGCGGCGACCTGGAAGACCGCCTCCTCGCCCTCCTGGTAGTGGCCCTTGTCGGCCTTCAGTGAGTGGATGCGCGCCATCGGCAGGCGGTCGGCGGAGACGGCCCCGAAGTCCAGCACCTCGCCCCTGGCGTTGCGCAGCACGAGCCCGATGAGCGTCTGGCCGTTCCAGGCCCGCGCAGGCAGCCGGAAGGACTGCTCTCCTGAAATGGGCTGGACGGCGTGGACGGCGCGGGCCAGTTCCTCGTTGTCGCGGTTGCGGGAGAAGAGGGCGAGGGAGAGCCCGTCGCCGCCCGCGGGAGCGTTCGCGAGGGTGAGTTTCACCGTGTAGACCGCGCCCTGGCGGCTCACGCCGACGGTGGCGAAGTGGCAGCCCTGGTCGCGGCGGGCGGCGGCGGCGATCAGCTTCGCATAGAGCAGCTGGTAGCACTCCTGGTATTCGCGGAAGAGCGCCCCAGGCAGCGGATAGGGGAGTTCGGGGCTGAGCCCGCCCACCATCCTGCCGCCGCCGCCGTTGGTGAGAAGCGAGAGCGCGACTACCCGCCCCTTGCCGTGGTCGCGCATGGCGGCGTACGGAAGCCCGCCGACAGTCGCCAGCACCTCGCCCTTCGCCACGCAGGGCAGGCAGGTCGCCGCAGGGATCAGCGACCACGGGATGGCGGCGGCGGGGAAGCCGTCGCGCGCCTTGCGCGGAACCGCCCTGGGATAGCTCCGCACCTTCGAATCCAGCGCCAGCGGCGAAAGCGCGTCGAGCTCGCGGGCGTTCTTCGCCGAACAGCCGACCAGCACCAGCCCGCAACCGTTCTCGACCTTGCGGACGATTTCGCGGCGCTGCGCCTCGGTCAGTTTGTCAAGGTGGACGCCTGCCAGCAGGATGACGTCGCACTCCTGCGGCAGCAGGTCGTTGAGATTGCTGGTGATGTCCGCCTCGGAAAGAAGGCCGAAGTAGTCGCCGCTGGCGTTCTGCGGGCGTCCCTGGGCGAGGAAGAGGCTGGAGCGCACCTCCGCGTCCATGCGCTGGGCGAGTTCGGCGACCTCGCGCCAGGACTGGTACGGGGTGATGGCGGTCAGGCGGATCCTCCCGCCAGCCAGCGGCTTCGCCCATTCGATGTGCGGGGTCGCGCGGGAGGCGTCGAAGCCGCGCAGGTTGATTTCCGCCTGGCGCTTTCCCGCGCGCTCGCCCTGCGGCTTCATCCGATAGGAGATGAGGCTGGCGCCCAGCCCCAGCGGGGCGTTGAAGATCGCGAGCAGTTTGCCGTCGGGGCCGTAGGCGCGGCATTCGATGTCGAAGATGGCGGGGTATTCCCGAAAGACGTGGGAGAAGCGGATGGCCTGCACCTCGGCGGCGCGCGCAAAGACGACCGTGCGCTCGTGGATCGCAACGGGCTTCCCCTCGCGCAGGCGCCGCGCGGTGAAGACCAGGCGCACGGTCTGGGCGCGCCCACTGTAGAGCCGCAGCGCGACCGCCTGGCTGCCGGGGTTGCCCCCCTCCGCCGACAGCGACAGGTCGCCGACCAGCCCGCCGCCCGCGCCCGAAATCCGCTTCAGCGTGTGGAAGGCGATCAGCTCCACCTCCGTGGCGACGCTCTTCCCCGCTGGAATCCGCTGCTTGTCGAAATAGAACTCCTGCGTCGTCTCGCGCTTCCCGTACCACCCGTAGAACTGCTGCAGGAGCGCGTAGTCCATGGCGAAGGCGAGGCCGCCGCCCGCCTCCCTGGCGAAGCCGCACCAGCCGCGCGACGGACGGCGGTAGTAGGCGAAATCCGCGCCCGCGTGCTTGACGGGGACGCGGGTGATGCCGTTCATCTCGGGGAAGAAGAAACTGACGTTGCCGCCGGGGTTGACGAAATTCTGGCACCAGAAGCCGTATTCATTGTCCGCCATCGCGGCCGCCAGGTTGTGGAACTCATAGCGCACGCCCGCCACCGTCTCGCCAGGCTTCAGCGTGACGGTCTTGCCGAGCCGCAGGAAGTCGATGCCGCCCCCTGAATGGCGGGCGGTCATTCGGACGGCGTCCCCCGCGCGCTCCAGTTCGTAGGGGCGCTGGGTGAGGAAGCCCCTCACGGCCTCAGGATGGTGGAAGTGGTCGCCCAGCAGCCCGTCCTCCGCCGTCAGGTTCTCCGACGGCGCCGCCGTCCACGCCAGGCGGCGGATGCGCCCGCCCGTCGGCTCGACCTCCAGCAGCAGGAAGTCGTTCCGCAGTTCCAGCGTCGCGGCGGCCGCCAGGAGGCATGTGGACAGCAGTGGGAGGATGCGCTTCAACATGGCTTGGGGATTAGTCGGCGGCGACCTGCAGGTCCAGGTTGGCGGGGGTCAGCTGCCGCGCGTGGAGGGTGGCGACATGGCCGTCGAGGAAGGCGATGTTGTCGTTGCTGCCGTGGCGCGCATAGACGGGGTCGGGGTTGCGGTTGTAGGTGGAGGTCGACGGATAGTTGTCGGGCCAGTTGGCCATGGAGAAGCGGCTCCAGGAATCGTAGACGAAGATTATGTAGGTGCAGTCGGCGATGGCGATGGTCTTGGAGGGCTTCTTCCAGCGGGTCATGGGCGGCCCCGGTCGGATGCCGTCGTTGTAGTTGTTCATCAGGCCGTTGTTGTAGCCGTAGCTGAGCTGAAGCTTGTAGGCATACGGCGTGCCCAGGTTGTTGATGCCGACGCCCGTGCTGTCGCCGCGCGTGCCGTACGCGCGGAACTTCCGGCAGTCGGCGCGGTCCGCGGGGCACGCGAAGACCTTGCACGGAAGGCTGCCGTTGTGCTCGTACATCTTGCGGAACGGCGAGAAGTTCTGCCAGCTGTTCGAGGCGATTTCATCGCGGTTCGGGTAGCACTCCGCGTTGTCCTGGGCATACATCAGCATCTCCAGGCTCAGCTGCTTCAGGTTGTTGGTGCAGGAGATGGCCCGGGCCTTCTCCCGCGCCTTCGAGAGCGCGGGCAGCAGCATCGAGGCCAGGATGGCGATGATCGCGATGACGACGAGCAGTTCGATCAGGGTGAAGTGCTTTTTCATGGGTGGTCTCCTTGGGTATGGTTCAGGTCTGGTGGAAAAATCAATGCCGCAACGGCGCGCCCGCCTCAACCAGCCGCCGATGGACTTCGACGGAGTCGATGGCGCCGTTGTCCGCATGGCGTTCCAGCGCCACCGCCGCCCCCATGCCCGCCGCCTGCCCGATCGAGCAGACGACTGGCATGATGCGCAGACTGCTGTAGAGGATGTGGTCGACGGAGACGGCACGGCAGCCGATGAGCAGGTTGCGGCAGCCGCGCGGGACGAGGATGCGGAAACTCAGCTCGTACCACTCGCCCTCTGGAAGCCGCATGAAGGTCGTCCCCGTCCCCGTCGGGTTGTGGATGTCGACGTGGTAGCGCACCCGCGCGATGGAATCAGGGTATTTGCGGTGCCGCGTGAAGTCCTCCGCAGTCTGGTAGTGCAGCCCGAGGATGCGCCGCGATTCGCGCACGCCGATCTGCGAGCCGACGGATTCCAGGCGGGCGCGCTCGAAGCCTGGCAGGGTGCGCAGGAAGAGGACGAGTCCCAGCAGCTGCCGACGCCCTTCCTGCTCCGCCTCCGAGAACTCGACGCCGTCGATTGCGCTTTTCCGCAGGACGCGCGTGGTGTTGATGTGGATGGCGTCGGGCGCGGGCGCGTCGAACCACAGCACGTTTTCACGCGGGCAGTCGAGTTCGCCGCGCGACCGCGCCGCGTCGTAGCGGCGGTTGATCTCCTCGCGCGAGGGCATGCGGCCGCGGTCGACGCCCGCCATCTTGAAGCACAGTGTCATGGGCTGCGCAAAACCATCCTGGTTGCCGTATTCGAAGGGGCATCCCGCCTTGACCGCGACACCGCCGTCCCCCGTGGCGTCGATGAACCACTTCGCGCGCACGGCCACGAGCCCTGACTTGGAGAGGAGCACCGCCGCCGTGATGCGCCCGTCCTCCTGGAGCACGTCGAAGAAGGCGTGGTGGTAGAGGCAGCGGACGCCCGCCTCCTGCAGCAGCGCCTCCGCCGCCAGCATCGTCGCATCCTTCGCCAGCGGGAGATTCAGCGCGGCCGTCATGTTGAACGCCCCAGGGTCCCTGCCCTCCAGCTCCCAGATGCGGCGGTTCCACTCGACGAACAGCGGCGCGTCCAGCGGCTCGCCGTCGAGATAGTTCGACATGAACGGGGAGACCTCCCCCAGCCAGGCCATGCCGCCAGGCGCGCCACTGGCCTCCGCCAGCACCACCTGGCAGCCCTGCCGCGCCGCCATCACCGCGGCGGAGAAGCCGCCTGGTCCGCCGCCGACGACCAGCACGTCGGCCTCCGCCACAATCGGCAGTCCGCAGGATAGTTCGTAGGGTATGGTCATGTTGGAAGCATTCGGCTTGAAGTCCAGATTCGCAATGCGGGATCCCCCCGGACGGGGCCATCCGTAACTGTGTTAATTATAATGCCGCGCCGCCAAAGGCACAATGACGATAATGACGCACTTTTTGTGAATTGTGATGATTCCATGGCCCCAGGGACGCCCTTGGCTGTTCGGCACGGCGGATGGGCGTGGAAAGGCGTGCTACATTGGCTCCATGCACTCTGGCGAGTTGCCGAAAAGGACGGCTGCGGGGACGCCGGAGGCGGGAAAGGCTAGATCGACGAGGTGTCGCCAGCAATGGAAATCCGCCAGACCGTTTACGAGAAGTGCCGATTGCTTGAAGAGCCCGAAGACTATTTCCAGGGACGGCGGCTGCCGGAGGGCTTCGCGCTGCCGAACAGCATCCTGGCCTTCTTCCCGCGCTGGGGCGAGGCCAATGAGCAATGCCACGCGCGGCATGTGCTGGCCATCCCCTTCGCGCCCGTCACCTACTGCGTGGACCAGGCGCGCTTTGAACTGGCGCCTGGCATCGGCATCCTGCTGCGCCCCTGGCAGCACCACCATCACCTCTCCGCCGACAGGCGCCAGCCCTGCGAACGCCTCCTCATCACCTTCGAACTGCCGACTCCGCAGGCATATCTCCCGCAGTCCCAGACGGTGGACATCCACGAGGGCGCCTGGCGTGAAGTGCGGCGTTTCCTGGCGCTCTACCGCCAGGGCGCCGCGCAGGAACTGTCATGGCAGCTCTACCGCGTGCTGCGCTGCCTGTCGCGCCGCACGGAGGCGGTGGCGCGGCAGGAGCTCTCGGATCTGACGGCGAGGAGCATCAGTTATATCCTGAAGCACATCGGGCATCCGCTGGACATCCAGCGCATCGCCGCCCAGGTGAACATTTCGCCGAGCCATCTTCGGATGGTCTTCCGCAACGAGATGCACGTCAGCATCGGCAGGTACATCAACCTGCAGCGGATCCAGAAGGCCTGCCACCTTTTGCGCCACACGCTGCTCCCCGTGCAGGCGGTCGCGGAACAGTGCGGCTACGATTCCATCTATGCCTTCAGCCACTTCTTCAAGAACGCCCTCGGACTCTCGCCGCTGCATTTCCGCCAGGGCCGCGAAACGGCGGCCCCGCAACCGCCAGCGACTTCGGCCCCTCCATGAAACCGAGGCGTCCCCCCGCCCAGTCCAGCGTCCTAAGTCCAAAGCCCCGTCACCCTGACCGGCCCAAAAATGGGCCGGCACAGAACGCCGCGCCCACCGTCCAAAGTCCCATCACCCCAAGTCCCAAAGTCCCACCGTCCAAAGTCCCGTCCAAAGTCCAGCGTCCAAAGTCCAAAGTCCCATCACCCCATCCAAAGTCCCACCGTCCAAAGTCCCGTCCAAAGTCCAGCGTCCAAAGTCCAAAGTCCCATCACCCCATCCAAAGTCCCATCACCCCATCCAAAGTCCCAAAGTCCCACCGTCCAAAGTCCCGTCCAAAGTCCAGCGTCCAAAGTCCAAAGTCCCATCACCCCAAGTCCCAAAGTCCCACCGTCCAAAGTCCCGTCCAAAGTCCAGCGTCCAAAGTCCAAAGTCCCGTCCCCCAAATTGAAAAAGTTTATGTGATATTTGCGGGGACACAGCATAATATTATAAAAAAATAGCAGAAAATAGGGTTGGTTTGGCGCGGTTTCCAGAGTATAATAAGCACAAGCGCGGCGTCGGGGGGCCTTTCGAGGCTGTTTGCAATGGCTTTGGTTTCGCCGCGCCAGGTTTTTGGTGTTTGGACAAGCGCCGTGTCGACAAAGGAGGAATCCATGATGGCCCGATACAACCGTTCCCTGTTTTTCACGCTGATCGAACTGCTGGTGGTGATCGCGATCATCGCGATCCTGGCGTCGATGCTGCTGCCCGCGCTGACCAAGGCGCGGGACAAGGCGAAGGCGATTTCTTGCGTCTCGCACATGAAGACGATGTCGACGGTGCACACCTTCTACGCCAACGACAACAACGACAGCCTGATCCCCGCCTTCTACCCCGCCAACACCAACACATGGGCCTATCCGACGCTGCCGATCAAGCAGACCTACTTCAAGGAATACAGCAACGCGCGGTGGCAGCTCGACCTGGGCGGGCTTTCCTGCCCCGCGCGGGTTCAGGCGCCCGTCGGCAACAAGGGCTTCTACCAGGGCTGGTACACCTACCTGGCCAACACGCAGCTGATGGGCACCAAGGACTACAAGCCGCTGCGCGTCACGCAGCTCCAGTCCCCTGGCAAGGAGGTGCTCTGGATCGAGCAGGTGAACGAGGCCACCAACAAGGTCTTTGCGTCGGGCACGGCCGACGCCCGTTTCGGGCGCCTCCACGCGGGCCGCGGCAACGTCATCTACGGCGACACCCATGTCGAATCCCTGAAGGGCATCCCGCTGGAGAGCCTGCCCACCGACTACGTGCTGTCCAAGTGGTGATAACGGAGGCATGGCGATGAAGAGAAGTGTCTTGCTGGCCCTCGTATGCGCGCTGCCGATCCTGGCGGTCGAGGTCGACATCTTCAAGGAGAAGGGCGACCCGCGCGTGGTCACATTCACCGTCCCCGCCGCGCAGGGGGACGCCCCCGTCAAGTCCTTCGTCCTGGAGGCGGACGGCGCCCGCTACGATTCCCAGACGCTGCTGATCTCCAAATACCCCAACGGGGACGCGCGCTGGTACCGCGTCCTGGCCAAGGTGCCCGCGGGCCGCTATCGGGTCGTCCCTGGCACCGCCCCCAAGAGCGCGCTGAAGAACAGCGTCGTCCAGGTCGGCAAGGAGAAGTGGCGCGCCTTCACCAACCAGCGCTGCACCGTGACCTACGACCAGGAGCCCTTCGCCCTGCGCATCCGCTCGGGGAAACGGGAGTTCACCGTCCAGCCCCCTGAAATCACCCTGCCCGACGGGGCGCGCCCGAAGGCGGTGCTGAAGTCGGTCTCCCCCTTCGACCTGGGCCGCGTCCAGACCGGGCTGGAGTTCCGCGGCGAGTTCGCGCCATGCCCCGCCGGCGAGCGCCGCTACTGGCGGCTGCGCGTGACGCTGTGGGCGGATTCGCCCTTCGTCGGCCTGGAGCCGCTGCTGGGCGTGGCGCTCGACCAGCCCGCGGCGGACGACTATGCTGCGATGCGCGCCTGGAAGTCCGCCTCGCTGCGCATCGCCGGAAAGGGGCCTGCGCAGGCGCCGCGCGCGGCGATCCAGTGGGAGGACGACGGCTACGAGACCACCGCCGACGGCAGGACCACGGCGGCCAAGGGGTCGCTGGGGGTCTTCGACCTGCTCGGGCAGGCGAAACTGGTCATCCCCGAGATGGCGGAGCGCTTCCCCATCGGCGTCGCCAGCGAGCCGCAGGCGCTGCGGGTCGACCTCCTCCCCGAGATCACGCCCAGGACGCGCTACGCCAACCGCGAGAAGGAGTGGGTGCGCTACTTCGCGATCCACACTGGCGACTATGTCATGAAGGCGGGCGTCGAGGTCTCCTTCCCGATGTACCTGGCGCTGGATCCCCAAATGGACGCCGCGAAACTGCTCTCGCCGATCCCCGTCGGCATGCCCGACGTCGATGAGCTGGGCAGGTCGGGCGCGTGGCTCAACGCCATCGGCAGCCCCGACAAGTACAGCAAGCCCTACGACCCCGAGGTGCGCATCGGCCTCGACGCCTATCTGAGGCACATCCGCGAGGAACGCTGGTACGGCTTCATGAACTACGGCGACACCCATGGCGAACGCACCTGGAACTGGTTCAACAACGAATACGACGACGCGGCGGTCCTCCTCGAACAGGGCCTGCGATACCGCAATCCCGACTACTTCCGCGCGGGGCTGCGCGCCGCCCGCCACCAGATGGAGATCGACACCGTCAAGGGCCAGTCCGCCGCCCTCAACGGCGCCGTCACCACCCACTGCGTCGGCCACACCGGCGGCTACTACCGCCTGCAGGACCTCGACGTCAGGAAAATCGGCGGCAACCCGTTCCTCATCGCCCACCACAGCAACGGCCATACCCGCATCCGCGGCACCTGCATGGCCTTCGTCCTCACTGGCGACCGCCGCTTCCGCGACATCGCCAACGCCACGGGCAACTGGATCATGCGCAGCGAGCTCTTCACGAAACGCGCCTGGAGCGCGACGCACCGCGAGCCTGGCTGGGCGCTGGTCAACCTGACCGCCATCTACTGGATGAACGCCTCCCCCAAGGTGCTCAAGGCCGCCGAGGAACTCGCCTGGATCGTCATGTCCCACGCCAAGGGCCGCGGCGTCGCCCAGATCCCGCTGCACAAGCACAACGCGCCGCCGCCGCCTGGGGGCTGGAACAAGGAGAACGAGAAGTACAAGTTCGGCGCGCTCTCCTTCCCGACGGGATACCAGGCCGCGGGAATGTATCTCGTCCTCCAGGTCACCCAGGACGAATACCTGAAGAAGGCCCTCCGCGACAACCTCAAGGCCACCGCCGACTACGTGAAGACCCGCCTCTACTTCCCCGAGCGCAGGGGCTTCGTCCACAGCCCCGTCCCGTGGCGCAAGCAGAGCACCCGCAACGGCTCCGGCCCTGGCTCCGCCATGCGCAACGTGCTGCTCATCGACGCGCTCCTCACTGGCGACAAGGAATCGCTCGAAATCTCCCGCGACACGATGATCCAGATGCTGACCCGCCGCGAAGTCTACGCCTCCCCCCTCAAGGGCACCAACCCCGACGACCCGGGCTACAACTCCGTCAGCCAGGGCCTCTACTTCCTGCCGCTGACCCTCGAACTGATGCGGAAACTCGACCTCGTCATGCCCGAGATCAAGTACGACCTCTCCCAGCGCGAACTCTGGGGCGGCTCCGTCGCAGGCGGAAACTACCCCGAATACGACAAGCTCCTGAAGCAACTCAAGGACCTGGAACAGGGAAAGAAGCAGCCGAAACAGGACGCGAAGCAACCATAGTGCCCGCCGCCGAGCGCATCCCCATCCCACCCCGCGCCCGCCGCAGGCGGAGCGGGGGGTGCGGGGGGCGAAGCGAAGCGGAGCCCCCCGTCGTTTGCATGGCTGGATGAAGGCGCCACTCCACAGCGGTGCCCCGCGCCCGCCGCAGGCGGAGCGGGGGGGTGCGGGGGGCGAAGCGAAGCGGAGCCCCCCGTCGTTTGCATGGCTGGATGAAGGCGCCACTCCACAGCGGTGCCCCGCGCCGCAACGCCAGCCCGACTGTGATGCATTATCTTAGGCGCATTGCCCTTTTCTCCCCCGCCACCGTTTAGGAAACAACCATGAAATTCTGCATGATTGGCGCCCGCGGGCATTCGTACTATGCCTACCAGGTGCTGAAGAACCTCCCCGAAGTGCAATTGACGGCGATCGCCCCGCTGGGCGACCTCCGCGCGGCGTCGCTCATCCAGGCGACCGCCCCGTGGAACCCGCGGCAATACGACGACTGGCGCGCGATGCTCGACCGCGAGCAGCCCGCGCTCGTCTGCATCGACGGCCCCTTCGAGCAGCACGCCGAGATGGCCGCCGAGGCGCTGCGCCGCGGCATCCACGTCTTCTGCGAGAAGCCCGTCGCGACCACCTTCGCGCAGCTGGAGATGCTCGAGGCGGCCTGGCGCGCCTCGGGGCGCCACATCCGCTCGATGGTCGGCCTGCGCTACGACGCCGCCTTCCTGCACGCCTACCGCCTCGTCCAGGCGGGCGCGATCGGCAAGATCAAGCTCGTGCGCACGCAGAAGTCCTACAAGCTCGGCAAGCGCCCTGAGTTCTACAAGCGCCGCGACACCTACGGCGGCACCATCCCCTGGGTCGGCAGCCACGCCATCGACTGGATCCTCTACTACACGGGCGACGCCTTCGAATGCGTCACCGCCTACCACGACGCCACCGACAACTTCGACCACGGCGACCTCGAGATCGCCGCCCACTGCCTCTTCCGCCTCAAAAACGGCGTCATCGCGGACGCGGGCATCGACTTCCTGCGCCCCGCCACCGCCGCCACTCACGGCGACGACCGCGTCCGCCTCGCGGGCACCAAGGGCGTCCTCGAAGTCCTCGGCGGCAAGGTGCATCTCATCGACGCCGACGGCGACCGCGTCCTCGACCCGCCCCCCGCCGACCGCGACGTCTTCGGCGACTTCGTCCACGAACTCGCCGACGGGCGCCCCTCCCTGGTGACCGACGAGGAGACCTTCGCCCTCGCCCGCGCCATCCTCCTCGCCCGCGAAAGCGCCGACACCCTCACGACCCTGCACTTCTGATCCCCTGCCCATGAAGAAAGTCGCCATCATCGGAATCGCCGGCTTCGGCCGTTCGCATCTCCAGCTGCTCCTGCCGCTCGCCGACGCGGGCCTCGTCGAACTCGCCGCCGCCGTCGTCCGCACCCCCGCCAAGGTCCCCGAGGGAATGGAGCAGCTGCGCAGCCGCGGCACGAGAATCTACCCGACGGCGGAGGAGTTCTTCGCCGCCGAGCGCGGCGCCATCGACCTGGTGTGCATCCCCGCGGGCATCGACGCGCACGAGCCGCTGACCGTCGCCGCCCTCGCGGCGGGCATGAACGTCCTCCTCGAAAAGCCCGCCGCGGGCTCCGCCGACGCCGTCGAGCGCATGATGGCCGCCGAAAAGGCCTCGGGAAAGTTCGTCGCGGTCGCCTTCCAGCATGGCTACGCCCCCGAGATCCAGTTCTTCAAGCGGCTCCTCCGATCGGGACGGTTCGGACGCATCCTCGGCTCCGCCACGATGGGCATCTGGCCGCGCGGCGACGTCTACTACAGCCGCAACTCCTGGGTCGCCAGGCGCGCCGTCCGAGGCGTCCCCGTCCTCGACTCCCCCATCAACAACGCCTTCGCGCACTACCTCAACCTGCTCCTCTTCCTGAACGGCCCCACCCTCCCCGCCTCCGCCCGCGCCACCGCCGTCGCGGGGGACCTCCTGCGCGCACGCCCAGGCATCGAGATGTTCGACGCCTGCGACCTCGACTTCACCCTCGACAACCACACCGGCGCCCGCGTCATGTTCGCGCACTGCTCCGACCAGAAGCACGAACCCGAACTCGTCGTCCGCTGCGAAAAGGCCGCCATCCGATGGCACAACAACGCCGACTGGACCATCACCGGCGAGGACGGCGCCACCATCGCCGCAGGACAGGCCGTCGCCCCCAACGCCACCATGTTCCGCGTCGCCCTCGACCGCCTCGACCACCCCCAGACCCCCGTCTATACCCTCGCAAACGCCCTCGAGCACACCCGCTGCGTCGAACTCGCCGACCGCACCTGCCCCGTCCTCCCCGTCCCCGCCGCCCCCAACTCCGACGGCGTCTATTGCGCCCCCGACATCCCAGCACGTTTCGCCGCGCGATTCCAGGAGCCATAACCCCGCGCGCACAGGAATCGCCGCTTGCAATTCCCCGACGGCCGCTTATATTATAAACAATCGCTTATATAAGCACAACCGAATGGGAGATGCATTTCATGGTGGAGTTGGATGAACTGGGTTTGCTGGAGATGTCGGAGTTGTTCCAGTGTTTTGCGGATCCGACGCGTCTGAAGATCATCCAGGTGCTGCTGGGGGGCGAGCAGTGCGTCGGGGGGCTGACGGGGCTGCTGGGGATGAGCCAGCCTGCGGTGTCGCATCATCTTCGTCTGCTGCGGCAGTTGCGGCTGGTGAAGACGAGCAGGTCGGGGAAGAAGGTGGTGTATTCGCTGGCGGACGAACACATCCGTCAGTTGTTCGACACGTGCCGTGAGCATGTTGCGGAGCGGGCGAGGTAGGATGGCTATGAAAGATTTTCCAGAGTCGGCGGGGCATCATCACCACCATCACCACCACCATCATCACGGGGAGTTCCACCTGGAGCAAGGCGGGCGCTTCGTGGCGGCGGCGGCGGTGAACCTGGTCTTCGTGGGCGTGGAGTTCTGGCTGGGCTTCCGCCATGGGTCATCGGGGCTGCTGGCGGACGCGGGGCACAACCTGGGGGACGTCAGCGGTCTGCTGGTCTCGCTGATTGCGTTTCTGCTGCTGAAGCGCCAGGCGGACGGGCGGTTCACCTACGGTTTCAGGAAGGGGACGGTGCTGGCCGCGTTCCTGAACTCCGTGCTGCTGCTGGGGGCGGTGGCGGGGATTGCCTGGGAATGCGTGGAGCATCTGCGGCACGGCAGCCCCGCGCCAGGCGGTGTGGTCATGGCGACCGCCGCGGCGGGGATTGTCGTGAACGGCCTCACCGCCATGCTGCTGTCGCACGGGCAGGAGCGCGACCTCAATGTGCGCGGGGCCTATCTGCACATGCTGGCGGACGCGCTGGTCTCCCTGGGGGTGGTGGTCTCGGGGGCGCTGATGATGCTGACGGGCGCGGCCTGGATCGACCCCGTGGTGGGGCTCGGAATCGCCGCCGTCATCCTCGTCTCCACCTGGGGGCTGTTCCGCGAAAGCATGACCCTGCTGATGGACGGGACGCCCCGGGGAATCCGCCCCGAGGGCCTGAAGTCGGAACTCGAGGAAGTGGAGAATGTGGCGGACGTGCATCACCTGCACGTCTGGGCGATGAGCACCACCGAGAATGCCCTGACGGCGCATGTGCGGCTGCTGGAGGTGGCGCGCCAGGAGGAGACCCGCGCGAAGCTGAAGGCGTTGCTCGCGCAGCGCGGCATCGGCCATGCCACGCTGGAGTTCGAGGCCCGCGAGACGGTCTGCGGCGACCGCCCGCAGTGCTGCGCATAAGGCCGCCCCGAAGGTGCGCCGCGCGTCTCCGCGGGCGGCGTGTGCCGCAGGGCGGGCCTGGCGGGCCGATTATATTATGGCGGTTGACAAAAACCGAGGATTCACCAATGCTCATTCAAATGCTGAAGGCCAAACTGCACCGTGCCGTCCTGACGCAGTGCGAGTTGAACTATACTGGAAGCATCTCCATCGATCGGGACCTGCTGGACATGGCGGGGATTCTGCCGTTCGAGAAGGTGCTGGTGGTCAACCAGAACAATGGAAGCCGCCTGGAGACCTACGCCATCGAGGCGGAACGCGGCTCGCGGGTGTTCTGCCTGAACGGCGCGGCGGCGCGTCTGGGCGCGCCTGGAGACCTGGTCACAGTCATGAGTTTCGCCCAGATGACCCCACGGGAGGCCAAGTCCTGGAAACCACGCGCCATCCTGCTTTCCGACGGCAACTCCAAGGCTGAAATCATTTGACCGCCTTGGCATTCAGCGGCATGGCGCCGCTCCCGCTGGATGCCTGGCAAGCGCATCGTTGGAATGGACATGAAACTGCACCCCTTGATTGAAAACGCATACAAAGTCCTGGACGGGGAAAGTCTTTCACGCGACGAGGCCATCGCCCTCGCGCACGGAATATCGGGCGCGGACATCCTGGATCTGGTCTCCCTGGCAAACAAGGTGAGAATCGCCTTCGCGCCGCCTGACGCGGGAAACTGCTCCATCGTCAATGCAAAATGCGGGAAATGCGGGGAGGATTGCCGATTCTGCGCGCAGAGCGGCCATTACCGCACGAACATCGAGACCTTCCCGCTCCTGTCGGAGGAGGAGGTCGTTGCCGCCGCACGGAAGGTCTATGAGAGCGGCGTGCGCATCTTCGGCTATGTCACCAGCGGACGCGGCTGGCAGAAGCCCGACGCGGACTTCCGCCGCATCCTCTCCACCCTGGATCGGCTGCACGAGCGGTTCCCCGACCTGAAACTCTGCGTCTGCCTGGGCATTCTCTCCGATGAATGCGCCCGCGAACTCTCCCTGCATCATGTCTGGCGCTACAACATGAACCTCCAGACCGCCCCCGCGCGCTATGCGGAACTGGTCGCCACCACGCATGCCATCGAGGAGAAGATCGCCACCATCCGACGAATGCAGAAATACGGCATCACCAACTGCACCGGCGGAATCTTCGGCCTGGGCGAAACCTGGGAGGACCGCGTGGACATGGCGTTCGCCATCCGCGCGCTCAAGGTCGAGGCCTCCCCCCTCAATCTCCTTCTGCCCATCCCGGGGACGCCGCTTGAGGCGCAGACGCCAGTCACCCCCGCGGACGCAGCCAAGACCTTCGCGCTTTTCCGCCTCGTCAACCCCTCCATGACGCTCAAGTTCTGCGCCGGCCGCGAGACGCTCATGAAGGATTTCCAGGGGCTGCTCATGCTCTCGGGGCTCAATTCCCTCATGACGGGAGGATACCTCACCACCCGCGGCAGGCAGGTGCCGGACGATCTCGCATTGTGCACGCAACTCGCTGCGTTCGGCCCGTCGCGAAATGCCCGATGACATTCTTGCCGACACGGCCCATCCGAATATACGGCGGGACACTGCGTTTTATACATGCGCGGTTCCCCATGAGGGTAGGCTATTGCCTGGTCAACGTCCCGAAAATGGTAGCCACGGCGTCCCGCCGTGGTCGCCCCGACTAACGACGCAATGAACGATTCCGCCGCCCAATTGCAAATCCTGTGTGGCTCACCCGACCGCCACGGCGGGACGCCGTGGCTACGTCCGCTTCGTCAAGCGCACTCTCCCTCAGGCGGGTCGGCAATGATCCCTCGTGAAGCAGACAATCCGGCATGACGACTTGGCGAAATGGCGATGGAACCGACCCTCTTGGGGAACAGAGCGTATGCAAAGAAGGCGATGGAACTGGAATTGAAAGACTTCTGACTGGAGAAGGCCATGTCCTCCTGCGACTCCGCTCAATACCAGTAGCGCAGCCCGGGAAAGGCCGCCGTCTCCGGCGCCTTCAGCCAGTCGCCCCAGCAAGACAGGACACCATTCCCGCCGGTTGCCGCCAAGCCGCCGTCCCAAAGTGCACGCGCTTCCTGCAAATAGTCCGTCGCGTGCAGCGAACGCCAGGCCTCCGCGCAGACCGTCAACCGGATCATCGCCAGGACACCTGTCCGCCCCGCTTGCTCCAGCGCCGACAAGGCATTGCCGAAAAGCCCCTCCGAACGCGAACGGTCCCCCTCCGCCGCAGCCAGGGCGCCGAGATATTTGGCGACCGTGGCGCGCAGCCACTCCTGCCTGCCTGGCAGGCGCAGCAATTCCCGCATCGTCCAATCCGCCTCATAGTGCGGCGCGTTTCCGTCCCGGAGCAACTGCCGATACCAGGAGAAAGCCTGGATACGCGCCAGAAAACAGCGGTTTTTCCAGGCGGCCGGATCCCCCTTGTCCTGCAAGTCGCGGCACTTCGCCGACGCATCCTCCAGCGCCTCCTGCTCCTCAGGACTTCCAGGAAGGAAGAGTGCATGGTAGAGATAGCGGTAGTTCAAGTCCTGCGCAATGTCGTGGTCCCGCCCACTCTCCACCGCCAGACGCACCGCCTGCTCAAAATGCGAGCATGACGCCTCCTGCGAGAAGCCGGGTATCCCGGCCAGGCATCCGAATGCATTTGCCTGCCCCATCGTTCCATGGAAACGCATCCAAAGATCCGCATCTCCCTGCGCCTCCAGTTGGCGGCGCAACTCCGGCGCACGCGCCAGGATTGCAGCGAAATCCTCGTCGTCCTCTTCCAGTACCAGTTGCTGGATGCCCAGGCGCAGCTGAAATGGAAGGAACCCCTGCCCTTGCCGGGCGGCAAAGGCGGATGCCTTCGCATGCAGTTCCCGGGCCTGTGCCGTATCCCCAAAGTGGCAGTGCGCCTCGCTGCGAAGCATCAGATTCAGCAGATACTCCCGAGGATGTTCGACTCGATTGAGCCGCGCCGCCGAATGCTCCAGCCGCCGACGCAATGTCTCCCACTGGCTGACATTCCACGCGCGCACCTCCAACCCAAGCGTGTGGAAGCGCTGGAGCGCATAATTCCAATCCCAATCGGTCGTAGCCTCAATTTGCTCCCGGATTTCCCGATGCACCTCCGACAACGGCAGATTCTGGCGCAATGCCAGCACAGAGAGCCCCTGCGGCACCGTCTCGCCATCGTCGGGATACACCAGCGTCGCCCCGAACAACTGCGCGGCCACCGCCACCGCCTTTTCCTCCACGGCAACCGGCCGCAGCAGCCCTTCGGCATTCAACGCGCCCGTCGCAACCAGCTGCATCGGCGCATATCGCGGCACGCCGCCTTCGCCACCACAACGCCTCCACCAGGCCACCTGCCACGGCAGCGCCAGAGCCCCCCGTTCCCAAGGCAGCCCGTCGATTCCACTGCACAACAGACGCACCCGCATGGGGATCCCCAGACGCCTCAACTCCTCCGACCAGGCGGCCTCCCCTTCCGCATCCAGGATCTCATGTCCTGCAATATCCACCACTGCAGGTGCCGCTTCCTCAAACCGGAACGGAACCAGAAAAGCACGCTGGCACTCGCCCTCCAGGAACATCGGCGCCAAACCGTCGGCCCCCAGCAGCCGCCGGAAATGCAGCCCCACCGCAGCCCGCAAGGCCCCTTCCTCAATGCATTCCTCCAGCCGCTGCACCACGGCATCCCCGCCTTGCAGTTCCGCGCCTTCGGGCAGCCAGCGCGAGACTTCCGCGAACTGCTCCGCGCCCAAGGCCTCCCGCAGCACGTTTCCATGTGCCCGGCCCCCCGACAGGAAATGCCGCCCCAGCAGCTCCGCCAGGATGACGGGGCGCGCGGACGGCACGCCTTCCAGTGCGCGTTCCAAAAGCGGTGCCGCAAAAAAGCGCAGGTTTTCCGGGTGGCCAGCCGCCGTCTCCGCCAGCCGCTCCAGTGAATCCAGTCCCTCCGCGGTGAAAATCCCGGAGGGCGGCGGCAATGCCTTCCGCCCCGAACCCGCCTGGAATTCCCGGAAGATCCGCATCTGCAGGATGCCCATGCGACGTTCGGCGAGCAATGCGTGCAGATATCCCTCGGCGCTGCATTGGCAAAGCTGGTCCAGCAGCTCGCCCGCTTGCTTTGCGTTCAGGACATGCAAATGCAGCAGGTCGTTGAAGACCCGCGGAAGCTTCAACACGAAGTCGGTCATCTGGCGATGCATCTGCCGATGCTCCTCCTTCTCATGCACATTCAGATTGAAGCCCTTCTGCGCCGCCAGCAGTCCATCCAGGTGATGCCGCATCTGCAGAAAGTCCTCGACCACATGCTGCACCCCCTTGAGGTATTCTTCCAGCCGGCCCAGGCGCACCGGCCTTGCCTCCGTCAGCGCCGGCAGCGGATTCTCCCGGCACCACGCCTCGTACCCCGCCAGGCTCGCCGGCTCATTGCGCAATAAATCACTCGCTTCCTGCTCTTTTTCCAAACGCTCCGCCAGGAACTGCACAAACACCCGGTGCCGTTCCTCCACCTGCCCCAGTTCGACCTGCTGCGCTTGCAATTCCCGCAGATGCGACATGGAAATCGCGCATTGCTCGCCATTTTCCTGAAGCCGCCCCAGCCATTTCATGGCATCGCTGTAGCCATCCGCCATCAACTTCTCCGTATGACTGCGGGAAAAGTCCAGCGGGAATCCCAGGTCGCGTTCTGGCAGCAGAGGGAAAATCCGGCATTGGTCATAACGCGGGTCTTCGCGATAGGTCATCTCCTGCGGCTTCAGCCCCAGCACCAGCACATTGCGAAGGTCCGGACACCGATCCACCAGAGGGCGCAACGGCACATTGTCCAGCCGCTTCGACAAGTCGAGCCACGGGAATCTCACCCCAAAACCGCCGTCGCAATACCGCCGATTCCCGACCCGGACTTCCGGGAAGACAAATGGAATCGAAGCCGAGGAAAGCAGGAGAAGTTTCCGGCTCTCCAATGGAATCGACTCGTCCTGAAGCAAATAATACTCTACCTGCGCCGTTTCTTTGTTATGGGTGCAGATATACACAGGAATGCGAAAATGCTCCTGGTCCCACACCACGCCCCCCTCGATCAGCGTCTTCAATCCATCCGCGTTGCAGATTCCCGCGCACAATTTCACCGCAGTCCCCCCCACCTTGGCCAACACCCCAGGAAACGCCGCAAGCAGGTCCATCCAGGAAACGGGATTCCAGGTCAACTTCTGCTGGGCGAAGTCCGCCAGCTTGCGCAGCAGCCACGAATGGCTCTCCTTCACGCCCTCCAGCACTTCCAGGGTGCCGACATGGCACCAGATCTCCTCGGCCTTCTGGTAGTCCATTTGGGAGAACATCGCCGCGTTCAACGCCCCCACCGAGGTGCCGGAAATCACCCTTGGCGACGGCAGTCCTTTCTCGTGAAAGGCCTTCCAGACCCCCAGCTGCCAGGCGCCGCGGGCCCCGCCGCCCGCGAAGACGATCGCATAATCATCAAAGAAAGAAAGTTCGCTCATGTCAGGCTACGCGGAGGCGCCCCATCGGCGGGGACGCCTCCGCGACTGGGTTTGTCATCGGAAGTTGAAGGGCAGGACGATGCTGGCCAGTTCTAGCGGCGGCCGCAGTGCCGCCTGCTGCTCCTGAAGCGCACGGATGCGCTCATTTCCCAGCCCCGGCACATCGGTCGCGACCTCCGCCACCAGTCGCTTGTATTCCTCGTCGTTCAACGACACGTCGTAATAGCGCATTGCGCCCGCAATCACGCATCCAATGACATGCAGGGTCGCACCTGGCTCCTCCATCGCGATGCGATAAGCATTCTGGAGCCGACGAGCCCGTTCCGCCGTGTCCTCGACCAACAGTGCGCGGTAGAACTCGATCATCTCCCACGGATGCCCTTCCCCGACCTGCCACTTCGCGGCCTCCGCAAGGTATGCCTTCACCGCCTCGGCGGGACGGCACTGCGCCAGATAGCGCAGCAGGATGTGATGGTGGTATTTGTCCTTGTCCTCGGTCGAACCGGCCAGTTTCCGCGCCGCCTCCATCAGCCCCATCCCAAGGTAGGCCTCCAGATCCGCCAGCGTCTCCGAAGCCTCCGGAGCCTCGTCCATCTGCGCCGTGGCCAGGTAGGCGCGGGTCTGGTCGATCTCCCGCGTCTTTCCCTCGCTCAGACGCTCGAAGCACCGGATTGCCTCCTGGAAGTAGATCCGCGCCTTCGGACGGTTGCCCAGGAAGGCCTCGTGCTGCCCGCACGACGACAAGAGCTGCCCGTAGTAGCGCAGCCCGGGAATCGCCGCCGGGACGTAGTTCTGCGGCGTGCCGTCCACCCCCAGCGTCCGTGCCACCGCCTTGAGAAAGCGGGTGAAGGGCGGCTCCTTGGAGAGCAGCGAACCGATGTCGCTGAAATCGGTGACCAGTTTGCGCGCCTCCTCGAACTGGTAGGCGTTGGTCTTCTGGACGGCCAGGTGGAGCACCGCCCAGCAGACCAGCGGCGCATCCTCCTCGTAGAGGTCGCGCACCAGCCGCAGGAACTCCTCGCCCACCGGAGAATGGCGGTCGACTTCGCCCAGATGGTTCGCCTCCGCCAGCTTCGAGGTCAGCCACAGCAGCTTGACCCGCGGCGGCAGTTCCGCTTCCGCCGGCTGCCAGCTCTTGAGCCAGCTCAGCTGCGCCTTCAGTTCGCGCAGGTGAATCGCCTTGGAGGAGAGGTGCTGCACCGTGCAGTCGAGGTAGCTCTTCCACAGATCGACATTGCCCTGGGCCTCCGTGCCGAGGGTCTGCATCAGCGCTGAGAGCAGGCTGCCTTCGGCCGGTCTGCCGGCCGAGAGCAGCTGGCTCCACTCCTCGGCCGGCAGCGCCCGCCCGCTGAAGAAGTACTCCAGCAGGTTCCGCAGATCCTGCGCCGGATAGTTCAGGAAGCACTTCCCCGCCCAGTCGGCATACTCGTAGCGCTTCGTTGCCATCCGATTCCCTTTCCCATGCATCCGGCAGGTGTGAGCGATCAGATCCGGATAGGCGTTGTGCGGGTTGTTCTTGCCCATCGCCGCCATCGTGAAGTCGATGCGCCTCGCACGTTCCGGGAAGACGTGCATCAAATTGTACTTGCACGCGTCCCGCAGATAGTCGAAGTCCACCGAGCGATTGTACGGCGCGCGCCCCTCGATGAAGATGTTCAGCTTGACCTTGCTCCCGTCCGCAGGCAGCGGCAGCAGCCGCAGCACCAGGTCGACGTAGGAGATGACCAGACTCCCCCACCCCTGCGCCGAGGAATAGGCGCTCGCAGGCACCGCCAGCACCCCGCACTGCCCGTGCGTGACCAGCGTCTCGATCACCTTGTCCCCCGCCGCGAACAACTCCTGCGTGGCATCGGTGGAGGCATGCAACGACGGCTGCGGCGGCAGCGGATTCGAGACGCAGCTCAGCGCCCCCGCGATGACGCCCTTGCCATTGGGGTCGAACTCCTCCTCCTGCCCCATGTAGGACTCGTCAATGTAGAGGTTCCATTCCGCAGCAGGCTTCAGGTGGTAGATGTCATTTGGATGCCCCGCATACGCCGAAACCCGCCGCGTCTCATGCGACATCGCCGGAACCGACACCGCCTGCGACTTCGTCAACGGCACCAGCCGCGGCGGGAGTTTCGACTCGTATTTTCCCATCATCTTCTTGCGCGTGTCGCGTTCCTGCTCCTTTTTCCGCTTGAAGTCAATCTGCCCCTGAAGCGGCCCGCCCAAGCTCTGGATGGCTTCCGCTTCCTCGGCACTGTCTTCCTTCCGTTTGACGGCCTGGTCATAGAGCGGCCGCGCCGCCGCCAACCACGCATCCGCCGTCGCCAATGCCTGCTGGATCCGCGCCTCGTCCTGGCCAAACCGCCGGTTCAGCTCCACCACGCATTTCTTCTGCTCGGTGCTGCGGGCCGGCTCATACCACAAGCCACTCCGACAATACTGGAACATCCATTCGCCGAAGGTTTTTGGCTCAGCCATCTGTTGCAGCTTGTAGTCAAATTTGCATTTCTTCCAGTCTTCGGGGAAGATCGGCTGCATTGGTGCCTGCTCCGGCGCCGCGAAGAAGTCCGCGCCCGAAATCGTCTGCGACGGCTTCGCCTCCGGCGTCTCCGCCGTTTTCTTCTGGGCCTCCTGGAATGTCCGCAGGACATAGGAATGGCCGGTGGTTCCCAGGCACTCCTTCGCCTGCGCATCCAGGTTCTCCAGATCGGTCGAATCCGCCGCGCCTGGCTTCGCCGCCAATTCCGCCGCCTGGGCCCCCAGTTCCTGCACCTTCTTCACCTTCGCGTCGGCCTCCGCCTGGCACGCCGGAAGCTGCTCGCCAAAGGCGGCCTGCAGGTCCGGCATGATCTCATCCATGGGCCGACGGTTCTTGCCGCCTGGACCAAACAGCGACGTCCGCACATACTCATCCAGCAGATCCTTCTGGTTTCTCGTGACATTCGACATAAGCGATCTCCTTGGGTTTTCTGTTTCAGGTTCAAGACACACAATCAAGATCTCATCTACAACGTAGCACCATTTTCCCGAACCGGATACGACGGCCATAAAAAAGCCTCATCCGCCCCCCCGTCTGCGGCGTTCCTCGACAATCAGATGGTAGGCCGCGTTGATCGCCTTGGCCTGCTCCGCCGCCAGTTCCTGCAGCCGCCGGCTGAGCCCGGAGTTCGCCAGAGTGTCCGGATGCACCTCGCGCATCGTCTGCCGGTAGACCCGTTTCAGTTCCTCGTCGGAAATGTCCGGCGAGACTCCCAGCGTCCTGTATGCGTCCGCCAAGGCCGGATCCGATGCCGCCGCGGCATCGGAGTGACCGCCTTGGCGCCGCTGATTCCCCCTGGAGGAATACTGGCGCCCCGCGTTTCCCGCCTGGCCCTGGCGCGACAGCTCATCCTTGGCCTCCTGGACGATCCGGCGCAGTTCCGCGATCATCGCGTTGTCCTCGGCGACTTCCCGATCCAGAAGCGACAGGTTTTCACGGGACTTCGCGAAGGCGGCATCGACCCCGTAGCCCAGGGGTTCCGCCAACGGCAGCCCGATGAACAATCCGAGAATCCCCTTCAGGATGGCCCCGGTCCAGAAGAGCCAGATGATCACCGCGAAGATGCCGAGAAACGGCACCAGGGTCAGGATTCGCTGCGTGTCCACCACGAAGTTCCGGTGCTTCGCCTCCTGCCGACGATACTCCATCTGGTCGATGCAACGCTCCAGCATACGGATGCCCCGCTCCCCCATTTGCACCCGCGTGCAGGCATACTGGGCGTCACGAATCGTCTCGACGATGTTCCAGGAATAGCCACAAGCCAAACACATGTTCGTTCCTCCGTTTCTAGTGCTTCTGAATGATCTTCCCGTAATTCCCTGGCCGGGCCGGGGCCGCCGGGGCCGCAGGCAGGGAAGCCTGCCGTCCCGTACGGCATGCCTGCCAGCCGCTCTGCAGCAATGACCAGCCCGGCTTCAGCAGCCACCAGATGCCGCGGCCAAGCCAGACGCAAACCCACGCCAGGCCCTCCCCGATGGCCACGGCCGCATCCGCGATCTCATCCCGGAACGTCCAGCCCAGCCAGCAGACCGCCGTGACCACGCCCAGGATCAAGGCAATCATGAGAATCTCCTGCCACCAGCACCACACCCCCCACAGCACCAGCAACACCAGGCAGCCCATGCCGTTGTCGCCGCCGCCAGCCGAGGAATGGCCAGAAGAACCGTGGTTGCGATGCACGGCGATGTATTCCCCTGATGAAGCATGGATGTGGCGCACTCGCATGGTTGTCCTCCAATTGCAGTGTGGGTTGTCATTGGTGGAGCCGGCGGGTGTCGAACCCGCGCCCGGAGATGTTCACTTCGGCTTTCATCCCCGGGGGGAACCTTCCACGGCCCCGTCTGGTTGTCTACCTCCTATAAGTGCGGATCCTCCGAATTTTCCGAGCCCTTCCTCAATATTTCTGAAACGTTTTCTTCCCCATACGGGTCGGTTCCATCGCCATTTCGCCAAATCGTCATGCCAGATTGTCTGCTTCACAAGGGCTCATTGCCGTCCAGCCTGAGGAAAAGCGCGCTTGACGAGGCGGACATAGCCACGGCGGACGCCGTGGCTACAACTTCGGGCATAATGATGGCGGCGATAGCCGACTCGGTTGGGGAATCAAAAACGGTCGCTTTCTCCACCGACCGGCGCCCTGCCCCGTCTCCAGCCGTCTCCCCCGCGTCCCAGAATGGATTTCCCCGGGAGATGCTACGGCGCCCCCTCCGTCACCTGCTCTGGGAATTCCACCTCGCCCGCTACTGCGGCTTCCTCCAGTTCGGCCTGCAACTCGATGATGGCGTCCTCCTTCTGCCGCAACTCCGCCGCCAGGCGCTCATTCTCCCGCCGCACTGCCGCCGCGTCCTTCTCGGCCCTCACCGCCCTCGCATCCAGAGACTGCACCTCGGCCTGCAATTGCTCGTTCCGACACCGCAATGCCTTCGCCGTGAGATTCGCGTTCTCCCGCGCCCGCATTTCCTGAACCGCCCCGACACACAGAAGCAGCACCAGCAGCGCCCCTCCACCGCACGCCAGCACCCGCTTCCCCCGACGACGACACGCACTCTTCTCCTTAACACTGGACGTGTCGTCTGCTGGCACAGCACCAACAGCAGGCGCGGAAGGCTCCGCAAGCTCCACAGGCTCCGTTGACTCCGCAGGCGCGGAAGGCTCCGTTGGCTCCGCAGGCGCGGAAGGCTCCGTTGGCTCCGCAGGCGCGGAAGGCTCCGTTGGCTCCGCAGGCGCCGCGGCCTCGACAGGCGCCGCAAGCCCGGCAGGCTCCGTTGGCTCCGCAGGCGCGGAAGGCTCCGCAGGCGCGACTGGCGCGGTGGGCTCCGCAACCTCCGTTGGGTCGGCTGGGGCAACAGGCTCCGCAGACGCGGTTTGTGTCGGTGGATTGATCGCAGCCGGGGCATCGGACACGGGCGTGGGCTCCGTCTCCGCATAGGTGATGGGCACCAGGATGGCCAGGGAGCGGTCATCGCCGCCGCGGGGATCGTTTTCCCATTCGCGACGGGTCAGATAGTCCATGATGTCCTGGCGGCACAGCTGGTTGTCGTGCAAGTCGTCCATCATCTTGTCGAAGACGCGTCCCGGCTTCATCTGCGCCAACTGGAACATCAGATGCTCGGGGCCGTCGGACGTGACGGCGATGCCGGTGTTCTCCGCCGCCGGGAAGAGCGCGGCATGGAAAGCCCCTTTCGCCTCGCCGCCTTCCCGCAGGAAATGCGTCTGGTTCGCGTATTCGCCCTTGTCCGGCAAGAAGGCCGTGAGCGTGCGCCCCTGCTGCCGCAGCACAATCGCGCCATCCCCGACCTGGAAGCAGCCGATGCGCCGCGTGCCGACCACCGCGAACGCCACCGTGAAGTCAAACTCCTTCTCCGGAAGGCCGCGCACGGCCGACAGATCCAGCTTGGCCTGCATCAGCGTCCTATACATGATCCGCGCGAACATCTCCCATTGCGGCTCCGCCGACGGCGCCTCCTCGTCCAGCGCGCCTGCAAGCATCGGCTCGAAGACCGCCGCCTGCGACCGGAAGACCCGCACCGCCGCCTGCGCCCCCTCGTCCGAGCAGGCGGCGCTGCCGCGCCCGTCGCACACGATCAGCGCGGGACGCGGGGCGAGCACCGCCGCCGACGCATCCTGGCACGGCAGCCCCCGCCGGATGTGCCCGGAACCGGGAATCGACGCCGCAAATCCAGTCCAGTTTTCGCAAAGGGTCGTGTTCATTGCTGTCGTCTCCTTGTTGTCCGCCTTACATGCCCGCCAGATCCGCCCAGCTCTTCACGCTGCCCAGCTTGACATTGCTCTCCTCCGACACCGCGCTGGACGAGACGCTCCTCAGCGAATCCGTGAGCCACCGGAAGAACTGCTTGAAGCGAAGCCCCTGGAGCTTGATCGGACCGGGCGCCGCCGGCAGGATCTGGCACATGGTGGCGTGGTCGGCGCTGGGGCCGATTTCGATCCCGATATACTGGATGCGGCCGCGCTCCCCGAGTTCGCGCATCTCCGTCGCGGCGCTCACCCAGTCGTCGTTCGGCCCCCCGTCCGTCATCAGGACCACCCACGGCTTGTAGGAGCTGATCCCCGACTTGCGGTACATCTGGCGGCGCGCCTTGAGGTCTTTCGTCGCCAGGCGCAGCGCCGCGCCCATGCTCGTGCAGCCGTCCGCCACCAGTGGCGCCGGGTCGCGATCCACATCGCAGATCGGCGTGAACGGCATCGCGACATTGGCATTGGAGTCGAAGGTGATGACCTCCAGTTCCACGCTCATGCTCGCCGCCTCGTCCTCCGCCGTCTCGCGGATGAACTGCCGCAGCCCCTGGTTCAACTCGTCGATCGGCGCGCCGTACATGCTGCCCGAGACATCCAGCAGAAGCACCACGGGGCAGCGCGGAGCGGCGTTCATCTCATCGAGGGAATTGTTGTCGTAGCGGGACGGATTCATAGTAGCCTCCTGGTTGGAATGGTTGGTGTGGAAGGAACGGTTCTGGTTGCTGTAAGAATTCATGGTTTTTCCTCGCGGGTTTGGGTTTGACTGGTGGTTAAAGAACTCCGAAGATAAAGATCAGTGGTCCGCACATGTTGTTTTCTCCTTGCTGTTTGATTCAGACTGGTGGAGCCGGCGGGTGTCGAACCCGCGCCCGGAGATGTTCACTTCGGCTTTCATCCCCGGGGGAACCTTCCACGGCCCCGTCTTGGTTGTTCTACCCCCATTAAGAACGCACTCCCGCATTTTTCCGGACCCGACCGCGATTTTTCGGGGAAAAAACGCTTTTCTCCCTCAAAAATGTTTCAGCCGCCCCAGTTGTGACCCAGTCGCCCCAGTTGCCCACATTGCCATCAAAATTCTACACCCTGTTCCCCAGGGGGGACGGTAAAACCGCCCATTTCCGGGAAGTGAGCGATTCCTGGCAACTGACTATGCTCCAGCGCCCCTTGCAGGGGCTTTCGTAGCCAGGAATGCCGCGCATCTTTCGGAGATCGTGCTCACTCCATACACTTTGGCACACGCCGTCACCAGAAGCGTGCTTACGATCATTGCCAACTCTCATGGGGAACAGCGCGAATTTCTAAAACACGGTATATTGAAGAACAAGCCATCCTCCTCTCTTCACTTGTAATTCTGTATATGCCCCCAACGGATCGTCTGGACAGGCCATTCTCAGAGAAAATGCGGTCACCTTCAATGGGCGAGTAACGGTCCATATCGCCCATGCGGTGAACCCCATCTACGCAATGCCTGTTCTACCAGGGACCATACCCCCTTCATCTTCCGGCGGCAACCCAGCCCCTCCGTTGTCAACATCCCACAAGCCTGTCTCCAAAACACCGCTTTCCCCAGCCCCACCGCACCTCGGGACGAAATCTTCCATGGCCTCGACTACAATATCCCACAAGCCTGTCTCCAAAACACAACTTTCCCGCAGCCCCACCGCACCTGGAGACGGAATCATCCATAGTCTCGACTATAATCCGAAAATCGACTTCCAAGACACGACTTCAAAAGGCTTGGGTGTAACCGCCTTTTCGCAGAACGCCACCCATATCTGCATCTACATTGACGAAGCCTGGCCCGGCATGCAATCTAAAGAGTACGAAAATGTCGGCGTCATCAGCGGAATCGTCTGGAATGGCCTTTCCCCAGATGAAAATGTCCTTCCGCAAATTCAAACCCATTTGAGGTGTCGGTCGGAAAAACAATTTCATAAGGCCATCCTCCGACTCCTGCAATGCCGCAAGGCCTTCCCCTTTGTCTGCCCAGTCATCCAGCCAAAGGTCACCCAGAACGACTATCCGGACTTGCTTCGGATTGCCCTCGCAACCCTTCTTTGCTGGATTCTTCCCCAAAACGGATGTGACTGTGACGTCCAGATCTTCTGCGAAGGCATTCAAACCGCCCAAATGCAACCTGGGAAAAACTACGCCTCGCGCCTGACCGAAGTCCTTCAGACCATACATTTGCTGACTGGTCGGAAAATACGCTGGAAAATCAGCAAGTTCGTCAGTCTCTCCCATGCCGACAAGAACTTCCAATACGTTCCTTACGCCGATGCGGTAGGTTATCTGACCACCCCAAGCAAAAAGGCAAACATGTGGGGAAAATCCTTTGATGTGAAGAAGTGGCCAGGATATGTCCCTATAGACCAAGCACTGCTAAAACGACTCCATTGCCTGGACAGTGCTTCCCCCGCCGGATATGCCGATGAATTGTTTGATTTCACCCGCATCTACCAGAAGACCAAGATCTTCTACTATATCCTCGAACAAGCGGTCCAAAAAGCGAAAAAACAGCCGACGTTCTGCAATGCCCTGCTCGAAAAACTCGAGGAGATGTTCGAGCAAAAGGGACGCGACCCCTATCTCCTGGCTTTCCTGTGCGATTCCCTCGTCAGGCCTTTCCCGGTGAAATACTTCAACCGCCACCCACACCAGAAGCTGCTGCGACTACTCATCGAAATTCAGAATGCGAACCATAACGGCAAACCGGCCCTCGCCAAGAAATGCTTAGACTGCTATATCCAGCTTCGGGACAACCTGCGCCCAGACAACCGCGAACTCTGCGCCTACACCGACATGAATCTCGCAGTCCACTACAACGATTCCTTCGACTTCGCAGAGGCCTCCTCCATCTGTCGTCCATGGGAAAATGATCCGGCATTCGTTTATCTAACCATACGCATCCGGGGCATCATCCTCAGCAGCATCGGACAAAGCTACGCCATTGCCGGTGATGTCCTGAAGGCCCACGAATACTTCATCCGCGCTCTCAAACTCTTCAATCCCGATCCAAACCTTATGGACGAAACCGATCAAACGGCTGTCTACTGCGCCCATAATCTCTTGGACTGCCCCCAAAAAACCATGGCCCTAAAAACAGCACAAACAGTCCTTCAGTGTAACATAGAAGAAGCCATTAACCGATATGGAAGCACTCTGCTGGAGCCCTACCATCATCATCTGCTGGTCAAGAACCTCTACCTCAACCCGGAGGCGGAAAAATACCGGGACGCCTATCTTGCGCAACGTCAGCACTGGCAGTCCGAACCGCAGCATCCCTGGGAACTGATCGAGCTGTACCGCGTGCTGATGCTCTACCGCGTCTATCCTGCCGAGGCGAACGAACGGGCCGCCCGCCTCTGGGCGCTCTTTCAGCAGGTGAATGGCGGCAGCACCATCCAGTTGATCGAGGCATTCGCCCGCTGCGCCGTCGCCCGAGTCTGCGGTTTCCCATGCCTGGACGGGCTCGGCGCGAAACTCGACGCCATCCAGCACGACCTCCCGCCCGCCGCCCCACGCTGCGACGCCCTCCGGCGCGCCGCCACCGGCGAACTCTCCGACGCCGAATTCTGGAGCATCCTGCCGTTCAACTACAAGTAAATCGGGGCGCAGGAGCAAAGGACGGCGCACTTCGCGCTCGTGACACCTATGGCGAGGCCTCTGCGGCCCCATTTGCTGAACCTGAAGCGTTTCTGCGCAGGGGTGTTTTTTCGGATTCCCGCTCCTCTAACTCCTTCTTGAGCTTCCCCCATACGGGCAAGACCTGTCGTTGCCACCCCCAGCAACGCATAAAGCCATGCGGATCCAGGATTCTATAATTGCCAAAGGCCCGATTCTTCTCCAATTTCCACGTGCCATAGCAAGTATCTTGCTCATCGGATGTTTGCCACCACAATCCCATGTCCACACAATGCCATTCAATCGTCCACAATGGATGATCAACAAGGATCTTGTCAGGTGAATCCATACCGGGAATTGGAGTATAATCCACTTTGCGGCCCATTAGCTTTGCACATATAGTAAAAATGATAGAGGTGCAAAAAAAACAAAAACCGAGAACGATGGCAAGTAAGACAATACCCGTAATCCACGGGTGTTTTTGTATGTTTTCCTTGAAAAAAAGAAAGAGGATATAGCAAAACGCAACGAATAAGAAACCGAGAATACCAAAAATCAGGTGTGCTGCTTTTGTAATTTTCCATTCTTTTCCCCCCCTTGTTTTATCTATGAATTGGTCAAAAATGTTTTGCAGATAGGGAGCACAAATGACAAGGCCCCGGTTCTTATCTTCATAGTTGTCCATATTGTCACTGCCGATGATTTCAATAGTCTCGCCGATTTTGCCAAGGACACGGCAACGAATCTCCTCCACTTGCCCTTTCCAGATTCTGAGACATGGAACCGATGGTTTGACGAGAATCACCGCCACATATTCTCCTTGATACACCGCTTTCTCGACATCAATCAAAGGTGGCAATGGATTCGTGGTGTGAAAAACATTTTTCGTTCCCCAGTTCCCATTGTTACTTGACCATATCCGATCATATATTTCCTTACGCAAATAAGCCTCCAGGCCTTCGGTTTGGATGACATGGCGTGGATCATGAGCTTTCAATGGAACGACCTTATGATTCTTGTCATCTATGCCAATGATGACCGCGCCCCCGTATGTGTTCATAATCCCAATGACGGCATTGGCAATCGACCAGTATAAATCCTCTGGCTTGTCACCTTTCTTTTGATCCTCCGGGCTCAATGCCACACTGGCTTTCAATTCCAGCCACTCGCATTCCGCATCCCCCGCCAAGGCAAGCAACTTTTCCACTCCGCCTTCCGGATGGTCTAAAACCGCCTTGCACAATTCATATCCATTCATGAGGACTCCTAGTATTTACCTACGCACCATGTAGTGGCAAAAAGCCCCCTCCTCGCTGAGATTCTCTTCGTCATCGGAAATTGAAGGGGAGGACTGCCTGGGCCAGAGTCAATGGATCCTGCGGAGTCTCGGCTTGTGCCCGCAAGGCCGCAAGACGTGCCTCCCCTAATCGCGGCAAATCTTTCTCCACCTGTTCTACCACTTTGCCCAACTCTGCCGTGACGGACTTGTCCATGCAACGGATGGCCCCTAAAATGACAGCGGCAATCAGGCGCAGCGTCGGGCCGCCCTTACAAGCCAGTTTGTACGCTTTTTGCAACTGCATTTGGCGCTCTTCCCCCTCTGGCAGCAACATCGCCCGGTAAAACTCGATTAATTCCCACGGATGGCCGAGGCCACTCTGCCATGCTTTTTTGTGTGACAGGTATTTTGTACGCAACTCTTCAGTCCCGTACCTTGAAAAGAGATAACGCAACAGGATATGGTGAGGATACTTGTCGGGGTTCCCCGAAGCGGCCACGAACGGAATGACTTTTTCCAAAGAACTCCCGTAGTAATTGTGTATCCATAAATCCAGATCCCTTTGCTTGGTATCGGCATAATCCATCAACACTGTCAAAAGATAGGATTGGGTTTGCTGCATCTCCCTCCTCACCACACTCTGATCACTGAGTCCCTTAAAATCCAGAATCGCCTGCTTGAACCATTTGGCCGCCTGACTGAAATCACCCAGGAACGCAGCATGCTGCCCAAGACTGGATAGAATCTGTCCATGGTATTGCAAACCCATCGTTTCCGGAGATTTCTCCAGCAACGGAAGCAATACCTCCTGCGCCTCCTTAAATGCGAATTCATTGGTACAGGAAACTGCCCAATGTAACTTCGCAAAGGTCACCAACGGTGCATCCTCCCGCCACAACCTCTCGCACAGACCTTCCAGCTCCTCTTGATGAGAATCATCCAACGCCAATTCGCCACGGTGATTTGCCTCCGCCATACACATCGTCAACCATAACAACCGGAGACGCGGAGGCAGTTGGATTCCTGCAGGCTGCCATGACTTCAACCAACCAATCTGACGCTCCAGTATCGCCATGTCGATGGACTTGGAATTCAAATGATGCAAGGTATGTTCCAAATACCCTTGCCACAGCTTTGCCCCCGCTTCTGTCTGCACCTGCCGTCCAAGTTGCATTATCAGTTCCGACAATAATGTCCCCTCACGGCTTCCCTCGTCAGTCATCAACAGCGCACTCCACTCTTCCGGGCTCGGCACCCCATTATGCCGGATGAACGACGTCAACTGGGCGAACTCGCCGACGGACATCTCCAACAGGCAAGGCCCGACCCACTCCGTCGCCTCAAGCAACCGCCCGATGGAGGACGCTCCCCAACAATAGGCCGCGACATCGGCATAGCCATTGTATGGTTGTTCACCTTTTTCCACCACTTGCGCTTGAATCTTAATCCATTCGGCCCGTTCCGGATCATCCAGCGCCAGATGCAGGCGCGCCAATTCCACAATGGCCTGTAACAACGTCGAGCTATTTACATCCCACTCACTCCGATTTTCGACATACAATGAAAGTTCCGTCGGGCCATTCAAGGGGAGAATGCGGAGGACAAAGGAAAGCAAGGTCTCAATGCATCCTAGCCAGCGATCCCCGTCAATTGCCGCCTCGGCCATGGCCCCCGCTTCGACACCCAAAATCCCGCATCCGCTTCTTACCATCCGCTGGATCGCAGCCACGATCTGCTTGTACGATTCGCCTGTCGAATGCCACGTCTTCTTCAGCGGCTGAAGTTTGCGCTTCATTCCCTCCGCGATCATCACTATCACCCCGCGCCCTTTGGTCATCGCACCTTGCCTGTCCTCCGGTTGCGTGGCATCAAAACACTCCCCCGTCTCGTCAAAATGGAGTTCCCAGCGCTTGGCCGGCTTCAGACTCAGGATTGAATTGGGATGATGTCCGTCCTTCCGAACAAACCTAGGAATCAATTGTGCCAGGGTCGCCTTCGCAGGCCATTGCTGCTGCGCAAGTTGCGCATCCATTCCATGTTTCCCCGTGGTTTGCAAAGTGATGCCCTCTGGCAACTGTGCGCCATTTCCCGGACGCGATTCAGCCGGACGGACTGTTACCGTCCTTGGCTTGACACCCTTCGACAACCGCGCGCCATTTCCCTGGCCATGCTTTAGAGGAACCAACCGAGGAGGATACTGCTTAGGCAAGTGGAAGAAAGGGGAACATGCGCCGCGCGCCTTCTCATACACCCTGCAAACATACGCTTCCGCACTTGGATTCAATGCCGCCGCCCGTTTCCGAATGGTGTCAAAGGCCATGGAATCGCGTTTGACGTTATGTTGAGCCATTTCCCGTGCATTATTCGCCAGCGCCTCACAGTCGAGCATATACCGTTTTGCTTCCTGGACCAACAACACCAGCCCCTCCTCCCCCAATTCCTTCCGCAACTGCGGTTCAAGGATCTCCCAGCCTGGTCGATCCCCTTCCAATCTGGCCCGCTTGTACTGCGCCTTCCAATTCTCCACCTTGACTTCCATCGGCTTTTCCATGTTTTTCGCAATTCGTGCTGTTCCCCATGTGGGGCGGCCATTGCCTCGCCTGTGCAGAATGTTCAACCATTGTCGGGGATTTCAACTGAGACAATTGCCGACTCATGGAAAACAGCGCCTCTCAATTCGCTTTCCCTCTCCCTCCGGTTGTAAACCCGCTCCATAATATAGAGGTGATTTTAAACTCTCGCTCTCTTTGGGAGGGCCTGTAGATCATCGGACCACTCTGCCATTGGGCACGTCTCCCAAAGACAATCCCAAAACAGTCCACAGAATACACAGAAATACCGATGTTGTCCAGCCGGGAATTGTTTCTGTGGATTCGGTGTATTTTGTGGACTCAAAACCGACTTCCACGCCGGCCCCGTGTCCTCCGTCAATACCAGTATTTCAGTCCGGGGAATTCGGCGTTTGCGGGGTTGTCAAGGTAGGCGCGCCAGCGCGGGAGGGTGATCGGGGCGATGGAATCGGGCAGCGTTTTTGCGAGCTTCCGCGCTTTCTCCAGCCAGGCCGCGTCCCCCAGCGAGCGATAGGCCTCGGCCAGCACGGTCAACTTGATCAACGACACCACTCCCGGCACCTCTTCATCCGCGATGGCCGCCTCCCCTTTCTCAAAGTAACGCACCGCCTCCGCGCGCCGCCCTTCCTCCGCCGCCAGCGCCCCCAGATACTTGCCGACGCAGGCGCCCGGCCAATACCTGGCATTCAAGACTTCAACCATCTCCAACGCACGCTTATAGGCCGGCGCCATCCCCGTCCGAAGCAACTGTCGATACCAGGCCATAACCTTGGCTCGGTGCAGAAAGCCACTGTTTTTGACATAGGACTTGTCCTTCGTGTGTTTGAGTTCGCGGCATTTCGCCAACGCCTCTTGATACGCATCATCCTCTTCCGGGGTTCCCGGGGCAAACAAGACAAACAGCAGATGGCGGTAGTTCAGATCCTGGGCGATGTCATTCGCCTCTCCACCGCGCACCGCGCATCGAATCGCGGCCTCTGCGTGCTGAAGCGCCTTCGCCTGATCCCCCCATGGCAACTTAGCCACATAGGCATATGCGTATGCCTGCGCCATCGTGCCATGGAAACGCATCCACAGGTCGTTGTCCGAGAACTCTTCCAGCCGCCCCGACAATTCCGCCTCCAGTTCCGCGAGTTTGCCAAACCCCTCCTCGTCCTGCCTCTGCACCATCTGCTCGATTTCCAGCCGCAATAGATAATAACGGCAGTCCTCGCCTTGCGATGCGGCGAACACCCGGGCCTCCTGGTTCAGGCGCTGCGCCTCCGGCGTCCGGCCGCAATGGCAATAGGCTTCGCTCCGCAACATCAAGTTCAGCATATATTCCTTCGGGAATTCATATTTGTTCCAGATCTTCGCCATATCCAGACGCCGCAGCAGCGGCCCCCAATCCGAGAAATGCCAGGCCCGTACTTCCATAGCCATGTCCTGGAAACGCCGAATAGCATAATCACAGTCCCAATGCACACGTTGTTCAATCTGTTTCTGGATTTGCGCATGCACTTCTTCGCGGCTCAGGTTCTGCGCCAGCGGAAGGGTGTCTCCCGCCACACTTTCGGCGTTGCGGGGATAAATGAACAATGCCCGATACAATCCCCTCTTCACGGCCGCCGCCTTCGGCGCAACCGCCACCGGCTTCAGCAGGCCCTCGTCATCAAACGCCCCAGTCGCGACTATGCTGAAAGGCGGATATTTCAACAAGCCCTGACTTCCGCCTTGCCTCCGCCACCAGGCCATCTGCACTGGCAGCATCATGCTGTCCCCCGTGAATGGCGGGACACCCTCCCTCACCCGGCACAGCAACTGCACCCGGGCCTCCAATCCCATCTTCCTCAGATACCCCGACCATTCCGGTTGCTGCTCCTGGTTGAGCAACTCCTTCCCGTCGGCATCAAACACCCCCACCCCCTGCTTTTTGTCGCCAAAACGAAATGGCAGCAAATACGCCACCCTATCCTCTGGCCCACGCCTTTGCCAGATGACTGGAATGAGGCCTTCCGCTTCCAGCAGATGCCGCAACCGCCAGCGTAATCTGTCAACGCATTGCCGCGAAAAGTCCGTGCGGGGATTCCATAGGCACTGGCATAGCCGCTCGGCGTCGCACTCTTCCTGCCAGAGCGGCAACTGCTGGACAAACTCCAGGGATTCCCCGGCCGGCAGCACATCCTGAAGGATGGCCAGAATATCCGAATCGCTGGAAAGAAAATACCGGATGCAGAGTTCGGCCACCACGGCGGCACGGACATTCGGGGCCTGGCACGCCTTCAACCCGGTGGTTTTCAGAGTATCCAACGAGAAAAACAGGAGGTCTTCCGGACACTCCACCGCGATGTCGCAAAGTGTCCGCGGTGCAAACTCCAAGCGATTCATCGCCGTCTCCATTCACCAGGCTGGATTTCACCCTCCGCGTCGGTGAAATACAAACGGTCTCCAATCATCTCCGGCACATCGCACGCCAACCCGCCATCGGCAATGGTGCCAAGCGACGTGCGATCCGCCGCCAAATGCAACTGCCAGCCGTCGGCCGCGTGGCTTTCCTCGCCATCGCCGCCATAGACGCTGACATAGCACCGTTTTTGCGCCGGATCCAAATCCATCGTCAAGGACAAATGGCCATCACGGGCGATAAATTCCATTCGGACCATCGCCGTCTCACCGCCGGCAGCCAGCGCCACGCCCTGCTGGGGCGCCAGCAAAACCCAGCTTGCAAACTGTTCCAGCAAGGCCTGCGTCTGGCTTTCACGCACTCTTTCCTTCAGCTGGGCATGATAGGCAATGCGCTCGTCATCGCGGCCAATGTATGGCAAGGCGTATGGATACATCTGGCGCGCCCCTTTCGTGCCCTGGAACTCGGCCAGGGATTCGCAGACATTCCGGAAGCTCTCCTCATCCAACCGGGCGAAGCCAGTTCCCAGCGCCTGCGTCGAGACATTCCTCGCCAAATCCATTGCCAAGGTCACATAGTCGCCTAGCACGCTCCGCGGCAAAACCAGATCATCCGGCCCGCCTTCCATCGCATCGAAACTGCCGGGAATTACCGCGCAATTTCCCCCCTTGATTTTTGTGACCAGCGCAAACGCCTCCGGCATCTCCCCAACGGAGCGCAGCCGGTGCAACTGACCTTCGGCCGGTTCCGACAACTTCAGCCCTTGCTCGGCGGTTGGTTTCGCCTGCGTGGCAAGCTTCTGGCGCAAGGCCTGCAGTTCCATCATGGCATCCTGTTCCACGTTGACATTCGGCTTCATAGTAAGCTTCCTCCTTGATTGTTCGTTCAACGGTTTCACAACTCTTCATAGACCTTTAAGTGCGGATCATACCCGTTTTCCGTACACCGTCGGTATAAATTCAAGAAAATCCCGGTCTGCACTGCTTCCGCAGCCTTCTTGACCGCTCCTCCAATCCGGTCATATCCCCGCGTCCCCGCAATCACTTCCAGCGTCTCCCGCCAGAAGTTCTCGATTCGCTTGTCCAGGTCGCCCATTGTCGAAGTCGCCCCGAAATCCTTGAGCACGGGTTTGGCGTCCCCCTCCTTGCCATAATGCTTCGGAAGGTGATACAGGCAGAAAAGCCGTGTCCCGTTGAGTCTCAAGATTTCCTGCCAGATGCTCCGGCTCTTCTCCACAATCAGCATTTCGACCTGACTTTCGCAAAAAACTCCGGGTTCATCGTCTTCAACCAGAGTGCTGGCCATTCCCTCCAAAATTTCCGGTTCTCCGATTTCAATTTGGCGGAATAGACAATCTGCGGGAATATGCTTCCTGACGGCCTGAAACAGCGTCAACACCGACACCCAGCCATTGAAGGCTTTCAGCAACGCCAACAGAATATCGCAGGCATTATTGGGAGACAAAATCTTGGAATGCTCCAGACTGCCTTTGCGACTCTGGGGACGATACTTCGGAATCGTCCCCGCCGCATGCTGATAATCTTCCGCTGTTCCACAACGTTCCGGGGCAGTGGCAAGCTTGAAGATAGTGAGGTTGGAAATACCATGGCCTTTCGAACTCTCATCCCGGATGACCTCGCCGCTTTTTTCCAGCTCCCTCAACGCCTCCCGGACAATTTGATGGAGTTCATAGCCTGCCGGGTCTTCCTTGTATACCAGATATTTCCTCAGATCACGAAAAAGAAATGCCTCCGTCGTCTTAGCTTCGATCGCCGCCAGCGGCTTTTTTAACAGCTCCACCAAAAAGTCCTTTGCACGATCCCCGGCCTTTTCGTCCGCCCTCCCCTGAAAAATAGCGGCTGCCTTGGCAGCCAACCGCCGCTTAATCGTCTCCCAGGCATCCACAATTTCCGCTAGAGAACAGCCGCAGTCTTCCCGGTGCGCATACTTCCAGAGAGCCACCAGTGTCTCGGGATACAAAATCTCCATCCGTCTTCCTCATTCCCCCCTCCTTCTTCAGAAAAATGCTTTCGTGACGCTCTTTCCCTACGCGAGCCGGTTCCATCGTCATGTCGCCATTGGGAACAAGGCGACATCTAAATATACATGGTTTTGCCGATTTTGAATTCGCGCTTCATGCCCGACACCGGCCGCTCGCCGTGGCGGTCCGCCGAGCCTGCCGTGACCAATCAGGCTCGCCACAGGGCGCAGCCAAGGCTTCGGAATCGACTGCAGCCCATTCACCGAGCCGCCACGGCGAGGCCGCCGTGGCAACCATTTCCGGAATCTTCAATCAGGCAATCGCCTGCCCTCTTGGGGAACAGAGCGAAAAGATAACTTTATGCAGGGGCTTTATTCTGACATGCTGTTCACCAAGGGGTCTGGGGGCGCGATGGGTCTCGGGTCGTGATGGGTCTCGGGTCGTGATGGGTCTCGGGTCTGGAGTCGCGATGGGTCTCGGGTCTCGGGTCGCGATGGGTCTGGGAGAGCGAGCGTGGCCGAGTTGCCGCCATTTGGCGGCATTCATTCGCCATGTGTGCCCGCAAGCGACAGGAATAACGTGGCAAGACTACTGATCAATTCGTCTGCCTTTTCTTGGATGGCGCACGACTCGATTTGTCCACCAGTAAAACCATGGTTGATGGAGTTCCGGATTGCCTTGACTTTTCCGTATGCGTCGCGAATCTGGGCAAAACCGGCATTGCTCATGATGATTTCTCCCAAATGTATCCGCTGGCTTTGCATGTTATCATCTTTCTTTTTGGGAACCAACGGGTAGTATAATTGCTCTGGATGCTGGTAAACTGTGTTGCTCTCTATGCCCAGTAAAACCGAGATGAAATCTCTTCTCTCCCGTTGCGTTCTCTGGGCAGTTCCTTCGGCCAGCCCCGCCTCTTTTAGCGCTGTTTCCGAACAAATGCCATGCTCGGGATTCAGGAAAAGGTCCACTCCGGCGGAAAAGCAGGTCTCCTGAAGAATGGTATAGAGCTGGGGATACAATTTGAATTCGCCGCACCATCGCGCCATGGCAAAACCGTTCTTCCACGATGGGGTTGGACAGAATTGAAATTGATTGAGCAGCATCTCCACCTGCACGAAAAGCGGCATCAGCTGCGGCAAATAGTTGCTTTGCTTTATGGAATGATTGATATTGTGAAGGGGGTTCAGAATCTCATTCTGGTAGTCCAACTGTTCAATTGCATGCAAATTGGAGACGAGCGCATAGTCTGCCAGTCGATCCAGGGCATTGACAAAGCGGAGCGTTTCATCCTGGCCGTCAATCCCTCTGGAATGCCCTTCCACCAGATGCTTCAAGGCATTGGTCCGGCCGTATTCCAGGAAGTCGTGGATCGCATTGGTCCAGTCGTTGAGCCGATAGAACTCCGTGAGCGGGAAAAGCGGAGAACAGTCCACCTCTTGATCAGAAACTATCTGGGAGGATGAGTCTGAGGTGTCCGGTTCCAGCAAACTGTCAATGTGATGCCTGAGAAATCTCCCCTTCTTGTTCGCCTCGAAAGCGCCGTATTCACAATGCACGACCTCGGTCTTCTTGACCACGTGCAGATAGTTGAAAAGAATCGTCATGATGAGGGGATGATGGCGAAAGGCGTGAGTGGGGTCAAAACAGATTTTCGCATTTTCCTCGATGTTTTCACAAAGCACGTCGAAAATCTCCCATAGTTCCTGCATATTTTTGCCATCCTTGATTTCAATGGTCACCGGGGGAGCCAGTTTCAACCGCTCGCACTCCTGGTAGAAATTCTGGCGATAGAGCTGAAACAGCGGATCCTCCTCCGCATGGGCCTTCGCCTTCTTCTGACGTGGAAGAGGAGAGCACCGGCTGCGATCCTTAGGGAAAAACGTATCCAATGCCTTTCCCGTCGCAAAAATGAAGGCGGGTGCGTCGGGCGCAAAGATCTTGCGAATCGCGTTCTGGACGAATTTCGCCTGGATTGACTGCTTCCCATCCGTGTAGGTAGTGGGAATGTAGTCCCCCAACCCAATGGAGGCGACGAAGACGGTTGCTTTACTTTGATTCATAATGATTCCACGGATCTGGGCCTTCCTACCCCCTCCGCGCACCACGCTTTCGTAATATAATAGCGGTAGGTCACTCGGCTCAGCACGTCCCAATTGAGCCGGCGGGAGGAAGGCAATAAATCCGGCCCGCCGGGCCAGCCGGCTATCCGGCAATGCGGCCGCCGCCCGTCCCGCCGCTCTTGCGCTCCGGGGGCTTAGCAGTGGTCGGGACGAGGGCTTGGCGCTGCGGATCCTTTTTCATCACGACGAGCAGTTCCTCGACGGCGCTCGCGAGTTCTTCGAGGGAGGGACGCGCATTGGGGTTGGCGTGGCCGTCCTTGAACATCCGGATGAAGGCGTCCTTGAGCCGGTAGGTCAGCCAGCTCCACATGTTGTACCATCCGCCCTTGGGGAGCAGGCAGCCCGCGCCCGTGCCCAGGGGGCAGCGCCCGTTGAGGAGGTTCTCGTCGGGGGTGCCGCAGTTGGCATGATGCACGGGGTCGCAGAAGTTGTAGGGATGCATGCCGCACATCAGGAGATTGAAGACGGTGAGGGCGGCGCCGAATTCGACCTGGTGGATGCCGCGCGGGGCGTCCAGCAGGCGTTTGTTCCGCAGCAGCTCCGGCGCGACGTGCGAGGGGAAATAGGTGCGTGTGATGTTCGCGCCCTGTGCGCCGGGAATCTGGTAGCTGTCGCAGTCGATGAAGGAGACTTTCCCGTCGGGCGAGACCAGGAAGTTCGCGGGGTTGAAGTCGTTGATGAAGACCTGCCGCGAGGCCAGCAGCCGCACCTTCTTGATGAAGTCGAGGGCGGTCAAGGCGAGATTGCGGCGCGTCCAGCCGGGGAAGCGCATCTGGATGAACTTCGGCCCGCGCAGGGTGAGGAAGGAAGCGCCCGTGCACTTCTTCATGACGAAGCCGACCAGGCGCTTCCGCTCATCGAAGACGCTCATCTTCGGCCACGCCAGGAAGTCCATCTGCGCACAGGCCTCCAGCGCGACCATGTCCTCGATGCGCCGCCGCAGCTGGGCCGCCTTGCGGGGATCCCGAAGGATTTCCTCCTTGAAGACCTTCACCAGGAACTTGGGATATTTCGGGACTTCATAGACAGTGCCTTCGCCGCCCGCCCCCTTGGCGCTGTCCGGATCGAACTGCACGGGGTTGCCGCTGGGATCGTAGAGAGTGAACCGGCCGGCCGTGGCGACGCTCGCATCCTCGACGGCGTCCAGCCACCCGCCACGGGGGGCATACGACGGCGCGGGCGTGAACTGTGGGAACGACTGCGGGACGGGAGACGGCGCAACGGGGGAGGTGGTGCGGAAGATGTTCATGAAGGAGGAAAAGATGCTCGTCATAATGATGATCTCCTATGATGGGTGATGGTGGGATGGTTTCGTTCGGTTCACTCCCTATAAGGACGCCTCCGCGCGGTTTTCCGGCGACCCCACTGGAATCTGCAGGGAAATCGAGGGGAAGAAGATGGCATCCTGGAGCACCATGCCGGAGATGATCCGCTGCGTTTTCTCATGGAGCCACGGATACTGCTCGGCGTGGTCGCGGAAGAGGTCGTTGGAAATGATCACGCTGCCCGGTTGCGTGTCCGCGAGATGCAGCAGCACCGCGTCGGCGGCCGTCCCCGCAGGCACCTGCAGGAAGTGCTCCGGGCGCCCGCGAAGCAGCGCCTCGTACTGCGCCGCCTCCGCGGCGTCCCGCTTGGCGAGGATATGGCGCGCGGTGGCGTCGAAGAAGACGCGGTAGCGCAACCCCTGGCGCTCCAGGTAATCCGCGAGGCCCAGGACATAGCGCAGGGTGATGCCGCTCCCGAAACGATCCCAATACAGGATGTTGGAGCCGTCCAGCAGATACTCGGTCACGCCATCGGACGCCGCCGGCGCCATTGGCGCGGGGGCGGCGGGGGCCGGTGTCTCGCTGGCCTCCGCTTCATAGGTCTGGGAGATGGTCTGCCCGACCTCGGCAAAAGCGTCGCAGAGGGCGCCGCGCTGCGGAAAGACGATCTGCGTGCCCGCGATCCGGCGCAGTGCATCGCAGTCTGGGGAATCGCCCAGCGCAATCGCGTGGCAGACCAGCTTGCCCGCGGCACAGGCGTTCCGGATGTCGGCGGCGACCGCCGTGTAGTCGTCGGAGGAATCCTTGCCGTCGGAAAGCAGAATCAGTTGCGGAGTGACTTGGCGCCGCCCTGCCTGGCGATATTGTTCGCTCTGCGCGGCAAGCATCTGCAGTGCCAGGGAGAGGGCGGCGCCGATCGGGGTGTCGCCCTTGGGGCGGATGGCAAGCGAGGCGAGCCGGGATTCGCGGAACGGCGTGAACTCTTCCAGCACGCCAAGATTTTCGCCCATGCTGATCGCCGCCAAATCCAATTCCGCCTGCGCAAAACTCGTGTCGATCAAGGTCTGCTGGAAGACCCGCAGCGACTGCTTCAGGTCGCGGAGGCCCTTGCCCCACATGCTGTGCGAGGTGTCCAGCACCAGCACCACCGCGCAATGCGGCATGTCATTCCGGCAAATGAGGGCGGATCCGTTTTCGGCTTCGTAGATCTCTGCTTCGGTATTCATTTCATTCTCCTGAGGGTTGGTGTGCCATGGAACTGTCATCACCTCCTTTAAGCGCGCATCCCCGCCATTTTCCGGCTCCCGCGCCCAAATTCGCATATTTTTCTGGACGCAATGTTCCCAAAGAGGGGCGGCAATCGCCGCCCCGTATGGGAAAACCGAGTATTAAGATATCATTTGAACCAAACGATCTTGTCCGTGAAAAAAGACGACAGCAGGATCGTGCGTCTCGGCTCCTGCCTGGATTCGATGCCCGGGCGGGTCTCTTGCACCGCAGGGGAGTCGACCACGAGGTATCCGCCGATGGCGACCCGGTCACCGTTCTTCAGCATATTCCCGATCTTGTGGTAGCAAAGCACCCGGTATGTCGTGCCGTCCTCTGCGGCGATCCAGCATTCGGAGCGCTTGTAGCAGGCTGAATCCGCGGCGGCAATGACTCCGCTGACCTGGATTCTTCCATGCAGCGAGGCATCGCGGTTGAAGGCCAACGGCTGGCTTTCGGGATCCGGCGAATACATCAGCGAGATCTGGATGTCCTGAAACAGAAATGTTTCGCAGTAGCGGCATTCGGAAATGATCTTGCCGCCGCCGTCGTCGGTTCCACCGGGAAATGCCTCTTTGATGCATTTCCAGCTTCCCGATTTACTGGAGACCTTGAAAACGCCACGCCGTAAGTTCAATGACAGTCGTTCGCGCAGTTTTTGGATTTCCTCCGGCAAGCCCGTCACCAGCAAGTCGTAGTCGGAATCCGGACGGTGAAGATTCAGGAGCCTTGAATTGGTTATATACGCATTCCGTTGCACGTCAAGGCCGGCAGGCAAGAAGACAAGTTCATTCAGCGGTCCGATCAGGGCCTCAGGCAGGAAAACGGGAGACACCCGTTCGGGATTCTTGAAGCGGACTCCTCCCGTCGTGCCCAGAATGGCGTCCTCCGGAAACAAGGCGGAATTAAGCGCATTGTCAATCAAGTATTTCTGGTATTTTGCCGCCTCTGTGAAAGCGTGGGGAATCTTCACCCACGCATCATCCCCTTGCCACTCATATTTCCTCTTGACAAGCATGCAGCCCTGCATAAATCTCCCGTCCCAGACCAAATCCAACGCTTTCCTGCCCTGGAGGTTTAAATCCAGGCAATAGCCGCCGGTCATGCAGTGTGAATCATCAAACAGGGCGTCACTGAGTTTCAAGACCCTTGCATTGCCAGAACCACTGGTTTGCCTGACCGCGCTCCACGCCTCTGGAAGTAGTTCGGACACCTTCATGATCTTGGTTTCACCCCGCGGCGTCGTCAGAACCACATCAAAATCACGATGCGTACGCTGGCTATGCTCTATCATCACCTGCCGGCATACGCCGCAGGGAATCGCCGATTCTTCATTGGAACAGGCGACACACAACACATCGACATCCGGTTCGCCGGCCATTGTCGCCTGATACAGCGCCCCCATTTCCGCATGTATATTCGTTGAATGGTTATAGGAAGAATACTGGCCAGCCGAAAAAATGCGACCGGTTGCCGCGGACCTTGCCGCCGCCCCGTATCTCGTTCCTTTGACGCCTGTCAGGAAAGACTTGACCACCCCGGCTCTTGCCGCGGCAATGACGTTGTGATAGGAAATGAACCGGCAGAAATCCGCCAGGTTCTCCTTCATTTCAAAGACCAGACGAGATTGCTCCTGCCGGCAAGCCAGTCCTGCGATTTCCGCCTGAAACATCCCGGACGCATTCCGCGAGACCCCTGAAATACGAACCGGTCCGCCGGGGGTTGTGGAAGCAAAGCCGGCAACCACTTTGCCGGCCAGGCCAAATGCCGACAAGGCATCACGCCAGGCTTCCAATGATTCTGGTCTGTCCTTGCGGTAGACTATGATGAACGCATCGCAGGCTTTCAACATTTCCGGGCAATCGCCGTCCTTTGGCATGAGGGGCGGCCGGGGAAATACCTCCCCGCCAGGATGGCTTTCGGCGGGCAGATCGACGATGGCAATATCCTGGCTCTGTTTCAGCCTCTGCATAGTCCGAATGATGCGCTCCGCCGTCCCGACATCCCCCTTGCGTTTCCGGAGACCATTTCCGCGCGTGGGGGCATCCTTGGCGCCGGCCTCCCAACCGCATGCCCAGATTCTGCACCAGTTCGGAAACAAACCGCTCAGGCATTTGCCGAATGATTTTGAAAAAACGGACTTCCCGCTGCCTGGGTCTCCAAGTATCCCCACGACAAAACCATTCCTGGAACCAGCCTCAGGATTGAACGACCCCGCGAATTCCGGCGAAAAAACATATTCAAGCGGGCCGGATTCCTGCTTCAGGCGGATGTCGTTTTTTCCGGCCAGGGCGGCATAGACGCCCAAGGCGGCGTATCCGAAAGAGCCGCCAGCGCCGGAAATGCACAATGGCCTGTCTGGGTGTTGCGGCGACGGCATTTCCCCGGGGACTTCAAGATCGGCAGCCTCATCCACGTCCCATTCTCCATCGGGAGCATTGGCGGCGACATGGAGCACATCCAACGGACCGTCTGAAGAAAAGGCATACCACCTCTTCCGCTGGCACGCACGCTCATCTGCCCGCTTGATGGAGAATGAAGAATGATGCGGTCCTCCACTCCTGCATGTGATGGCGCGCGCGCCAAAGAGAGTCAGGTAGTATCCAAGCGCAAAATGAACCGGCCGCGCCCCGATTCCGGTGAGAATGACATCCCGTCCAGCGACCGTTTCGCGGAGGTCAAATATCTGACTGTAGGCGTCTTCTGGCATTTGAAAGCCGCCCGCGCCCGTCAGGTCGATGGACAGTCCTTCGACCGCCTCTTCCATGAGGAAAAATCTGCGCCCGGGAAGGACGGCGTTTGGAATCACATCGCTATTCATGGAAGTTTCCCTTTTCTATGAATGAACGCACCGCCTTTTTACAAGCCTCGACCGTCCCGACAAAGACTGCACCCGCTGAATGCTCGTGTCCTGCCCCGCCAAAATGTTCCGCGATTTGTCGTGCCGTGACGGGCGCGCCCTGGCGGCTCCGCAGGCTGATCCTGATTTCATCCCCGCCCGCCGGCAGGGGATAGATGAAAACGGCGATTTTCGCCCCTCTTATGGACAGGGGAATATTCGGGAAGTCCTCCGTGTCCTGCTTGGCACATTGGGTCTCGGCAAAGTCCTCCGGGGTCAAAGAGATGGCGGCGACAATGCCTTCGCGCCAAAGCTCAAGTGAGTTGATCGCACGTTTCCGCAGCGCGAACACATTGGCGGGTTCCTGCAGGAAAAGCTCGTCATTCAGCCATGTGGCACGGATTCCCAACGAAAGCAATTCCGCGGCGCACATGAATGTCGACGGTTGAATTCCCCTTGAAAACCGGTTCGTGTCTGTGGCGATTGAAACCCACAAGGCCTCTGCCGTTTGCCGATCCAACCGCCATCCGAAGCATTTCGCAAGATTGAAAACAAGCTCGCCGGTGCTGGAATAGTCCTTTACCACATAGTTCACATCACCGAACAAGATCTTGCCGTGATGATCGATATCCACCGTGGGGACCCTGCCAATCCAATGCCGCAGCCGGTCATCGCAAATGCGCGATGGCTCCGCACAGTCAAGGCAAATGAACAAGTCCGGTTCATTCGTAAAATCATACTCTTGAAGATCAATGATTCGGTCAAAATCCTCTAGCACCCGCGGCGTCCCGACATGGGACTTGCATAGAAGCACGTCCACATGTTTCCCTTGATTCAAGAGCAGCCGCCGCAATGCCAATGCCGCGCCGACGGCATCGCCGTCAGGAAACTTGTGCCCTGTGACCACAATATGGCTGCTGGACAATATCAGAGCCTCCAGCTTTCCTTGCAGCGATGAATCAATTTGACCGGCAGGCTGAGAAGGATCCATGACGAGTTCCAACGGTTGCAAAATGCCAGGTGCCTCGATTCGCGTGCGCCAAATGCCCCAAAAACAGGAAGCAGTCCCCAATTTTGGCGGCGCTCTGTTCCCCACGCAGATCGGCCATGGGGGGTCAACAAATGAACCCGTCTCGCGTCTCCTGACTTCGCCCGTTTCTCCACCACCTGCACAACTTGGGGAACAAGGCATTCGGCAACTGCGTAATGGCCTTTAATCTACATTCATCCAGTTGTTTTACAAGCGACCATCCGCTTTTCCGCCCCGACGGGGAAAGCGCTGCCTTCCGGGATGCCCTTTTGCCTGGGCGCATGTGGTCAGCCCGCCAAGCCGGCACGACCAGAAGAGAGAACCAGACGACAAAGGCATGAGGCGGGCGCCAGCCACAAGGCGGCGAATGCCTCTATGCCATTTGCCACATGAAGGATGGCGCGTCGCCATCATACGGCAAGACGTTTTTCCTGTGTTATATTTTGTGCCGGATTGTCTTCCGTCCCCCCTGCGTAGGTCTTTCTGGCGTGGCGGCAACCGGCATCGTCCTTTCTATCAACGTTCTCCCATTATGACTACCTCTTCCGCTGACGAATCCCGCGCAAACTGGCTCTTCTTTTCCGAATCCATGACGGCGGAATGGAACCAGGAAGCCAGCCGCCTCCTGACCGACCTGCTGCACACTTCCATCCAATGCGCCATCACGCTGCCGACCAAGGATGACGCACGCCAAGCGCTGGCCCAAAACACCGATCTACACGGCAAGATCACCCTGACATTCGACGACCTCGGCAAATCCTTCGACGTGGATCAAATCCTCCTCCCCTATGAGGGGCTGTTTGTTCGCCACAAGGAAAACAGCCAACGCCCTTTAATCATGGTCTGGAACTCCTGGCTGGATGAAATGCCGGGCCTCCGTCTGGTCCGACTTCCACAACAGGAAGGCCAGAACGAGCAGCAGCGCCAGAAATTGGAATGGCGCCTCGGCCTGCCAGGCGGCGGCTTCCTAAAGTCCACCCAGAAGGCCGGCAAAAAAACAGGGACACCCACCGCAAGCGTTGAATCCGGACAGGAAAGCTCCCGCAAGTCCACCCAAAAGGCCGGCAAAGGAACGCCCAAGAAGATTCCCCCATTCCTCAAGGAGTTCATCCAGAATAACTCCGGTCTCTATCCCGATGTGAAGATGGAGACGGTGAACACCTGGAAAGACTTGCTCGGCTTGCTTTCTTCCCTGCCAAAGGAGGAAAAAGGAGCCTCCGACCTGGACGACCTGGAGCATCGCATCCTCATCACCTTCCCCGTCTGGCTCAAATTCCAGCTCGCACGGCAGCTCTTCCAGATGGCCAGCGATCAGACCAAGGACGCCCGCTACTGGCCCGACGCACTTCTGGAAGCCCTCCAGGAGGATCGCTCCCATGATCGCCCCCGCCTCCAAAACAGCCTCATTCCCATCCAGAACCCGCACTATGCCTCGCAGGCCGGGCTGGTCTTTGTCGAGCCCCGGAACGCCCTCGAACTGGCGGCCCGCCTGACCCATGTGAAGCGCCTGCGCATCACCCAACAGTCCGCCAAGAGCATTCCGGAGGCCTACCGGCAGATCCACCCGTCGTTCAAAGGCCGCCTCTGCCCCGTGGACAGCCCCGAGTCCGAATGGGTCGGCCTCGCCCTCCAGCTCGCACAGGGCGCCACCGTCAATGCCCAGGGACTCATCCGCCCCGCCCCCGAAAATGACCCGCTGGCGCAACTGGGCTGGGGCGCTGGCCTCATCCCCTTCTACCCGCACAACGACGGCGCCCGAAATATGATGGGCGCCAAAAATCTGCGCCAGGCCCTCCCGGTCGCAGCCCGCGAGGCCCCCGCCGTCCTCTCCGGCGGCGAAAAGACCCTGGCGGACTTCATGCGACCGTTTGCAGGCCTTGGCCTCTTCCCCGACGACGGAGACACCCTCAAGCTCGGCGTGGATCTGCTGACCGCCTATCTCCCCTGGAAAGGCTGGAACATGGAGGACGCCATCGTCATCAGCGAAAGCGCCGCCGACAAAATGGGGATTGGACACCAGGCCACCAGGCGCTTCACACGGACCATCCCCGTCGGCGTCGAACTGGACAAGGATTGCAGTACAGGCTATCTAGTCGAAGGAATGGTCCCCAAGGGCACCCTTCTTCATCACGGCGATCCCGTCGCCAGATTCCGCACCCAGGACGGCACAACTTTCACCGTCTCCTACGAGGAGGACGCGCCGGGTCTCGTGGCCGCCATCGCCCTCCAGCGCAAGCAGCCTTACATGGACGGCGTCTTCACCTATGAAGTCGAGTTCCAGATCCCGCTCCGTCTCGGCGACAAGCTGATGGGGCGCCACGGCAACAAGGGCGTCGTCGGACAGATTCTCCCCGACGAACAGATGCCGCGCCTGCCGGATGCGGCCGAACTGGGCGAATGGCGGAACCGCCCCATTGAAATCCTGCTCAATCCGCACGGCGTCATCTCCCGAATGAATCCGGGGCAGCTCCTCGAAACCCACCTGGCATGGCTTCTGCACCACAATCACCGGGATGCCGAATTCCTCACGCCGTCCGACCGGCGCCCCTGCGGCTATCCCGACATCGACCGCCTCGACCACGATAAAATCCAGCAGCTTCTGGAAGAATCCGGCCTCGACCGCTACGGGAAAATCCGCCTGACGCTGCCCGACGGCAAGCAAACCCTCTCCCCCGTGCTGGTCGGCTACGAGCACATCGTCCGCCTCGCCCACATCCCGATGCTGAAGGAGCAGGCCCGCCGCGGCGGCGATTCCTATCTCTACAGCAGCAAGACGGGGCAGGCGATCCATGGCCGCCGCCTGGGCGGCGGCCAGCGCCTCGGCGAAATGGAGGTCTGGGCCCTCGCCGCCTACAACGCCAACCATATCCTCGATGAAATGCTCGGGCCCAAGGCCGCCGCCCCGCAAGCGCCCGCCAAATTCCCCGAACTCCTCCGGGACTACCTCCGCGCCCTGCTCATCGAATGGAAGGACGGCCACCTCCAGTTCTCCCGCGATCCAAAGGCTCTGAAGAATCTCCTTGGCGGCGAAACCCACCAGGTCTCCTCGGTGGAATCCCTGGACAAGAGCGTTGTCTTCGACTTCCGCTGCCAGCACGAAGAATGCGACGGCACGCACTTCGAGAAAATCCGCGTCCCCCTCGACAACGCCCAAAAGAACGATACCCCCAGCCTGAAACTCGGCTGGCTCCTCCGCTCATGGGGATATTCGGCGGAAAACGCCACCCCGCGCTCCGAACATTCCCTCGCCTTCCCCATCCAAGACTGCGCGACCGGCGCCCCCGCCGGAACGCTGCTCCTCGAAGCCCAAGACTTCAACCCCCAAAAGAAATTCTTCAACGCGACGCTCACCCCCGAAGGCACCCCGCCCGCCCGCTGGCCCGACAACATTGTCATCCATTGCCGCCGCACATTCAAAGGCGATAAGAAGGAAGGAAAGAACAACGGAAACGCGCAAACCCTGTGGGATAAATTGAAGACCAGGCCTGCCGAACTCGGCGAAATTTCCGTCGTCTGCGAAAAGCACCAAAGCCAGGAGCTGCGCGGCCACGCCCGCGCAGGCGCCGCTTCGACACTCACCCCCACGAAGCACTCGCTTTTCGACCCCGCCATCTTCGGGGATGTCCAAAAAACATCCGCCAAATCCCGCAGCCAATGGGGATTCATCGAACTGCCCGTCCCCATCCCCTATCCTGAAAAACTGAACGGCTTCACCGTCCCGAAAGGCGCCCCGGAAATCACCATCCTCCCCGTTCTCCCGCTCTGCCATCGCCCTCTCGCCATCCATCCCGATAGAATCAACCTGGATACGCTGGATCAGGATGGTTATCTGCCCGTCCTGGAAGCCTGCAAGGCATACACGAAAGGAAAAGACAACTCAAAGAACGCTCCAAAGAAAAAAGAACAACTGAAAAAAGCTGTCACGAGGCTCTTTCAGATCATCATGCAATTCCTCGACGGGAAGACCGGCTTCGTGCGCTACAATGGCCTCGGCCGCCGCGTCGACCGCTCCGCCCGAATGGTCATCGCCCCCAATCCGGAACTCAATTGGAACCAAGCCGGCATCCCCGTGCAAGTCCTCTGGGAACTGATGGGCGATCAAGTCCTTCAATCCAATACGCCGCCAGCCGGCATCGGCGTCATCGGCGAACGGCTGGAGGGGCAGGACGCCATCACCTCCGATCGCGCCAGCCAGCAGTTGGCACAGGAACAAAAAGCGCTGGAACAGCTGGCAAAATGGAATCGGCGCACCCCACGCACCCCCGAAATCGCCGACCGCCAGGAACGGCTCCTCACGCGTTTCCTGGAAGACCATCCCGACACCCTCGTCCTCCTGAACCGCCAGCCCTCCCTCCACCGCTACAGTTTCCACGCCTTCCACCCCGTCCCCATCCCCGGCGACACCGAGGTCATCCAGCTCTCCCCTCTCGCCTGCAAAGACTTCGGCGCCGACTTCGACGGCGACGAAATGGTCCTGCACTTCCCCCTCTCGCCCGAGGCGCAGGAAGATGCCAGGCGCCTCCTCCCCGACCACAATCTCCTCTCCCTCGCCAATGGCAAACCCACCGCCCATTACGAACAGGACTTCGTCATGGGCACCTACTGGCTCCTCACGAAGCCCTCCGGCCTCGAAGACCTCTGCGAAGACTTTCAAAATCTACTGCAAGGTGCAGGCATATCCTCCACGCCTTCGAAAGATGAACATAAAGAGCTCCTCCCGAAAATCTGCAACAAACCCAGCGATTCGGCGATATCCATCATCTCACGCTGGATGCGCCTCGCTCTCGAAGCCTGCACCCGCGCGGGAGTCTCCTTCGGATTCTATGACTGCCTCAGCCTGCAAAAAGACCTCGCCAAGCAGAAATGCCCCGAAGACGACAACTCGATCCTGGAGGACAAGGTCAAGAAGCACTTGGAAGAAGTCTGCAAACCTGAAAAAGTTGACTGGGCGACGCCAGGCCTCCATATCGCCGCCATGTCCACTTCCGGCGCCCGCGGCAAGCCCGAGCAGCTGCGGCAGCTCATCGCCGCCCGCGGCGATCTCCAGACCTTCGGCCCCGACGGCAAACCCATATTTTTCAAAAGGACCTTGTGCGATGGGCTAAACGCCTCCGACTCCTTCTCCGCCGCGATGAACGCCCGCCATTCCTTCTGCGACAAAAAACTGGGGACCGCCCAGGCCGGCGCCATCACCCGCCGCCTCGTCTTCGCCCTCTGGCCTTATGTCGTCGATGGCGGCAAAATCCGCTCCATCCTCGACAACTCCATCCTCTGCCCTGCCGAGGACCTCTTCAAGGACGGAAAGGACGAAAAGGACGAAAAGGACGTACTGCGCGAAGCCATCAAAGACGACGCCCTCTTCCCCATCGGCCTGGTCGCCGCCCAGTCCATCGGCGAACGCGGCACCCAGCTCTCCATGCAGAGCTTCCACACCGGCACCACCGCCTGCGACCTCAAATGGGTCAAAGCCCTGCTTGAACTGAAAAGCCAAGATGGCAAGGACAGCGCCGCGGAAGACGACTTCTGCACGGAATTCCAAAAAGACGGCTCCCCTTACGAAAAACTCAATCCCGCCTATTTCCGGCTGCTCTGGCGCGTCATCAGCAAGAGCGACAAGCGCACCCTGTCTTCCGCCGCCGCCGCCAACGACGACCACGACCTGCTGACCTCCATCGCACACACCCAGACCTGCCAGAAACTCCTGGAGGCCGCCGCCAGCCAAATCCCCATTCGCCGCGATTCCCCCGTCGCCCACGTCTTCTTCGCCGACTTCTAACCCCCGTCCAAAAATGGCTACCGCTCGCGTCCAAACTCAGGCCCCCGAACCAGCCGCGACCAAGGCACCTCTCACGATCAATCGCGCCGACCAGACGCTCTGCAACGAGGCATCCCCTTCGGAGATCGCGCACCTCCTTCAAGACCTCGAAAAACACGGGGAGATTATCCCCATCCCCCTGGTCGATGCCGACACCGACAACGTCGATCCCGACGACCTCGACGATTCCCTCGGCGAAGACGATCCCGAACTCTCCCTGGACGATGAAGACGCCCTCGATGTCGATGACCCTTCCGACGAGGCAACGCCCGTATACGGCAACGGCACGCTCGTCCAGCCCGATGACCTGCCGCAGGATGGCACAGCGGACAACTTCGTATTCCGCGTCCGGATTGCCGACGGCAAGGCCACCTGCCGTTTCAACGGCATCGACGGCCTTGCCGCCACCCCCAAGACCCCCCGAAGCAAAAACATCCTCGACTACCTGTATCGGCGGCATAGCCTCCTCAAAGCGCTCGCCCAGTGGCTCGAAGAATCTCGCCAGGCATTCCTCTGCTCCGGCGATCCGTGGGACCTCGGCGCAAATGCCCACGTGGAAGGCAAAGAATCTTTCGTCCCGGTCATCGCCAATACCGGTGGAACAACACAAACAAAAGATAAACGCACTTTCCTGTGGGACAAGCTACCCACAAAAACCAACCCGGAGACGTTCGCGCGCTATCTCTCCCATGTCCGGCTTGTCTGGGACGACGGACAATGCGACCTGAAGAAGATTCTCTTCAGCAAAGACGCAAAGCTCGCCTGGGCCGCCCAGGCCTGCCTCCGGCGGTGCCTGGAATACGGCGCGCCGCTCCCCGAACGCCTTGACGACGACGACCCCAACCTGGAGCAATCCCTGAAAGACTACTGCGCTCTTGCGGGAGTCACATACAATTCCAAACTCGTCGAACTCGCCCAAATGCACGCAACAGGAGTTCTACCATGACGACCATCGGCAAAGACCACGTGTTGACCAACGGCAACAAAGTACAATACGACCAGCTCGCCGCCATTGAAATCCCCGAAGTCAGTCGCTTCAAGGTGCACCTCCTCTGCCTCTTCGACCGCGACCACGAATCCCTCCCTCTTGCAGGCAAAGATTTTGAAAAGGTGTTTCTGCTTTGCCAGCGCCCCATCGATGTCGACGAACTGAAGAACGTCAGCGAGACCGTCGTCGAGCAAGGCGCCTCCGAAGTCGTGCATCTCCATTTCAAGGAGTCCCCCGAAGAGGTCTTTCCGCAGATCCAAGAACAGTGCGTCAAATGGAACCAGTGCCCGGAAAGAGAGAACCCCGCCTTGAAAACCAAGGATTATGTCAAGTTCCAGTCGACCAGCCGCGATTCCACCAACCACCTCTATTCCACCGCGGTCTTCGCCCACATGGGCAAACTCCTCCTCCAGCTCCAGCGCATCGCCAAGATTTTCGCGGATCAAATCCGTCGCCTCTTCCCGAGCGGACGCGACCTTGAAGCCTACCGCGATAAAATCAAGGAAAAAGTCAAAAACCCCAAGGCTAAGATGGATTCCAAGGGAACCGACATCCTCCGCCTGCCAAAGGTCCTCCTCCTCGGCGACAGCGGCGTCGGCAAGACGCTGATCGCCAATTACCTCCAGGAACGCATCCGCATCGAACTCCAGCCTTTGTTCAAGAGTTCCAAGCAGGACCAGCACCATCCGCCGCGCATCCCCATCCCCGAATTCAACCGAAAGGAAGACGACTTCGAATACCACCTCTTCGGATATGCCAAAGGCGCCTACACCGGCGGTTCCGCGGACGGCAACTGCGGCCTCCTCGCGCGAAATCTCGGACAGGTCGTCTTCCTCGACGAAATCGGCGCCGCCAATTCCATCATCCAAGGCAAGCTCCTCGCCTACCTTGACGACTACATGATCCGCCCCCGAGGCCTCAATGGCAATTCCATCTTCTGCCCCACACTCATCGTCGCCGCCAGCAACGAGACCGAGAAAATCCGCAACTCGGTCGAATTCCGCAACGACCTCATCAATCGCTTCGATCACCAGCTCCCCATTCCCAATCTGAAGGAACGCCTTGCCGGATGCAAGGACAATTTCAAATACATCCTCGACTGCGTCCTCCAGGATGGCGATTTCGCCGATTTCAAAATCCAGGAAGTCGGGGAAAAGGCCTTCGACTGCCTATGGAACCACTTTGCCAACGGGTGCAAGGGAAACTTCCGCGAACTCGAACAATGCATGCGCGACGCCTGCCAGCGCGCCAGCGACGACAAGCGGGACTACCTGGTCCAAGCCGACATCCAATTCAATGAAACGACGTCCGCATAACGCGGCACTAGCCAATCCCCGCCCCCCGGATGCGGATGCCGCCCTATTCAGCGGCATCGCCTCCAGCGGGGTTCTGTGCCAGGCTATTCCTATTGCCGCCCCGCAGGGGGAATAAACAGCCGGGCCTTCCGGATTTTCCCGGGCCCGCATTTGCCCGCCGGTTGGTCTTCCGGATTTTCCCGGGCCATGCATTGACCCGGCGTGTGCCGGCGGGCTTGCCCGCCGGCTGGCCTTCCGGATTCTCCCGGGCCCCGCATTTGCCCGGCGTGTGCCGGCGGGCTTGCCCGCCGGCTGGCCTTCCGGATTTTCCCGGGCCCCGCATTTGCCCGGCGTGTGCCGGCGGGCTTGCCCGCCGGCTGGGTTTCCGGATTCTCCCGGGCCATGCATTTGCCCGGCGTGTGCCGGCGGGCTTGCCCGCCGGCTGGCCTTCCGGATTC
>JAEEXV010000169.1 GCA_016287975.1 Lentisphaeria bacterium | reverse complement strand
CTGGGAGGCCGCGCCCGCGGGCTTCGCGGCGGTGCGCCGCCCGACTGGCGGCGGCATCGTCTACCACGACTTCGACTTCACCTACAGCATCGCCTTCCCCGCGGGCCACTGGCTCACTGGCCTCGACCGCATCACCAGCTACGACTGGATCAACCGCTCGGTGCAGCACGGACTGTGCGGCCTGGGCCTGGCCGTCGAACTGGCGCAGGTGGAAATCCCCCATTCGGTCGAGCGCGCCACCATGGTCTGCTTCACCAATCCCACGCGATACGACCTCCTGCTGGACGGACGGAAGATCGCGGGCAGCGCCCAGCGCCGCACCGCCGACGGACTGCTCCACCAGGGAAGCCTCCATTTCAACGGGCCGCTGCCCTTCCCGCGCGACGAAATCGCCCGCGCCCTCGAAGGCGGCTTCGCCGACGTGATGCGGATTTCGCTTGCGCGCGGCTTCCGCCCCGACGCGGAGCTGGAGGCGCGGATCGCCCAGCTGGTCCAGGAGAAATACGCGACGGAGGCCTGGAATCATTTGCGCTGACCAACCATGACGGAAACGGAAGACAACCTTGCCGCCGCGCCCAACCCCCTGGAGCACGGCCCACAGCCGATCGCGGCGCTCCTGGAGCAGCTGGGCCTCACCAACCACCAGATCGTCGCCGCCTCTACCGAGCAGGTGACCCACAAGATGATGGCCAAGGCCTGCCGTGGACGCTTCCTCTCCTCCAAGGTCCGCCAGAAGATTCTCCGCGCCGTCAACGCCGCCTCGGGCGGCTCCTACAATCTCGCGGATTTGTTCAATTACCGCTGAACGTCTCGCTTTCCAGTAGTATATTACGCGTCGCGACTTCCCCATGGTGTAACGGTAGCACAAATGGTTTTGGTCCATTTAGACCTGGTTCGAATCCAGGTGGGGAAGCCAGTGAAATCGGATGACGGGCGGAAAAGTCCCGCGAAGTCCCGCGCAAAATATGGATTTTGAAGCGTTTGCGGGAAATGTACCAGGAATCGCGCGGGAGGGGATACAGTATGGATTGTCGGGGGCGGAGTCGGCAACGGAGGAGCAACGGTTATGGAGAAGGAGTTCGATGGCGTGTTTGACGCCGCTGGGCGGGAACGCCTGCGCCTGAAGCGCATGATGCTGGGGATGAGCCTGTATCGACTTGCCAGCCAACTGGGCGTGCATTGGACCACGCTGTGGAAATGGGAGCAGGGCATGATTGCCGAGGTCCAGCCGCGCCATCGGCGAATCGTGGCGCAATTCCTCTATGGGGACGGCGTCCCTGCGGCGAGGCAGGATCACGGGGCGCTTGATCGGCTTGCGACGGACAGCCCGTCGCTGCGGAACTGCCTGCGGAATTTCTGCGCGACGTGCAGGATCCTTTCGGACGCACCGCATTTGCAGGCAAAACTGGTCGGGCAGGCGCTGGAGACCGTCAATCGGCGCCTCGCCCAATTGCTGGCCACCGCACTCCCGACGGAGGTGGTGGAACCCGCAATAAAGCCGTGACGGCGCGCGCGTCGGCGGCATGGCATTTTCGGCGGTGCTTGCAATGCGGGTGCGGGTGCGTATATTAAACGCGCATCCGACAGACGTTTTTCCCGTGCACAGATGGCGGAAAAGGCCGCCATCGGAGGATGCATCTTTCGCGCTTCCTGAAAATGACGCCGCCGAATCCGACTGCCATGACCACGCGCATCGAAACCCTCTGCCTGCGGATGCAGGCGCTCCATGCCTCCGACCTCTTTCTGGGCGCGGGGCGCGTGCCCGCCATGCGCCAGACTGGCGCCGTGACCTCGGTGCCTGCGGAGCCGCCGCTCGCGGCGGAGGATTTCCAGGCATTCTGCGAGGCGTCCCTCCCCGAAGGCGCCTGGGCGCGCTTCGAGCGCGAGCGCGACCTCGACCTCGGTGTCGACCTCGGCGGCGACCGCTTCCGGCTGAACCTGTCCTTCCAGAGCGGCGCGCCCGCGATGGCCGTCCGCCGCGTCCCCTCAGGCGACCTCGACTTCGCGCCGCTCCACATCCCCGACGCCGTCCGCGCGCTCGCCGAGGCGCCGCGCGGCCTCATCCTCGTCACGGGCGCCACTGGTTCAGGCAAGTCCACGACCCTCGCGGCGATGCTCAACCATATCAACGCGCACTTCCGCCGCCACATCGTCACCCTCGAAGACCCCATCGAGTTCGTGCACCGCGACCGCCTCTGCGTCGTCTCCCAGCGTGAAATCGGCGGCGACACCCGCGACTTCGCGACCGCCCTCGCCCACGTCGTCCGCCAGAACCCCGACGCCATCTTCATCGGCGAAATCCGCGACCGCGACACCATCGAGACCGCCCTCTCCGCCGCCATGACAGGCCACCTGGTCTGCGCGACCTTCCACACCGTCGACGTCGAGCAGACCGTCGAGCGCATCCTGAACTTCTATCCCGAGGAGATGCGCGCGCAGGCCGCCGCCGACTTCGCCCTCGCCCTCCAGGGCATCGTCGCGCAGCGCCTGCTTCCCGCCGCCGACGGGCAGGGGCGCGTCCCCGCCTTCGAGATCCTCCTGGGGACGCCGCTGGTCTCGCGCCTCATCGCGCGGCGCGAGATCAGCCGCCTGCGCGACGTCATCAAGGAAAACGCCGCGCTCGGCATGGTCGACTTCAGCCATTCCCTCCTCGAACTCTGCCGCACGCGCGCCGTCACCCCCGATGTCGCGGCGTCCGCCGCCACCAACCGCGACGAGTTCCTGCTGCTGCTCCAGGGCATGGAGACGGGCGCGGGCACCTTCCGCGTCAACGCCGAGGAGGAGACCTCCGTCTCGGGCTTCAACCTCAAGCGGCTTTTGCGCAACTCGATCTCCTACGGCGCCTCCGACCTGCTCCTCACCGCCGATGCCCCGCCCACCGTGCGCATCGACGGCGTCCTGCGCCCCTACGACATGCCCCTGCTCAAGCCCGCCGACACCCGCCAGCTGCTCTTCAGCGTCCTCTCGGGCACGCAGCGCGCCGAGTTCGAGAACACCCGCGAAATCGACTTCGCGCTCTCGGTCACCGCGCCCGACAGCCAATCCGGCCAGGAACAGGAATACCGCTTCCGCGTCAACGGCTTCTACCAGAAGGGGCGGATCGCGGTCGCGCTGCGCCTCATCCCGACGCGCATCCCGACCCCCGAGGAGCTCGGCCTCCCCGCCTCCCTCGTCAACCTCACCAAGCGCCGCCAGGGGCTCGTCCTCGTCACTGGCCCGACCGGCCACGGCAAGTCCACCACCCTCGCCGCCTTGATCGACCGCATCAACGCCACCCGCCCCTGCCACATCATCACCATCGAGGATCCCATCGAGTTCGTCCACCGCCACCAGCAGGCCCTCGTCGAGCAGCGCGAGGTCGGCGCCGACACCCACAGCTTCGCCAACGCCCTCAAATACGTCCTGCGCGAAGACCCCGACGTCATCATGGTCGGCGAAATGCGCGACGCCGAGACCATCGGCGCCGCCCTCACCGCCGCCGAGACGGGCCATCTCGTCTTCGCCACCCTCCACACCAACGATGTCTGCCAGACCGTCGACCGCATCATCGACGTCTTCCCGCCCGCCCAGCAGGGGCAGGTGCGCGCCCAGCTCGCCGCCTCCCTCGAATGCATCGTCGCGCAGCGCCTCCTCCCGCGCGCCGACACCGACGGCGGCCGCATCGCCGTCTTCGAGGTGCTCATCGGCACCACCCCCGTCCGCGCCCTCATCCGCGACAACAAGACCCACCTCCTCCCCAGCACCATCGAGACTGGCGCCAAGGACGGCATGATCACCATGGACCGCGCCCTCCAGCTCCTCTTCGAGGCAGGCAAGATCACCCGCGAGACCTTCCGTTCCATCGCCTCCATCCAGGCCGCGCGGTAGCCTTCAGCCCGCGCGTCAACCGCCCCCTTGGAGGGCAACGGATGAGGAATCGTCAATGGCGCGCTCAGACGGTGGCCCAGCTGCGGACAAGCACTCCATTGCGGGTATATGACTCCTCCCCGCCGTAAATGAGCATGCCGTCGGGCCCCTGGTCAAGTGCCTGCCAATATCGGAGGCCGTCGAACATGGCCCCGGAGACGGTCTGCCCCGACTTGATTTCAATGGGATACAGCCGTTCGCCGTCCTCGACGAGGAGGTCGACCTCATGCCCCTGCGAATCGCGCCAGAAGTACAGGGGCGGCTCGATCCCTTGGTTCAGGCAACATTTCGCCAGTTCGGAGACCACGAAGGTCTCGAATATCGCTCCCCGCTGGCTATGCAACTCCAGATCCGCCACCGTTCGGATGCCCAGCAGATAGCACAGCAGCCCCGTGTCGTAGAAATAGAACTTCGGGGCGCGGATCAGTCGCTTGTTGAAGTTTCGGCAGTGCGGGCGCAGCAGAAACACGATGTAGCTCGCCGCCAGCAGCGAAATCCACCGCTTGACCGTGACTGGCGATACGCCCGTGTCCAGCGCCAGGGAATCCATATTGAGCAACTGGCCGCTGCGCCCCGCCGCCAGACGTAGAAAACGCTCGAAGACCTCAAGATCCCCGACATTGCTCAATTGACGCACGTCGCGCTCCAGATAACTCTGCGTGTACTGCGAATACCACCCCGATGGACGGATTCCCCGCGCGTGCACTGCCGGATACCCCCCGCGGAGCAGGTGCGCGAAGACGCCCCCCTTCCGCGCCTCCCCTGCCGCAGGCGGCTCCGACGCCAGCCCGAAGATGTCGTGGTTCGCCTCCCCCGCCAGTTCCCTTCCCGTCAGCGGCAGAAGCCGCAAGGTCGCACAGCGCCCCGCCAGCGATTGGCTGATGGCCGCCTGCAAATGGAAATTCTGAGATCCAGACAGCACATACTCCCCCATTTTTCCCCGCTCGTCCGCCAACGGCATCAGGTAACTGAACAACTCAGGCACCCGCTGCACCTCATCCAGAATGACCGCCCCCGAATACCGCGCCAAAAAGCCGTTGGGATCCTCCCGCGCAAATTGACGGATATCCGGACGCTCCAGGTTGACATACGCATGCCTCGGAAACAATTCTCGGCACAAGGTCGTTTTCCCGGACTGACGCGGCCCCGTCACCGCCACAATCGGATATTGCCCCGCCGCCTCCAATACCTGCTCGCGTAGATGACGTGCAAACATCGAAAATCTCCCCTTCTGCAAACTCCAGTTTTTTGTGCAACGCGCTGTTCCCCATACGGTGGAAATCGCCAACCCTCGCGGGGAAAGGAGGCTTGTAAAAATAATATCGAAAATTGAATTTGCAAGCTAAAATATGCAAAAAAGCAGGTGACGATTCAGCCTTTCCCCTGGGATTCCAGGCCGAAATGGCCTGATATGAAAACGACGGCGATTGCCGCCCTGTATGGGGAACAGCTGGCGGGAAAACTCGCCCACTGATGTCCCCGCCGCCCAGGCGGCTTGATTGTGGCTGCCTGGGCGGCGGGCGCGGGGTTATCGGAGCTTCAGATATGGATTCAGGAAACTGATGTCCGTGCCGTCCGTTTCAAGGCGACCTTCCTCGTCTTGTTTCAGCACCTCGCGGGCAAGTCTCTGAAGACGTCCATAATAGCGCGTCTTGACGACCGAGACGTAGTCGGGGGCGACGTGGTAGGACTGCGCCACGGCATCACGGTCCTCGCCGTTCAGGACAAAGCGGACAAGAATCTCCACCTTCTTCTTGTCGCGCACCTCCTTGACCAGACGCTTCAGGCTCTCTTGGACGATGACCTTTGCGTCATGCCCCTCCAGCGAGCGCTGGAACTCGTGCCCGTCGCGCAGATTTTCCCAGTGCTTGTCCATCACGTCGACGGGTTCGGGGTGACGGCGTTGAAGTTCATCGAGGGCGCAGTTTCTGGCCACGCCATAAATGAACGTCGAGTACTTTGCGCCTTTGGAGGCATTGAAGTCGAGCTTCCCCTTGGCGAATTTGATGAGCATGTTGTTCATCACCCCGTCCCAGTCGTGGCGGGGAAGTCTGGCGCGATGGAAGGCTTGGAAAATGAGTCCGCGATTCTGCTCCGCAAAACTGCTGACTTGGGCATCGGTTTTCACAAAAACGACAGACGGAATCGACGTCATTTCTTTTCTCCTGAATTCAGAATGAGATTGAACGTTGGGATCCCAGGAGACAGAGGAAACATACCTCTGCTTAGACCTTTTTGACTCGAGTCCGCTGCGCTCTCGCGCGCGTCTCGGCCGCATCATAGCCGCTGCAAAGCAACGGCACCACCGTGGGGTCTTGACTCGGAAGGATGCCAGGTTTACTCCTGCTTACATTCGCCTGGCCTATCTGGATGCATTCGTCATTTCACATTATGGATGAACCTCCTTGTTGACTTGTAAAAAGGCAAAAAAAGACCGGGGCGGTGGGAGAGGTTCGGTTCCCTCCCGCGGCGGCGCCAAGTCGCCGCCGCACCGCCTACAATCTTCTACTTCCGCGCGAGCGGGGAGTCGAAGTCGATTTTGGTGGCGGCGTTGTAGTCATCCAGGGCATCCTGGATGTCGTTGCACTCCTGCTGGACCTTCTCGCGCATTTCGTAGACCTGCGCGGCGGTGAAGACGACCGTGCGCTTGAACTCCTTGAAGTTGGAGTCGCCGATGGGCTGGAAGTCGGAGGACTCGTCGGTGCGGATGTCGTCCAGTCGGTTCAGTTCGTTCTTGGCCTCCT
>JAEEXV010000013.1 GCA_016287975.1 Lentisphaeria bacterium | reverse complement strand
TGTATTCCTCGGCATCACGGCAGAATTGCCTGAGCGCCTCCATCGGAAAGGTCAGCGAGGTCGCCAGGAAGCCCGTCACGCCGTCCTGCAACTTGCCGCGGCCGATGGCGGCGAGCGCCTCCAGTGAGCCGTCACAGAAGTCGAAGCCGGAACGGCCGTGGCTGTGGATGTCGATGAAGCCAGGCGCCGCGATGAGGCCGCGCCCGTCGATGCGCGCATCCGCCGCGCCGTCAGGCACTGCGCCAACCGCCGCGATGCGCCCGTCCTCCAGCAAAAGGTCGCCCTCCGGGACATCCAGCCCCGGCGAGACGATCCGGCAGTGTTCAATGAGCGTTTTCATCGAGGGCAATCTTGTCGGCGGTGTAGATCAGGGTGAAGTCCGGATGCGCGAGCAGATAGGAGGCGGGCAGCGCCGGCGTCGCCTTTCCGTCGCCCAGCATCTTGCGCAGCGGCGCCTGCTGTTCGGCGAAGCACGCCAGCAGCAGTTCCCGTTTCGCCGCGAGGATCGGCTTCATGCCCGTCGTGGCGGCGTAGCGCGGCACCAGCGAGGAATCGCCGTTGGCGGTGACGTAGGTGTTCTGCTCGATGGTCTCCTTGGTCAGCGGCAGCACGCGCGTCGGCAGCGCGCCGTAGGCCTCGACGGAGATCTCCGCCTCCGTCTGCGGCTCGTTGAAGGCGATGTGGCCGTTGAAGCCGATGCCCAGGAGCTGCAGGTCGAGGCCGCCCGCCGCCGCCAGTTCACGGTCGAAGCGCGCGGGATCCGAGGGATCGGGGAAGTGCGCCTGCGCCTCCCCGAAGTTGCGCTCGGGCAGGAAGCGGTCGAAGAGCTTCTCGTGCATGTAGCGCCAGTAGCTCAGGGGGTGCGTGTGCGGCACCGCGTGATGTTCGTCCAGCGCATACTCGTCGAGGTTCCAGGTCTGCAGCCGCGAGAGGTCGACCTGTTCCGCGTTGAGGCGGTCGGCGAGCAGCCGGTACAACTCGATCATGGTGTTGCCCGTCGCCAGCCCCAGATTGAAATGCCGCCCCCGCGAGAGGGCTTCCACGATGGCGTCATGCAGAATCTCCGCGCCCAGGACGCTCATCGCCTGATAGTCCGCAACCTTGATGATTTCCATGCCTGCTATTTCCCTGCAAAGAACCGAATCAGCCGCGCCGCATGGGCGGCGCACGCCTCGACGACGGGGTCGAAGTACTTGTCGACTGGCACGAAGCGCCCGTCGAGTCTCTCCAGTTCGGCCCGCGAACTCTTGAGGTAGGTGTCCATGTACTCCGTCGCGATGTTCACCTTCGCGATGCCGCACTCGATGACCCGCCGCACATCCTCCAGCGGCGTGCCCGAGCCGCCGTGCAAAACCAGCGGCACCCCAGGCAGCGCCTCCGCGATCGCACGGCAGCGCGGCACGTCGATGTGCGGCGCGCTCTTGTAGTAGCCGTGCACCGTCCCGATCGAGACCGCCAGCGCGTCGACGCCCGTCGCCTCCGCGAAGCGCACCGCCTCCTCCACCTGCGTCAGCGCATTCTCGTCGCCCTGCGCGACATGGCCGATCTCGCCCTCCGACGAACACCCCGCCGCATGTGCGAGCACCGTCGCCAGCCGCGTCAGCCGCACATTCTCGTCGAAGGCCTCGCGCGACGCGTCCAGCATCACCGACGTGTATCCCGCGTGCAGCGCGACCGCGACATGCTCCAGGCTGGAGCCGTGGTCCAGGTGCAGCGCGACCGCCTGGTTGCAGCGGCGCGCGATGCGCAAGAGCGTCCCCGCCAGGTCCGCCGCCTTCTCCGACTGGAAGAGGCGGTCGTAGACCTGGATGATGACTGGCGACTGCTCCGCCTCCGCGGCCTTGAGGAGCGCCAGCGCGGTCTCGTAGTTGCCCACATTGAATGCGCCGATGGCGCGCTTCTCGCGGCGCGCCGCCTGCAGCATCTCCGTCATCGTGACCAGTGCCATCGTTCCGCCCTCCCCTACAGCGCCGCCAGGGCGAGTTCTTCCAGCGTCGACACCAGCAGCTTCGTGTATTTCGCCAGCTGCACCTTGGTGTACGGCGAGGCGGTCACGATGCGGTCCGTCTTCGGATGGTCGGCGCGCTCCTCGATGTACAGCGCCAGATCCTTCACCAGCTCCGCGTTGAACTCAGGCAGCAGCATCGCGCCCTCGCCGCACGAGTACGACTCCTCGTCGTTGGTGCCGAAGGGCAGGCACTTCGCCCGCAGCGCCTCCAGCAACTTCGCTGGATACGGCGATTCGTCGTAGTTCCGCAGGAAGTCGCTCTCCAGGTAGTAGACCTCGCCCGCGGGGCGTCTCCACGCAAAGCCATGCTCCAGCAGGAACTCCGAGGTGTGCTTCACGGGCACGCCCAACTCGACGCCCCACTCGGGGTAGTCCTTCGTCAGGGCGTCGTACGCAGCTGGGCTCGACACCACCAGCGCCGACGCCTTCAGCGGCTTCACAAAGGCCGCGAAGGCCTCCGCCTGCGCCTTCGCGTCGGCGAGATAGCCCAGTATCTTCAGGCTCTTGCCGAGGCAGCCGCCAGAGATGGTGCGGAAGGCCAGCTTCCTCGCGGCCATCAGTTTCGCGAAGGCCTTGTCCGCCCCCGCCGCGGCCGAATAGCGGTCGGCGAGATAGAGCGCCTTGCCCCTGCCCTGGACTTTCCACGCGGACGCCTTGCGGTATTTTCTGGCGAGCGCCTGGACGTAGGCGGGCGCGAGGCCCTGCTCGACGATGTCCGCGCGCGCGGCCAGCATCAGGCCGTTTTCGTCGTAGTGGTTGACGCAGTTGCGGCGGCAGGCGGCCGAGAGGTCGGAGCGGTAGACGGTGTCGATGAAGTCGGGGTCGCGCCAGCCCTCGGGGCGCGCCTGCAGGCCGTAGACGAGGCCTGCGCGCACGCGCGGGGTGTCGGCCTCGGTGAAGGTGACGTTGCCGACACCCGAGAGATGGCGGCACATGAAGCAGAAGCGGCACTTCTGGATGGGGTCGGTGAATTGGTCGATGTGCATGTTTTCCTGCCTCCTTTACAGCCCCAGCTTGCCAGGGTTCATGATGCGGTTCGGATCCAGCTGCTCCTTGATCCCCTCCAGCACCGGCATCGCCGTGCCGTAGAGGTCCTTCATGTAGCGGCCCAGCTTCAGCCCGACGCCGTGGTGCTCGTTGATGACGCCGCCGTTGGCGATCGCCGCGCGGATCGCGAGGTCCCAGACGCGGTTATAGAGCGCCGCCGCCGCCCGCGGATCCTTCGGCACGTCCTTCTCCTCGAAGATGAAGCGCGCATACAGCATGCAGCCCCACTCGTACCAGTGCGAGAAGTGCCCGATGAAGCGCGCCTGCGGGAAGTTGTCGTTGACCGCCTTCTTCATCGCCCAGTAGACCTTCTCGATGTTCGCGAAGGTCGCGACCGTGTCCAGCGTGCCGTAGGCCTGCGGCAGGTGGAAGGCGTAGGGCGGATAGAAGAACTTGTACTTGTTCTCCCACCAGAGGTCGCCGCCCTTGCTGCCCATGTCCATCCCGCCGTACTGCTTCTCCATGATCTCGCGCGCATAGCGCATCTGGCACTTGACGATGTCCTTGCGCCCGTCGAAGCCGAAGACGAGGTACGCGCCCTGTTCCAGTTCCATGCCGAAGACCTTGCGGACGTGGGTGAGCGTCTCGGTCTCGTCGTAGAGGCGCACCGCGCACGGCTGCAGCCGCGAGCGCATCAGTTCCGCGCCAGCGCACATCGCGGTGTGGAAGTCCTTGAAGATGTAGGCGCGGAACTCGCGCGCCTCGGGCAGCGGATGCACCTTCAGCGTGACCTCGGTGATGATGCCCAGCGTGCCCTCGCTCCCCGTGAAGAGCATCGTCAGGTCGGGGCCCGACGCATGGCGCGGGACAGGCAGCGTGCGGATGATCTCGCCCGTCGGCGTCACCACCTCCATCGACATCACCATGTCCTCGATCTTGCCGTATTTGGTCGAGAGGACGCCCGTGCCGCGGTGCGCGAGGAAGCCGCCGATGGTCGCGCAGGAGATCGAGGCGGGCAGGTGCATCGTCGAGAAGCCCTCCTTGTTGCAGCGCCACTCCAGGTGCTTCGCGATCAGCCCCGTCTGGCACGTCACCGTCAGCGCCTCCTTGTCGATGCCGCGGAACTTGTTCATGCGCTTCATGTCGATCATGATGCCGCCGAAGACTGGCAGCGCGCCGCCCTGCGACCCCGAGCCCCCGCCCCACGGCACCACTGGAAGCTTGTAGTAGTTCGCCAGCTTCACCACCTTCGAGACCTCCTCGGCGCTGCCAGGATGCACCACGAAGTCGGGCTTCGGAGTCTCCATCCCGCGGTCGTGCCACATCTCTGGAATCCAGTAGTAGTCGATCGAATGCCCGAAGCGGTCCGCACTCTTCGTGCAGACGTACTTCTCGCCAATGAGATCCGCCAACTCCGTGCGGATCATCTCATACATGTAGCTGTTCTCGGGTATCATCATGGTTGCCGTGTTGGTGGGTGGTTTGTTTCACAAAAAGGCAAGGCACAAAAAAGGCTGATCTTTAGGCCGCGATGGGGACTTTGGACTTTGGACTTTGGACAGGGCCCTGGGCTTTGGACTTTGGACTTTGGACTTTGGACAGGGCCCTGGGCTTTGGACTTTGGACGCGGGACTTTGGACTTTGGACAGGGCCCTGGGCTTTGGACTTTGGACGCGGGACTTTGGACTTTGGACTTTGGACAGGGCCCTGGGCTTTGGACTCTGGACTTTGGACAGGGCCCTGGGCTTTGGGCCAGTCCAGCGGCCAATGACCGTCATCCCCGATACACTGGCGCCAGCGCGTCGTGGATGGCGCGGTACTTCTGGAAGAGCGCCGCGTAGCGCGCGGCGTTTTCGGGGACGGGCTCCAGCGGCGGCGCCATCTTCAGGCACTGCCGCACGGCGGTCGCGCTGTCGGGGAAGATTCCCGCGCCAGTCCCTGCGAGCAGCGCGGTGCCGAAGGAGGCGTCTCCAGGCGTCGGGATTTCGACAGGCAGGTCGAAGACATCGCAGACGATTCGGCTCCACAGGCGGCTGCGCGCGCCGCCGCCGATCAGGAGGATGCGTTTTGCGGGCAGCCCCATTTCGAGAAGCACGCCGTAGCAGTCCTTGAGCGAGAATGCGACGCCCTCCTGGAGCGCGCGCAGGAAGTCCGCCTTGGTGCTGGCGATGCCGACCCCCGTGAAACTCGCGCGCAGGGCCGCGTCCCAGTACGGCGAGCGCTCGCCCTGGAGATACGGATGGAAGAAGACCCCGTTGGCGCCGACTGGCGACTGCGACGCGATTTCGTCCATAACCTCGTAGGGGCTGACGCCCTTTTCGGCGGCGAGGCGCTGCTCCTCGGCGCAGCAGAGGTCCCTGAACCAGCGCTGGCACAGCGCCGCCGCGTTGGTCGCCGAGACGCTGTAGAACATTCCTGGAATCACGTGCGAGTAGGTCAGAGTCTGCGGGTGCGGATGCGCCTCGGCGGTCATCGCGTTGACATTGCCCGCGGTCGCCAGTTTGACGATGCAGTCGCCTGGCTCGATCGCGCCCGCGCCGTAGTCCTCCGCCGCCGAATCCGAGGTGCCGCAGACGACTGGCGCGCCCTCGGGCAGCCCCGTCGCCCGCGACGCCGCCGGCGTGACGCGCCCGCACTGGTCGGTCGGCCGCACCAGTCCAGGCAGCGCCGACATCGGCAGCCCCGTGCGCGCGAAGAGTTCCTCCGACCAGCCGCCGCGCTTCATGTCGTAGAAAAGCGTCCCCTGCGCCTCGATGAAGTCCGTCGCCGCGACGCCCGTCAGGAGGTATCGCACGTAGTCTTTGACGAAGAGGATGTGCCGCGTCTTCGCCAGCGCCGACGGCTCGTACGCCTTGAGCCACAAGAGCTGCGGCAGCGTCCACGTCGGCGTCGGCATCTGGTACGCGGTGCGGAAGATCGCCTCCCCGCACTCCGCGCGCAGCGCCGCGCATTCGGCGGTGCTGCGCTGGTCGGTCCACATGATGGTGCGGCGGACGGGCCGCATCGCGCCGTCGAGCAGCACGGCGTTGTGGGTCGAGCCGTCGAGCGCGAGGGCCGCCGTGCGGCGCAGGTTGAGCCCCTGCCGCGCGAGTTTCCGCAGCGCCTCGCACATCGCGGCGTGCCAGTCGGCGGGATCCTGCTCCGACCAGCCTGGGTGTTCGTGCCAGGTCGTGTATTCGACCGAGGCCTCGCCCGCCAGCGCGCCGTCGAAGCCGATCGCGGTCACCTTGCAGCCGCCAGTGCCGAAGTCGATGCCCAGCAGGATGTCGCGTGCTTCCGCCATGGCCTACTTCACCCAGGCGTGCTGAGGATCCTTCGACGAAATGAGGCCGCGGTTCACCTTGCCCGCCATCGTCCAGAGGTAGTACATCTGGTAGCCTGGCGCGCCGCACAGCGGATGGAATCCGCGCGCGATCGCGACGGTGTCGTGGTTCTTGACCGTGTAGGTCTCGTCGATGGTGCCGTCGGGCGTGTAGACCTTCTGGATGCCGAAGCCCTGCTCTGGCTGGAAGCGGTAGTAGTAGGTCTCCTCCATCGCGATCTCCTCAGGCGGATTGTCGAACTCGTGGCGGTGCGGCGGATAGCCCGACCAGTTGCCCGAGGGGATGATCCCCTCCCCGATGTAGAAGTGCTCGGAATCGAACTTCTCGTCGAGCATCACCGTCGCGAGCCGCGTGAAGTTGTCCCGCCCCAGCGTCATCACGCGGCACTGCTCTGGCGCGATGACCGTCGGGCGCGCCGTGTCGCGCGTCGCGGGCGACTCGTTGACCGCGATCTCCAGATCCGTCAGCGCCGTCACCGTGTATGCGGTGCGCCGAGGCAGATAGACCGTGTGCGGCTTGCCCGAGAAGACATCCGCGCGCGCGCCGACCTCCGCGAAGGCGAAGCCATCCCCCGCCACCGAGCACTTGCCGCCCAGCAGCACCAGCGCCGCCTCGTATTCGCCCGTGTCGCCCGACCACGCCGCGCCCGCCGACAGTTTCAGCACGCCGAAGCGCGTCAACTGCATGCCAGCCGCCCCGACCTCGAAGACATTGTTGTAGCCCGCCTGCGGGCGCAAATGAAACAGCAGTTCCGCCATGTTTTTTCCTCCTGGTTGTTCAGTGGTTCAATTGATTCAAGTCGCAAATCCCGTTATGTCCAAAGTCCAAAGTCCCGTCCAAAGTCCAGGGTCCCGTCCAGAGTCCAAAGTCCAAGGTCCCGTCCAAAGTCCAGAGTCCAGGGTCCCGTTCAAAGTCCAGAGTCGAGGGTCCAGGGTCCAGGGTCCTGGGTCCTGTCAAAAGTCCAGAGTCCAGGGTCCTGGGTCGAGGGTCCAGGGTCCTGTCCAAAGTCCAGGGTCCCGTCCAAAGTCCAGAGTCGAGGGTCCAGGGTCCTGTCCAAAGTCCAGAGTCCAAAGTCCAGGGTCCCGTTCAAAGTTCAAAGTCCAGAGTCGAGGGTCCAGGGTCCCGTCCAAAGTCCAAAATCCAAAGTCCAGGGTCCCGTTCAAAGTCCACCCTCATCCCCCCCTTCCTCTTTCCACCGCCTCCTCGACGGCGGCGCGGGTCGGCATTCCTGCGCGCCCGCCCAGTTTCAGGCATTTGAGGGCCGAGACGGCGGAGGCGAAGCGCATGCTCTCCAGCAGATCCTTCGTCTCCAGCCAGCGCACCGCGAAGCCCGCGTGGTAGACATCCCCCGCCCCAGTCGTGTCCACCGCGCGAATGCGGAACGCGGGGCAATGCAGCGCCTGCCCGTCCTGCCACGCCATCGAGCCCGCCTCCCCCATCGTGATGCCCGTGACTTCCGCCCCGACCTGCGCCAGTTTCGGCAGCGCCCGTGCGAGGTCCCCCTCGCCCGTGTAGGCCCGCGCGAACGCCTCCGAGGCGATCAGAATCGTCACGTATGGCAGCAGTTCCGCCATGCCCGCGCGCAGCGACCCCGCGTCCAGGCTGACTGGCACCCCCGCCTCACGCGCGGCCTTCGCCGCCGCCAGCGCCGCCTCTGGCTGATGCCCGTCCAGATGCAGCACCCGCGCCCCGCGCACCATCGCCATGTCCACCTCCGCCGACGACAGCGACGACGCCGTCCCTGGGCACCACGCGACGCTCCGCTTCCCCGTCGGCGCTTCGATCCAGCAGTAGGCGACATTCGTCGAGGCCCCCTCGCGCAGCTTCATGCCCGACACATCCACCCCCTCCCGCACAAAGTCGTCCCGCAGCCAGCGCCCGACGCCATCCGCGCCCGCCACCCCCGCAAACGCCGACCGCACCCCCAGCCGCGACGCCTGAACCGCCGCATTCGCCGCAGGCCCCCCGCCCTGCACATCCCGCGACAGCGCCTCCACTTTGCTGTCCAGCGGAATCTCAGGCAGCACCGCGATCACATCCTGGCTGCAAAAGCCCAGACTCACAAAATCCGCACCCATTTCATTCGCCTCCTGTCATGCCTCTAATATACCCGCCCCGACCACGCAAGTCCACATGATGCAATGAGAATATTATGTGTATTTTTGAGAAAAGATGAAATCTTCTCAAATTCACTCTGCCCGCTCCGCCATTTCCGTCTGGTCGCAAAGCACTTCGTCGAATGTCCGCCTCACGGCGAACTTGAAGAGGCCGCCGCGGTTGAGCTTGCTGTGGTCGATGAGGAGATACTTCCTCGGGGCCATGGAGAGCGCCTTCATGAGCAGTCCCGCGAGATGCTCGTGGTTGGTCATCACCGCGTCGCCGTCCATGCCTACGGCGGAGACGAAGGCCTTGGAGATGGTGAGGTAGCCGAGTTCCCTGAGCGTCGCCTGCCCGAGGAAGGCGTTGAGCCCGACGTCATAGCTTCCGCCCAGCGAGATTCGGACATAGTGTGCGGGGAAGCGATGGAAGTTCTGCGCGATCAGCAGGGAGTTGGTGATGATGGTCAGGCTTGAGAAGGCCGTCCGCGTCAGCGCCTCGGCCAGGCACGAGACGGTGGTCGAGGAATCCAGGAACAGGATGTCGCCGTCGCAGACCCGCGCCAGCGCCTTTTCGGCGATGGCCTGCTTCCACGCCTGGTTGCGCCCCAGCCGCTCCTGGTATCCGCCCGCCCGCGCCGAGGCCTCCGGCGCGACCTCGGGATAGGCGACGCCGCCGCGCACCCGCCGCAGCGCATCGCGGGCCTCCAGTTCCGCGACATCGCGGTGGATGGTCGCGGAGGAGACTCCGAAGCGCTGCATCAGCTCCTTCAGCGAACAGTACTTCCGTTCCTTCAGATAATCCAGGATGGCATACGAGCGAAGGTTCTTCATGGCAGGAATGCTGGCATCGGAGATGGGCTTTCCCCGATACAATAACGCCATTTGCGGATTCCGCGCGCGCATAGTCCGACGCCTTCGGCAGACTTCCGCGCGCGGCATTACATTAAGCCGAGTTTTCCAGTTCCCTCAATATCCTATCCCATCATGCTGAAATCGCTCCTCACCCTGTCCATCCTCCTCGCTGCCCTGCTCCACGCCGCACCATTCCCCAACGGCATGACTGGCGGCGGCGCCCTCCCCGTCGCGTACGACGAAGCCGCGAAGCAGATCGTCTTCGGCTACGAGCCCAACCAGAACAAGGGCTGCTCCAGCGGCGTCGCGCTCCCCCTGAAGGAGCAGGCCAGCGCCCCCCGCGTCGTCGTCGAATGCGACGTCGTCATCGGAACCACCTCGCCCAAGGGCCATGTGCAGGTCTCTGGCTCCGTCTATTTCCTCTTCCGAGGCCAGGGCAAGGCCCGCCCCTGCGGCATCGGCCTCACCAGCCAGCGCTATCACCGCAACCGCGGCGTCGTCATCCTCGGCGGCCCCCAGCCCGCCACCACCCCGTTCGACTTCCAGCTCGGCAGGCCGATCCGCGTGCGCCTGGAACTCGACCGCACCGCCGCAACCTGGCGCGGCGCCCTCCTCGACGGAGGCAAGGAACTCTACGCCACCGCCCCGCAGCCCCTCCCCGCTGGCTTCCAGCCCGACGCCTTCTACCTCACCGCCAACACCGTCGGCCGCAACGACGGCCTCCAGATCCGCGTATCCCCGCCCGCAGTCGCCAGGCCAGAGGACACTGCCGAGGAACTCCTCGCCCTGCCCGCGCCCTACACCTACGGCGGCGCCCTCCCCGTCGGCTACAGCCCCGCCGCCAGGCAGATCGTCATCGGCTACGAGCCCCACCAGAACAAGCAGGGCTCCAGCCACATCACCATGCCCCTCGGCAAACTGGCCGAAGAAAACGACCGCCTCGCCGTCTCGTGCGGCCTCTCCATCAGCAACTACTCCCCCAAGGGGAACCCCCAGGTCTCTGGCCGCATCGCCTTCCTCTTCCTTGGGAAGGACACAGGGAAGGCCCCCCTGCCTGGCCTCTCCATCGGCAGCACCCGCTACCACCACAACCGCAACCTCATCTTCAACGCCAACGGAAAAACCCGCACCGTCCCGTTCAACTTCACCCCTGGCCAAGAGATGACCATCCGCCTCGTCTTCGACCGCAAGGACAACACCTGGACTGGCGAAGTCCACCAGGACGGCAAGCGCCTCTTCACCACCGAACCGCAGCCCCTCCCCCCCCGCTTCTCCCCCGCCGCGTTCCTCGTCACCGCCAACACCGTCAGTCCCAATGACGGCCTCCAGTTCCGCCTTTCCCTCCCCACGGCCGCCCCCCTCGGCGCCAAGGACGCCGAACAGGCCGAGGAATACTGCTCCACCCTCCCGCGCCACTACCGCAACGTCAACCCCGCCCTCTTCAACTCCGCCTTCGCCAGTTTCTGCGGCGACAACCTCGCCGACCGCATCGCCCTCGGCGACCCGAAGGCCGCCGAGGCCCGCGCAAAACAACTCCACGACCTCGGATTCACCGCCGTCCTCTACAACGGACGCCACTTCCGCCTCAACTACCGCGAGGAATTCCCGCACATCGCCGAAACGGGCCGCATCGTCCGCGAGGCCTGCGCCAAATACGGCATCAGCGTCATCGAACACCACGACCCCACCATCTTCTGCTACCACGGATACCCGTTCATGCTCCACCACCTCGACTGGCTCCAGCGCGACATCCGCGACGGCGAAAGCAGCTACTGGGCCTGCGCCTCCAACCCCGACTTCATGGCCTATTGCCTCGACTACCTCGCCAGGCTCCAGGGAAAGGCGCAGTTCGCGGGCTTCATGATCGACGAACTCAACCTCGCCAGCCGAAACCACTGCGGATGCGTCCACTGCCGCCGCGCCTACGCCAAGGCGACTGGCCGCAAGCCCCCCGTCACCCTCAACCACAACAACCCGTCCTTCGCGCAGCGCGACTTCCGCTCCTGGGGCATGCGCATGACCAACCTCGCCGAGAACGCCATCCTCAACGCCCTCCAGAAGGTCAAGCCAGACACCATCATCATGACCTACTGCTCCGACTACGCCGACCCCAACTCCCAGTCCATCGACCTCACCCAGGCAGCCGCCCTCTACAGCCCCTTCGTCGGCTGGGAAAGCATGCTCCGAAACCCCCTCGAAAACGGCATCTCCTTCCTCGGCACCCTCAAGTCCCGCAACAGCTACGCCGACTTCTACAACATCCCCGTCTGGAGCCTCAACCGCGAACCCGTCAAGCGCGAGGCCCACTACGTCGAATGGGCCATGTGCCAGGGCGCACGCCACGCCATCTGGTTCGGACGCGTCCCCCTCGACGCCCCCGAGGACGCCGAATACTTCAGGCGCTACAGCCGATGGAACGCCGTCATGCCACACCGATTCGCCCGCACCTTCACCGACACCGCCCTCCTCGTCTCCGCCCAGACCTGGCGCACCACCGCAGACCGCTCCTTCTACTGGAACGACTTCCGAGGCGTCATGGAGACCTTCATCCGCTCCAGCCGACAATTCGACACCATCCTCGACGGTGACCTCTTCTATCCCAACCGCCTCGGCAAATACCGCGTCCTCGTCCTCGCCAGCCAGGCATCCCTCTCCGACAAGCAGTGCCGCGCCATCGAGCAGTTCGTCGCCGACGGCGGGGTCGCCATCGTCACTGGCAACACCTCCCTCCACGACGCCCACGGCAACCGACGCCAGGACTTCGGACTCGCCCGCGCCATGAACCTCCGCCACACAGGACGCCGCCTCGGCAAGGCCGACGCCATCTCGCACCTCGACGGCACCGCCACCCGCTTCCCCGTCCCCCATCTCCAGGAGGTCGAAGTCGTCAACCCCGCCAAGTCCCGCGTGCTCGTCCACTACTGCACGCCGAACGGCAACAGCCTGCCGCTCGCGGTCGCGACGCGCCACGGCAAAGGCGCCTTCCTCTACCTCGCCGCCCAATACGGCGCCTTCCTCAACGAGCCTGAGATCCGCGCCAAGTCGCGCTACCAGTACACGCCGCATCCAGAACTCGCGGCGCTCCTCGACGCCCTCTACGACCGCGCCCACACGCTCGCCAGCGCCGCCGCCCCCGTCACCGCCAGCCTGCCCGCGAAGGTCGTCGCCATCGCGAACCAACTCCAGGACGGCCCGGGCAAGGGCACCATCTACGCGCAGATCTACAACTTCACGGGCACCCGCGCGAAGGCGGGCGACGCCCTCGGAGAAGGCATCCCCGAGACGCTCGACTTCCCGCAAATCCAGGGCGACCTCGCCATCACTGTGAACCGCCCCTGCGCCGCCGAGGCCGTCCTCGAATCCCCCGAGCGCCCCGACCTCGCCGTCAAGGGCATCCGCCAGGGGAACTCCACCGTCTTCGCCATCCCAGGCAAGGCCATCGGATTCTTCGCGCAACTGAAGATCGCCTCGACGCCCGACCCCGCGATGGCCATCCTGGAGCCGCCGCTCGCCGACCCGCCGAAGATCGAGGTCGCCGCCTCCGTCCCGAACACCGCCCCCGCCTCCTTCTACCATCCGCGTGAATTCCTCGGCGAACTCCTCGACGCGCCCCCCGCCCCCGCCAGGGACGGCTTCGCCATCGACGCGCAGGGCCGCGTCTCCCTCGACGGGACGCCCGTCATCGCAGGCGAGGAGTTCCGCCAGGCCCCCCACGAGTTCAAGGACTTCCTGCGCGGCGAGGCCCTCGCCCCCGCCGTCACCAGGGGCTGGAGGAACGGCGAGGCCTCTGGCCTCCTCGCCTCGGGAACCATCCTCGGAGGCGACCTCCAGTTCGTCCGCGAGACCACCCGCCTCAACCCCGCCCGCGCCGAACTCACCCTCGCCGCCGCCATGCGCCCCATCGACTACCACGGCCGCAACAACATCTGGACTTGGCGCATCCCCGTCGCGACGCTCAAGGGCGCCACCGCCCACTTCTACCACGGCATGCACCGCTCTGGACGCCCCCCCCGCACCATCCGCATCACTGGCGACGAACCCGACGGCACGCCCGTCGCCACCCACATCCGCCACATCCAGTTCACAGGCGGCCCCGTCGACTTCAGCATCGACTTCTCCATCATGGGCGTCGGCGGCCTCTACAGCGAGGATCTCTCCTCCCAGTACAAGGCCCACCTGATCCGCGAAGGAGATTTCTACGTCGTCCTGCTCCCCGAGAACAGTTCCCGCTACGGCGTCAAATACTTCGGCAAGGCCGTCCTGCGCTGCGGAAAGACCGACTTCAACACCCTCCATCCCATGAAGATGGCGCACTACCAATACGGCCGCCAGGCCTCCGCCCGCCTCCAGTTCACCACTGGACGGCTCGCCGACGGATACATCATCAACAAATACCAGGTCGGGTTCAACCGCGATTTCGCCACCGCCCCGCTCGACGGCTGGGAAAAGGCCGCCGCCCCCGTCAAGCGCGTCGGCGACGACCGCGTCGACCCGCTCTATTCCCACGGCGCCGCGGGCAAGGGCCCGAACACCTACCGCCTCGCGCACCAAAACGGCATCGCCCTCGTCAACGTCATCCTCAACGGCAAGGGCGGCCCCATTCGGGGGACCGTCTCCGCCAACGGCGGAAAGCCCGCCGCCTTCGACCTCGGAGACGGCGAAACCACCACCGCCGTCCTCCCCGTCCGCATCACCGACGGGCAGATCCGCGTCGCCATCGACGGCACCTGGCTCGTGAGCGGCATCGTCGTCCAGCCCCTCGCCTACGAGGCCGAGGACTTCCTCTTCAGCCGCACCTACTGGAACTGCGGCGCCGCCCCCTGGACCATCCCCGAACTCAAATGCGACGCCCCCGCCTGGCGCCGCTTCTCCGACATTCCCTTCCGACGCGCCAAATGGGAGTTCTGACATGTCCGACCTCGCCCGAATCAGCCTCTCCCTCGAAGAATCCCTGCTGGGGCAACTCGACGCCCTGACCCAGGCCAGCGGCTATGAAAACCGCTCCGAGTTCGTGCGCGACCTCATCCGCGACCGCATCGCGCACGAACAGTGGGACACTGGCTCCCAGGTGCTCGGCACCCTCACCATCGTCTACAACCACCACCAGCGGGGACTCACCGAGACCCTCGTCGACCTCCAGCACCACTGCGGCGAACAGGTCCTCGCCTCCACCCATATCCATCTCAGCCACCAGATCTGCGCCGAGATGATCATGCTCAAAGGCACTGGCGCGGGCATCACCGCCCTCGCCAACGCCATCCGCAAACAGCGCGGCGTCCTCCACGCCGAACTCGCCATCGCCACCACTGGCGACACCGTCGCCTGAACCGCCGGCGACGCTACAGGTCGGGGCAGCTGTCGTCGGCGCGCACGGGGTTGTAATAGTCGATGGTGGCGGGGCCGACAAAGCCGACGCGGCCGATGACCGCGCAGGCATGGCTGGTGTTGATCGTGCCGACTGGCTCGGAGGAGACATGCCCGTCCCCCCACGCGACGTTGCTCCGCTTCGAATGGCGGAAGTGCGCCGTGCCGCTGGTCTTGTTCGACCACTGCGCCGTCGAGCCACCCTCAGGCAACACCTTGCAATACATATAGGGGGTGTAGCGGGCGACATCGTAGCTGCTGGTGGTCGACTTGCCGCTGCTGGCGCAGTCGCCGAAGACGATCGTCCGCGCGACCGCACGCATCCCCGTGCGGCGCAGGAACGGCGCGTCATAGCCCCCGAACCACTTGCCGTTGTAGCCGTAGCCACCGCCGTTCTCGCAGACCTTGAGATCTGGCCCCCGCTCGAAGGTGGAGGGGCAGACCAGCAGCCGCGGCACATGACCGTAGTACTCGCCCAGCAGCGGGCTGGTCGTGATGTCGTACCCGTCGCTCTTGCGGACGCCGAACCAGTAGTCGCCCAGCTTCACCCGCCCTGACCCCGTCGCCGTCGTGTACGGGACGGAAAAGTCGTCGTTCGCATCGGCGTACATCGCGTTCGCCAGCGATATCTGCCGCAGGTTCGACACGCACGAGGCACTGCGCGCCTTCTCGCGGGCCTGACCCAGCGCAGGCAGCAGCATCGCCGCCAGAATCGCGATGATCGCGATGACGACAAGGAGCTCTATCAGGGTGAATCGCTGTTTCATCATGGCAGTATTACGATTTTGGAATTTTGTAATAATATAGCCCCGTCTTTTCAATCCGCAATCCCGCCCCCCCCCCCCACCCCCCCCCCCTTTTCCCCCCCC
>JAEEXV010000012.1 GCA_016287975.1 Lentisphaeria bacterium | reverse complement strand
GTCGGCGCGCTCGCGCAGCGCGGCGCGGGCGGCACCAGGCGCGGGCGGCGGGGGCAGGCGCCTGCCGACGAGGAAGGCCTCCAGGGCCTTGAGTTCGGGGAAGATGCCGTCGAGGTAGCCGACCTTGAGTTCAGGCGAGGCGTAGACGCCCGCGTTGACGTGCCGCTCGTAGTATTTGACGCTGGCGTCGCCGATCTTGTAGGCGACGACGCCGTCCACGCCGACGGCGACATAGCCGAAGACCATGGCGCGGGCCTCCTCGTAGAAGAGGGGGCGGTTGCGGCGCGGCGAGCCTGCGAGGGCGAAACTGTCGACGTCATAGCTCTGCGGCGCGGCAATGACCGCCTTGCCAGGGCCGACGCCGAGGCAGACGGTCTCCATGCCGCCGACGACGGCGGCGATGGTGTGGTTCATCGTGCCGTCGAGGAGGGGGCTGGGGTAGAGGTCGGGGTCGGCGACATCGCAGTGGTCCTTGAGCGCGACGCTGGATGGCGCGGAGTTGTCGCAGCCGAAGACGGGGTGGTATGGGTCGAGCGTCCGCAGCCGCTCGTAGCAGCGCTTGAGCTCGACGAGCCAGTCGGCGCCTCGGGGTTCGTCGTAGATGTAGTATCCGAGGAGCGCGGGGTGGTGCCCGATGGCGTGTACCATCTCCTCCATGCGCCGCATCTCCGCCTCGGTGAAGCGCGGGCGCATCTTCTGGCCCTCCTTGATGCCCCAGAAGCCGATCGAGGTGCCGTAGAAGGGGATCAGGATCAGCTTGATGCCGCGCTTCTGGCACTGGTCGAGGAAGGCGAGGATCTGGGGGATCTTGTTGTAGCGGTGCAGGACGTAGCTGTGCACGGTGTTGCAGCCCGCCCTGGCGACGTCCTCCAGGTCGCCGCCGATGCCGTCGAAGCCTCGCGGGAAGAAAGGCTTTCCGTTGACGAGGAGCCCGCCCTGGTCGGCGATGCGCACCTCGCTGCCAGGGGCGGGGGCGGCGACGCGCAGCGCCTGCCGATAGGCGAGGAGCGGTTCACGCCCAGGGCGCCGCAGCGTGCATTCCAGCGCGACCTCGCCCGTCGGCCAGGCGCGCGCGTCCACCGCGATCTCCTGCACGGGTCTGGCGGGCAGTTCCAGTTTCGCGAGGGGCTTTCGCCCGTCGCCGAAGCATTCGACGAGCAGCGTGGCCTGGGCGGCTTCGGCGGGAGGGAGGGCGGCCTGGACGCGGAAGCGGAAGGCGCGGTCGGGGTCGGTGGCGTAGAGGGTCTGTCGATAGACGGGGTGGGTCAGGGTGGCCGTGATCGGCGAGAGGGTCGCGGCGAGCGTGACCGTCTCGCGCAGCCGCGTGCCGAGGGCGTCGGTGTAGAGCACGGTCGTCTCGTAGTCTCCGTCGGCGGGGAGGGCGACGGGCAGGCGCACCTTGCGCTGTCCTGCGGCGAGTTCCTGGCGCGCCAGCCCCGCGAAGGTGCGGTCCGCCTTGTGGAAGAGGACGGCGGTGACTTGGCCGGCGACGGGCGGCGGCCCCTGCAGTTCCAGTTCCAGGAGGTTCCCTTCGCCCGCGCGGGAGATCTTCGGCGACGCGAGCCGCCATGCGTGGCGCCCCTGCGGGTAGGGGACGGGCGAGAGCCGCCCGTAGGTGTCGGCGGCGGCCACCACGCGCATCGGGTTCCACGACGAATAGTCGATGACCTGCCCGCCTGGCGTGACGTCGTTGCGCATGACGTTGATGCGCCAGGCCTTTTCCTGCGCGGGCGCGCCGAAGATGTGCCAGGGCAGCAGCACCTCGACCGTGTAGCCTCCCGTGCGTCGGCGCGCCGCGCTCTTCCAGTAGGGGCGGACTCCCGACGCCCCGATGCCGCCGCGCAGCAGTTCCGCGAAGCGCGCGTTGTCGGGGTTCACGATGAAATGGAGGATCTCCTGCGCGTTCGGGTCGTCGGCGGGCGTCTCGCGGGGCATCGCGAAGAACTCCACCGAATCGTCATGCCAGACGGGGCCCTGTTCGGGGCGCGGCTGGGCGACGACGGCCGCGTCCTCGACCTCGGCGCCGAAGTAGAGCCCGCGCTCCCCCGCCAGCACCTTGAAGCGCGTCGGCTGCGAGGCGGGGGTGCCTTTCCGCGCGTTCACGAACCCGTCCTGCCACGCGGCGCCTGCCCACGCGGGCTCGTCCAGGATCCCGTCGATGGCGATGCCCTGCGCCGTTCCTGGCGCGGCTTCCCGAAGGGGGGCGGCGGCGGCGATGGCGGCGAGCAGCATCAGCAGTGCAAGGGTCTTCTTCATGACCGACCTCCTATTCCGCGTAGTCCAGGTAGAGTTTCGCCATCTGCTCGGCTGTCAGCGCCTGCTGCCAGACCTTCAGGTCGTCCATCGCGCCAGGGAAGCCGTAGGCGTTGCCGTTGTTGGAGAGGACGCACAGCGGGCGGCGGTTGGGGCGGATGGCGACGGGGCCGCTGGCGACGGGCTTGCCGTCGCAGTAGATGGTCGCCGTCTTGCCGTCGAAGACGCAGGCGAGCTGGAACCAGCGGTCGATCGGCACGGGGGCCTTGGCGGGCTGCGACTGCACGGAGGCGGGGGTCTTGCCGTCCCCCGAGTTGAAGAGGAAGAAACCGTAGAAGATGGTCATGCGGATGCCAGGACCGCGGGTGCCGCCGTTGCCGATGATGTCCTTGAAAGAGCGGAAGCCCTTTGGGGTGGCGGCGACTGGGGCGAGGCGCACCGCCGCGAGGATGGTGAAGGGCTTGGTCGGGTCGAGCTGCCATTTCGGGAAGAAGACGCCGCCGCTGGGCTGGTTGTTGGGCATGAGTTCCGTCCCGAAGGAAAGCGCCCGGCCGTTCCTGCCCTCGACCCATTCTGCCTTGCCGCCTGGCAGCGTCTTGCCGCCTGCGGCGGCGACCGCCTCGGCGCTGTCGAATGTGCAGTGGAAGAGCGGCGACGGCACCTCCGCGGCGAGCGCGGAGAGCGAAAGCGCCAGAAGGGCGCACAGCAGGTTTTTCATGTTCGCTCCTTAATGTTTGGGGACGGAATGGTAGGGCAGGTAGATGATGCACTGGCTCGTGTCCGAGTCGATGCCGTCGGGGAAGCGCAGGCACGCGCTCTGGGCGCTGCCGCTGGCGACCGTCTTCGGGCAGTACCTGGCGAAACTCATGGATTCGACATGGACGTCCGCCAGCAGGACGTTCAGTTTCGCGCCGCCTGGCGGCACGGTCGCCGTCGCGCGCGCGTCGCCGCCGCCATGCCGCACGCTGGCGTAGACCGAGTAGGTGATGGCGTACGCCGACTTCCACCAGTTGTCCTGGATGACCCGCATCGCCGAGGGCTTTCGGAAGGCCGTCAGCCGATACAGGCGGCGCAGTTTCTCGTCGCTGTTCGTGTAGTCCGCCATAATATAGGCGTTCGCGGCGTAATGGCCGTACATGAAGTCGTCCGCACCGTTCCCGACGGGGTGCGCCTCGGCGGGGCAGGTGAAACTGGTGTGCCGCACGGACGGATTGTAGGTGACGCCATACGGGGAGTCGTTGCGGGCGGCGGCGGAAGTGCCGTCGTAGCCGCCCAGCAGAGCCATCCACGTGCAGTTCCACGTCGCGGTGCCCTTGGTGTGGCTCGGCACCAGCGTGTCGTGGTGGTCCGACGCATACAGTGTGACCGCCAGCCCGACCTGGCGCAGGTTGTTGATGCACGCGGTGGCGCGCGCCGCCGCGCGCGCCTTGGCGAGGGACGGCAGCAGCATCGACGCGAGAATCGCGATGATCGCGATGACGACGAGCAGTTCGATGAGCGTGAAAAAACGGATGTGCTTTTGCATGGCGACGACTTCTCCTTGCCTTACTCGATGACTGGATTGCTTTGTTCCGCAAAGTTCGCGGCGATGGCGGAGGCCGCCGCCCGCAGCGCATTCATGGCGCGCTCCGCCCGTGAATCCTCCTCTTCCCGCCAGACGCAGCCCAGCACCGCCTCGCGGGAATGCGGCAGCGGCACGGGGACCGCCCCCGCCACCCGCCCCGCGTGGTGCGAGCGCAACTCCCCCGCCGCGCGGATGCGGTCCAGGAGCGCGCTGAAACCGTGCATCGTCAGGTGCGTCGGCCATGGATCCCCCTGCGGCAGCCCGCGCGCCGACACATAGTCCGCACGCGCCTTCGGCCCCATGAAACTCAGCAGCAGGCGCCCCGTCGAGCACAACGCCAGGTCATGGTAGCGCGGCAGCCCCAGCGACAACTGCACCCCGCCACGCGCATTGCACCCCGTCAGGATGACCCGAAAATGCCCTCGGCGCACGCACAGCAGCACCGAATGCCCCGTCGCCGCCGTGAAGCCGTGCAGCGGCCCCTCCGCCGCCGCCTGCAGCGTCTCCTGGTAGCGATGCCCGTCCCCCAGCCAGAAGGCGACTGGCCCCAGCACATACCCCCGATGGCCTGGCAGCGCCTCCACATACCCTGACTCGTCCAGCGAATGCAGCAGGCGCGCACACGTCGCCTGCGTCAGCCCTGGCACCAGCCGCAGCAGATCACGCTGCTGGATCGGCACTCCGCGGCGCGCCCCCACCGCCTCCAGCAGCCCGAACACCTTGTTCAACACCTTGACATCCATGGCACATTCCCGGAAATTATCCACAATGTGAATAATTAAATCTATGCTATGCAAATAAATATAGCAAGCAAAGCGGAATTGTCAAATGCTTTGTTCCCCGAGATGGTAGGTAGTGATCTTAAACACACTCTTGGTGCTGTCATGTGCCAAAGAATGTGGTTCAAATGCTGCCTCCAAAGAGATGCGCGGCGCGCATGTCCAAGGAAGCCCCCGTAGGGGGCGTTGGAGCATAGCCAGGGGTGGAGCGAGCCGCGAAGCGGCGAGCGGAACCCCTGGAAGGGCGCCGAAAACAGATTGGCGCC
>JAEEXV010000168.1 GCA_016287975.1 Lentisphaeria bacterium | reverse complement strand
CCGGCGGAGCCGCCATTTCGCCATGTCGTCATGCCGGCGGAGCCGCCATTTCGCCATGTCGTCATGCCGGCGGAGCCGCCATTTCGCCATGTCGTCATGCCGGCGGAGCCGCCATTTCGCCATGTCGTCATGTCGGCGGAGCCCATGGGGAAGAACGTGTTTACTATACCAGTTGCGCGGTGGCCGCGCAGTGCGGATTTTTGCCGTGGCACTCCTGGAATCGGTCTTGTGGATGGAAAAGTATTTTGGAGTTTAGGAAGATGCGATGTGGGAATCAGTCGAATCCCGCGACGTAGGCCCAGGACTGGCCGTCGTCGGTGGATTTGAGGAGGGCGCGGGAGGAGATGCCGTCGTTGCGGTAGAACCAGTAGGTCGACCAGTAGGAGTAGGAGAGGTAGAGGGCGCCCTTGCGGTCGATGGTGAGGCGGTGGTAGAAGACGCTGTAGTCGGCGAACGGGGGGTAGAGGAGGATTTCTGGCTTGGGCCACTGGCTGTCGCCTGCGGCCTTGCGCTGTCGGGCCAGCTGCGTGAAATGCCCAGGCTGGTCGGGCGGGAGTCCAGGGTGCTCTGCGCCTTTGCCGCCGAGGCGGAAGACGGTATGGAGGAGATTGTCCTGGTCGCAGACCAGGCCGATGTAGGTCTGGCGGATCTGGTCGCCGACGGGGGCGGCGGGCGTCCATCCGTCCACGGCGCTGTTGGGCTGGAGGGAGCGCGCATACTGGAAGGTGGCGCCGTGGGTGCCGACGAGGGCGTGGAGGAAGCCGTTGCGGTCGATGGTGAGGCAGGGGGTGTTGTGGATGTCGTTGGCGGGGGCGCCGTGTCCGATCAAGGCGGGCTTGGAGAGGGCGCCCGTGGCGTGGTCGTAGGTGGCGACGTAGGTGGGGACGCCTGGGATGCTCTTGTCGGCGGGATCGGTGGCCTCGCCCCAGATGAGGTGGGTCCTGCCCTGGAAGGAGGCGATGGTGGAGGGGCAGCCCGAATGGAACGAGAGGCCGATGGAGCAGTCGGTGACGCGGATGGGCTCGCGGAAGCGGATGGCCCCGCCGTCCTTTTCGGGGATGAGCAGATAGGCGTGGTTCACGTGGCGCCAGCGGGTCTCCCAGGTGCGCGGGCCGGTGTCCTGGGGCTGGTGGACGACGATGGGCGGGGGGCCTGGCGGCAGGTTGTGGCCCGTGAACACCTCGATGTCGCAACTGCCCTGGACGGGGAGTTCGGCGAGGCGGAAGGTGCGGCCGCGGTCGTCGGAGTAGGCCAGGTGCTTCTTGTCGCGGCAGGAGACGATGGCGTAGGCCCAGTTGTCCTTGTCGAAGGCGATTTTGGGGAGGCTTGACTTGCCGTCCAGCTGGAATGCGGGGTGGCTGGCGTCCGCGACGAGGAACTTTCCCGCGACCCACTTGCCGTCGTGGAGGGAGCGGATGGCGGAATCCATGACGAAGGGGGTGTTGTCGAGGTCGAAATAGGGCTGCTGCCCGACGGGATAGTCGGGGGCGTAGGCGGCGAAGTGGGCTTCGTGGTCGTATGGCTTGAGGGCGAAGGGAGTTTCGAGAGAATAGTCGGCGTCGGCGGGGCCGCGCCCGACGGTGATGGCGGAGTAGGTGGTGAAGTCGCCGTCGGTCACGCGCAGTCGGCAGGTGGAGGTCTTCTGGACGGAGGAGCAGGTGACGATGAGCGGCTTTCCTGGGCAGTGCGGCGGCAGGGTGACCTCGTCGGCGGGGAGTTTGGCGAAGGGCTTGACGCCGCGGTCGTATTCGAGGACGAGCTTGACGGTCTTGGGCTGGTCGCCGTGGTTTTGCATCACGAAGGCGACCTGGGCGGTCTCGCCAGGGATGATGTTGCGTCGGACGCGGTAGGGGAGCAGCAGATGGCGGTTGGAGACATAGTCGAACCAGGCCGAATGGCGGTAGGTCCAGAGGACGCCGTTGGGCAGGGGGGAGGCTTGGTTCCAGCGGGTGAGGTGGTCGCCCTCGATCTGCGCCTGCATTCTCGGGAGATGGATGGTCCAGGGCGCGGTGCGCGCGGCGTCGGCGGGGACGTGGCAGGTGGCGGGCTTGCCCTTGCGCACCTGGAAGGTGGCGACGAGGTCGTCGCGGTCGTTCCAGAGCGTCGGCGCGGCGCATTTGCCGTCGAGTTCGGTGACCACGAGGTCGAAGGCCTGTTTCGGGGGATGGAAGCAGATGTCGCCGCGGATTTCGGGGTCGTTGACAACGAGGGGTTCCTGGTGGCGGACGTCGCGGTGTCCGCGCGAGGTCTCGACGAGGAATTTTCTGCAGTTGGTGGCGAAGCCCCAGCGGAAGTTTTCGCCGTAGCGGTCTTCGGGGGCGGTGATCATGAGGCCGTAGACGCCAGGGGCGTTGACCTGGAAGGAGAGGTCGACGCGCTGGTATTGCGCGGGGTTGCCGTCGCCTGGGATCCAGAGGTCGGCGAGGATCTCGCGGGCGGGGGTGAAGAGGAGGATGCGCACTGGCTGGAGAACGCCAGGGCGCACATCCGCCTTCATGAAGGTGAGGCGGAAGGCGCCTTTCCGTGCGAGGAAGTAGACCCCGCCCGTGCCGCCGATGCGGGGATGGAATGCGGTGAAGTCGGTCGCGGTCTGGATTGGTGCGACCTTGGCTTTTGGGGAGGGTGCTGCCATGAGGAGGAGGCTCAGGAGGGCGGCGGTCGAGGTGAAGATTTTCCGCAGAAGGTCGGACATACGCGGCGTCGGGGACTACTCGAACTTGGAGACGAGGGACCAGGTCCTGCCTCCGTCCGCAGACCTGGCGAGGGCGCGGCCGGCGGGGTTCTCGCTGCGGTAGAACCAGTAGGTGGACCAGTAGGTGTAGGAGAGGTAGAGGGCGCCCTTGCGGTCGATGGTGAGGCGGTGGTAGAAGACGCTGTAGTCGGTGAAGGGCGCGTAGAGGAAGACGGCGGGGCTGGGCCACTGGTCGGCGGCGGCGGGCTTGGTCTGGCGGGAGAGGGTGCCGACGACGCGCTTCTGGAAGAGCGGATGGCGTCCGTTCCAGAGTCGGAAAGCGGTGTGGATGAGATTGTCCTGGTCGCAGACCATTCCGATGTAGGTCTGGGAGAGCTTGTTCCCGACGGGGGCGGCGCGGGTCCAGCCGCCCTGGGTGGTGTTGGGCTTTAGGGAGCGGGCGTACTGGAAGGTGGCGCCGTGGGTGCCGACAAGGGCGTGGAGGTAGCCCTGTCCGTCGATGGTGAGGCAGGGGGTGTTGTGGATGTCGTTGGCGGGGGCGCCGTGGCCGACGAGGACGGGCCTGGAGAGGGTCCCCGTGGCGTGGTCGTAGGTGGCGACGTAGGTGGGGACGCCTGGGATGCTCTTGTCGGCGGGGTCGGTTGCCTCGCCCCAGATCAGGTGGGTCTTGCCCTGGAAGGAGGCGATGGTGCAGGGGCAGCCCGAATGGAGGGCGGGGGCGAAGCTGTTTTTGGAGACGGTCAGGGTTTTGCCGAAGCGGATGGCGCCGTCGCGTTTCTCGGGGATGGCGAGGGACATGGTGCTGATGCGGCGCCAGCGGGTGGCCCAGACGTCCGCGCCGCTTTCGGTGAGCTGGAAGATGGTGACGGGGGGCGGGCCAGGCGGCAGGTTGTGGCCCGTGAAGACCTCGATGTCGCCGCTGCCCTGGACGGGGAGGATTGCGAGGCGGAAGGTGCGGCCGCGGTCGCTGGAGTAGGCCAGGTGCTTTTTGTTGCGGTAGTTGACGATGGTGTAGGCCCAGTTGTCCTTGTCGAAGGCGATCTTGGAGATGGCGAAGGAGATCGCGGGCTTCTTGTCGCCTGGGAGGTCGAAGACGGCGCGGATCCACTTGCCGTCATGCAGGGAGAACACGGTGTTGCCGCCGAGGATGAAGGGGCGGTTCTCGAGGTCGAAGTAGGGCTGCCCGTCGACGGGATAGTCTGGCGCGTAGGCGGCGAACTGGTTCTCGTGGCGGTAGGGGGTGAGGGCGACGGGCAGTTTCAGGCGGTAGTCGCGGTCCTCGGGGGCCTGGTGGACGGTGATGGTGGAGTAGGTCGTGAAGCCGTCGGCGGTGGCGCGCAGGCGGCAGGTCGCATCGCGCTTGGAGACGAGGGTGACGGCGAGCCGATGCCCCTTGCAGCGGGGCGGGAGGGTGACGCTGGTGCGGGGGAGGGTGGCGAAGGGCTGGTCTCCTGGGGCGAACTCCAGGGCGAGTTTGACGGTCTTGGGCTGGTCGCCCGGGTTCTTCATGAGGAAGACGGCCTCGGCCTTCTGGCCCGCGGGGATGTTGCGCTGGAAATTGTGGGGGAAGAGGAGATGGCGGTTGGTGTGGTAGTCGAACCAGGCGCTGCGCTTCCATGTCCAGAGCACGGAGTTGGGGAAGAGCGAATCGGCATCCCAGCGGCTGAAGTGGTCGCCCGAGACGACGGCCTGCATCTTCGGGAAATGCACGGCCCAGGGGGCGCGGCGCGCGGGGGAGGCGGGGACATGGCAGGTGGCGGGCTTGTCCTTTTCAAGCTTGAAAGCGGCGACGGTCTTGCCCTGGTCGTCCAGCAGGGTCGGCGGGGGCGTCTTGCGGGGCAGGGCGCCGAGTTCGAGGCCGAAGGCCTGCTTAGGGGGATAGAAGAAGATGTCGCCGGGGATTTCGGGGGTGGCGACGCCGACGGTCTCCTGGTGGCGTGCGTCGCGGTGCCCTCGCGAGGTCTCGACGAGGAACTTCGCGCAGTTGGTCTGGAAGCCCCAGCGGAAGTTCTGCCCGTAGCGGTCGTCGGGGGCGGAGATCATGAAGCCGTAGACGCCTGGATGGGCGACTTCGCAGGCGAGGTCGACCTGCTGGAACTGTCCAGGCTTGCCAGTGCCGGGGAGCCAGACGTCCGCAAGCACGTTGCGGGCGGGGTCGAAGAGGGTGATGCGGACGGTCTGCGCGACGCCCTTGCGCATGTCCATCTTCTGGAAGGTGAGGGTGAAGCGCCCTTTGGGGACGAGGAAATAGGCGCCGCCAGTGCCGAGGATGCGGGGCTGGAACCGCGAGAAGTCCGTGGAAGTCTGGATGGGGCCGACTTTGGCCTGGGGCGCGGCCACGAGGAGCGCGGTGGACAAAAACAGCAAAACGGCGAGGGCGGTGTGCGTCAAACGGTGCATTGGGTGCTGAAAGGGGCTGATAGGGGATTGCAGGAGAGGAAAACAGTAACCTCCTTAATGTATCGCCCCGATTCGGACGCAGGGGACGATTGACGTGTTTTTCTCGCGGGGGCGGGGAATGAGCGGGGCGCTTCACGGGTGGGTGGGCGTTGCGGGGCGGGGCACGGGTGCGGGCTGGTGCCTTCTTCCAGCCATGCAAACGACGGGGGGCTTCGCTGCGCTCCGCCCCCCGCACCCCCCGCTCCGCACTCATCGGGGGCGGGGTTGAGGGGGATGCGGCGGAAGATCCCCGCCGCTCCCCCGTTCCGCACTCATCGGGGGGCGGGGGGGCTGATCGCAGCGCACATGGACGGGCGTTTTTTTTGAAAAAAATGCAGATGGCGAGTGGCAAAACTCAAAAGGAAGGTTAAGTTAGGTGCAAAATGGCAAAGAAAGGGGGAAAAAGGGTCAAAAAGGGGCGGGCTTCTCGGAAAACGCGGACCGATGGCTGAAACCGGCATCAAATCCAGACGGATATTCACCAACACCATCCAGGCGGTGGTGGATGGGCAGCATCGCGTCACGATGCCGAAGATCTGGCGGTTGCCGACGGACACGGCGGAGACGGTGTTCTACCTGCTGCCGGGGTGCGACCATCGCATCATGGTTCTGACGGAAGAGAAGATGAACGCGGTCTTCGACAATTTGGACGAAGTGTCCTTTGCGAGCGGCGAGGACATCGCGGGGATGGAGGACATCGCCTCGCGGACGCAGCCTGTGACGCTGGACAAGCAGGGGCGCTTCGCCATCGACAAGGAGCTTTTGGATTTTGCGGGAATCACGGACAAGGCGGTCTTCCGAGGCGCGCTTGCCTACGGGACGATCACGTCGCCGCAATACGCGTGCGTGGGTGAGAAGTCGTCGCCGAAGGACTCGAGTTTCTCGCTGTTTGTCGCATTGAGCAAGAACGTTTCGAAATAGCCGGATGCCGCAGGTGGACGAAGAGACCAGGACAATCGAGTTCAAGCATTGCCCGGTCTTGCAGGACGAGGCGGTTTCCTGGCTGGTCGGCGACGGGGGCGGGCGACGTTTTGTGGACGGCACGCTGGGCGGGGGCGGCGACAGCCAGCGGCTGCTGGAGCGCCTGCCGTCGGCGTCGGTGCTGGGGATCGACCGGGATCCTTCGGCGCTGGCGGCGAGTTCGGAGCGGCTGGCCGTCTTCGGCGGCCGCTTCCAGGCGTGGCGCGGGACATTTTCGCGGATGGAGGAGGCCACCAGGTCCATGGGGTGGAACAAGGTGGATGGCATCCTGCTGGACCTGGGGGTCTCCTCCCCGCAAATTGACACTCCAGAGCGCGGCTTCTCCTTTCGCTTCGACGGGCCGCTGGACATGCGGATGGATCCGTCACAGCCGCAGACGGCGGCCGACCTCCTGAACACGCTCGATGCCGAGGAGCTCGCGCGGATTTTCCGCGAATACGGCGAAGAGCGCCTGGCGGGGCCGGTGTCGCGCGCGATTGTCGCGCGTCGCGGACAGCGCCCCTGGGCGCGGACAGGCGAACTGGCGGAACTGCTGGAACGCCGCATCGGGCGCGCGCACCAGCACGGGCTGCCGCCCGCGACGCGGGTCTTCCAGGCGCTGCGCATCGCGGTCAACCACGAGCTCGATGAACTCTCGGCGGGGCTCCAGGCCGCCGAACGGCTGCTGGCCCCAGGCGGTCGGCTGGTCGTGATTTCGTTCCACTCGCTGGAGGACCGCATGGTCAAGCAATTCCTGCAGCATGCGGCGCTCTCCTGCATCTGCCCGCCTGGCTTCCCCTGCACCTGCCACAAGCAGGTCACCTTCGAGATCCTGACCCGCAAGCCCCAGACCGCCTCGCCGCGGGAACTCGCCGCGAATCCCCGTTCCGCCTGCGCCAAACTGCGCGCCGCCCAGCGGACTTGAACCCCGCACAGACGATTTTCCTCCCTGCTTCCCCTACTCGTTCGCACCCCGTTCGACCCCACCCGCACACTTGAGTTTCAGATTACGATGAAATGCACGCTCGTGGACACCTGCTTTGCGAAAGTCAATGACCGCCGAACTGTGGCCAGCCGCGCCGCGATGACGTTCCTGCGTTCGGCCTTCCAGTTCTCCCTCGTGCTGATCGTGCTCATCGTATATGTGGTCTGGCTTGTGATGCAGATCAACAGCAACTCCAATGCAACGCGGATGCTGCGCAATGAGTGCCTGAATGTCTCGAAGCAGGTCTCCGAACTGGAGAAGATCCGCCAGAACCGACTGGCGGAACTGGAGCATCTGAAGGACGGGCACCGCATCACCGCCGCCGCGCTCAGAATCGGGCTGCGTCCCGCGGACACCACCCAGACGGCGCGCAGATGCGACGTCGTCTACCGCTATGAGCCTCCCAGAATGGAGACCATCGCGCAACGCCAGTAGCCTGCCATGGGAGGGAAAACATCGCGATGCAAGAAGTGATAGCGGCAACACCAGAGGCGACGGCGCTTCCCCGCACCAATCTGCTGCGGCGGATGTGGCTGGCGTTCCAGCCTGGGCCCGACGGCGCGCCCGAGGGCGACGAGGTGTTGACGCAGAAAGTGCGCCAGGGGGTGCTGGCACGCTTCACGGTGGTCGCGGTGCTGCTGCTGGCGCTGTTCGCGCTGGTGGTGCGGCAAATCTATTTGGTCCAGGTGAAGCGGCACGAGGAGTTCCTGTCGAAGTCGCTGGCGGTCTGCAGGCGTCGGCAGGTGCAGGTCGCGCCACGCGGGCGCATCCTCGATTTGCAGGGCAACGTGTTTGCGTGCGATGTCGCGTCCAGGAACGTCTTCGCGGAGCCGAAGCGCTTCGCGTACAAGATTCCGCAGGTGGCGGCGGTCATGGCGCGCCATCTGGAGATGGACGAGGGGGTTCTGCGGGAGCGTCTCGAACGTGCCGCCAGGTATGAGTTCGGGGTGACGCTGGCCGAGAAGGCGAGTCTGGAGTTCGTGAGGGCGCATCGCCTGGGCGAAGTGCCTGGGGTGGGCCTCCAAATGATTTCTAATGCCGAGGGGCAACCGAGCGCGTTCAGGGTCACCTTCCGCCCGTCGCGCGTCGGTTCGACCACCCGGCGCCATTCTCTGGGGGTGCTGGCGGCGGCGTTCGGGAAGACGCCGAAGGATCTGGAGGACGAGTGCATGCGTGCGGCGCACCGCTGCCAGGAGATCCAGGTCAAGTGCAATGTCTCCCGCGAGGCGGTGGAGCGGATGGAGGCGGAGCTGCGCTCCATCGGCACGCTGGCGGGGTTCCGCAGCGAGGACGCATGGGTGCGCACCTATCCGCGCGACAATGAACTCGCGAACATGCTGGGCTATCTGAACGAGAACCGCGTCGGCGTGTCGGGGATCGAGGCGCTGATGGAGCGGTTCCTGCGTCCGACGCCAGGGCGCTTCACATTCAAGCACGACCGTCGCGGGCGTCCGGTGGAGGAGGGGGTCTCGTGCGAGGTCGCGCCGGTGAACGGCGCCGACGTGTATTTGACGATCCAGGAGCCCGTGCAGCAGATTGTCGAGGAGGAACTGCGGGCGCTGTGCGAATCGTCGCGCCCTGACCGCGCGTATGCGATCATGGTGGATCCGACGACGGGCGCGGTGATGGCGCTGGCGCAGTATCCGCAGTTCAATCCGAACGACCGCAAGACGCTGACGAACAGCGATCTGATCCAGAACCACTGCCTGATCCAGAGTTATGACCCGGGGTCGATCATGAAGGCGATCAGCCTGAGCGGGCTCCTGGACCGTCGCGTCGCGGGGCTACAGAGCATGGTGTTCTGCGAGAACGGGCACTGGCAATACGGGGGGAAGCTGCTGCGGGATTCGCACGGCTACGGGGAACTGACTTTCGCGGAGGTCATCCAGAAGTCCTCCAACATCGGCACCGCGAAGTTCGCGCTGCGGCTGGGGGAGGAGGGGATGTTCAAGCATCTGGACGGCTTCGGCTTCGGGCGTCGGACGGGGCTGGGCTTCTATCCGGAGGGGCAGGATCCAGTGGTCTTTCCCTCGGAGGCGAAGGGGCAGTTCAGGGCGTTGCGGAACTGGGACAAGTTGACGATCACGCGGATGCCGATGGGGCAGGGCATCAGCATGACGCCGATCCAGATTGTCCAGGGATGGATGGCGCTGGCAAACCACGGCGTCATCATGCAGCCCTACATCATCGACCATGTCCGCTATGCCGACGGCCGTGTGGAATACTCGCAGCCCCGGGTGAAGTCGACGCCGCTTACCCCGGTCGGCACGCAGCAGATGCTCCAGGCGCTGAAACTGGTCACCAAGAAGGGCGGCACGGGCACCCGCGCCGCCGTCAAGGGCTATGAGGTGGCGGGCAAGACGGGCACCGCGCAGCTCTGCCTGCCCGAGGTCGTAGGCGTGGACAAGGGCGGCAAGCCGCGCGTCAAATACATCTACTCCAGTACGAAGTATCTGGCGTCGTTTGTGGGGTTCGTGCCCGCCGAGCAGCCGCGCTTCCTGCTGCTGGTGACCGTCGAACACCCGACCAGCAAGATGCATACTGGCGGCGGCGTCTCCGCCCCCGTGTTCGGCAAGATCGCCGCCCGCACCCTCGAATATCTGCAGGTTCCTCCCACCGAGACGGAGCCCGCCGACACCCGCGTCGCCAAGGCGCGGCGCTGACGCGCATGCCATTGACTGCACTGGTACGGGTGGGACAACTGGGACATCTGGGACGGCTGGGACAACTGGGACGGCTGGGACAACTGGGACAACTGGGACCACTGGGACGGGGGGCCATTTCATGTGGCGCAAGATCGGAGTGTTGGCGTTGCGCCCTGGCTGATAGCCAATCGGCGGGGATTCCCTGGCGCCGCGACGATTTCTGTCGGGCGACGATGGTCGGCGTTGGCCTTGGCATTATATTGTGGCATGTTCTGATGACTGGGGGGAGAAGAGTTTTCTGCGTTGAAGGAGGAAATCAAGATGCCACGTCAGGATGGCCGTCGAGCAGATGAGTTGCGCCCGTTGGCGTTTGTGCCGGATTTTCAGCGTCATCCGCTGGGGTCGGTGCTGGCGGTGTGCGGAAACACGCGGGTCGTGTGCGCGGTTTCGGTGGAGCGGTCGGTGCCTGGGTGGATGACGGCGCGCGGCGTGCCTGGCGGGTGGATCACCGCCGAATACCAGATGCTGCCCAGCGCGACCAACCAGCGCTCCGAGCGCGAGGTGATGCGCGGAAAACTGTCGGGGCGCTCGGCGGAGATCCAGCGCCTCGTCGGGCGCTCCCTGAGGGCCGTCGTGGATCTCGCGAAGTTGCCTGGCATCACGCTGCATGTCGACTGCGACGTGCTTGACGCGGACGGCGGGACGCGGTGCGCCTCGATCACCGGCGCGTGCGCGGCGCTGGAGCGTGCGGCGACGCGGCTCGTCGCGGACGGGACTCTTTCGGAGTGGCCGCTGAAGGCGCGGGTCGCGGCGGTTTCGGTGGGGCTGGTGGAGGGCGAGCCGCTGCTGGATCTGTGCTACACGGAGGATTCGGCGGCGGAGGTCGACATGAATGTGGTGATGACCTCGGAGGGGCGCTTTGTGGAGATCCAGGGCACGGGGGAGGAGGCGACCTTCGACGACGGGCAGCTGGGCCAGTTGCTGGGGTTGGCGAAGCGGGGGCTCGCGGGGCTGTTCGCCGAGCAGGAGCGCATCGCGCTGCCGCGGTAACGGAGGAATCGGATGTCGAAGCCATTGGTCAATGAGTTCAGCTGGTCGCCGTCGCGGGACCGCCTTTTCCAGAACTGCCAGCGCGCGTACTATTTCTGCTACTATGGCGCCTGGGGTGGCTGGGATGCTTCCGCGCCTGAGCGCACGCGCCTCATCTATATGCTGAAGAATCTGCAGACCTTGGCGCTGTGGGGCGGCTCGATCGTGCACGAAGTGATCCGCACGTTCCTTTCCCGCGCACGCAGCGACCAGCAGCCGTTCAGTGTCGGGGAACTGCAGGAGGCGGCGCGGCAGCTGCTGCGCCAGGGGTGGATCGAATCCGCGCAGGGCGCGTGGCAGCGAAACCCGAAGCGCGCGGTGCATCTCTTCGAGCACTACTACGGGGACGGCACGAATCGGCTGCCCGCGGAGCAGACGGAGGCCCTGAAGCAGCGGGTCTTCGACGCGCTGGAGAGTTTCTGCACCTGCGGGACAGTGGCGGAACTGCTGGAACTGCCCTACGCGAACTGGAAGAGCATCGACGTGCTGAACCACTTCCAGCCCGACGGGGTGGAAGGCGGGCCGCTGAAAGTGTGGTCGGCGATCGACCTGGCCTACCTGGATCGCGAGGGGATGCTGCATATCGTGGACTGGAAGACGGGGGCGGAGCACCGCGAGGAACTGGTGCGGCAGCTGCAGTGCTATGCGCTCTATGCGATGCAGGAGTGGGGGATGCCGCTGGAGCGCCTGCGCCTGGAGGGAGTGTTCCTGAACGACGGGGGGCTCCTCAAGCCCTTCCATCCCACGCCTGAAAGCCTGGCGATGGCGCGGAAATACATCGGCAACAGCGCCAAGGCGATGCGCGCACGGCTGCGGGACGCGGAGGCCAACACGGCGGCCGAGGAGGACTTCCCGCCGACGGGGGTGGAGAAGGACGCCTGCCGCAGTTGCCCGTATCGGCGGCTCTGCAGCGGTGAAGCGAGGTAGGATGGGGCGGTGGCGTCACAAGTGGTTCCCGCTGGCGCTGGCGTTGTCGCTGGCGCTCCTGGCGGGGTGCGGGCGCAGGGAGTCGCGCACGGCGCGTCCGTCCTATGATCTGGGGCGTTCGGAACGGCTGCGCGTGGCAGGGGAGCGGCTGTTGTCGCCTGGCGGGGCGGGCTGGGAGGGCATTTCGGAGGAGTTGCGCGCAGTGCCCGAAAGCGGTGAACTGCGGCAGTTGCTGACGGCACGCGAAAAGCAGGAGGCGCTGTGCCGCGAGGCGCAGAAATACCTGGACGAGGGGCGTCCCAATGACCTGGCGGCGCTCATCGACGCGGCGGAACTGCGTGGGGAGGCGACGCCGCAGCTGCTGCAGTTGCGGAGCATGCCGCAGGCGTTGCAGGCGTTGCGGCTTTTCTGCAGCCGCCAGCCCTACGAGCGGGCGGAGGATCTGGAGCAGTCGCTGAACTTCCTGAAGCCATACGTGGAGGAACTCTCTGAGCACGCGGAGAGTTTCCGCCGCTTTCATGCGTCGCAGTTGGCGTTGCTGGGGGAGTTGCGCCGGAAGGAGGAGGTGAGGAAGGTGTCGGCGTGGCTGCGGCGGCTGGACTGGGCGCTGGCGACGGCGGGCCGCGAGCGCGAGGCCGGGGAATGTCTGAGGAAAATCGCGTCGGAGGCGCCAAATGCGGCTTTTCTCAAGTATATTAACAAAGCGCTGAATGGTCCTGGCGAGGCGCTGGAGCAGTGGCTGGACCAGGGGGCGGAGTGGGGGCGGGCCGCCATCCCGGACGACCAGTTGGAGTTGGCTTTGGCGGTGGCGTGGAGGAGCCTGTCCTCCGACAGGAGGGAGGCCGCAGCGCGCGCGCTGGCGAAAAAAACGTGGGAACCGACGACTTTGACGGGAACCGCGATGCGCGGCTGGGTTCTAAAGTCCGTGCCGTTGTGCCAGGCGGCGCTGTCGCGCTGGCGGGCGCAGGCGACTGGCCGTGAACTCCAGGAATGCGCCCCGTCGTTCCTGCCGAGTTACCTGGGACTTCTGCTGGGGGAGCGCAACGGCGGCCGGGACGCGAAGCGGCTGGATGTGTGGCGGCATCCCGTCCCTGGCCCAGGCGAACTGCTTCACCAGTCGCTCTTCCTGGCCCGCTGAAAATCGGGTGCGTGTCTTCTTTTGTTCCATTGGAAAACCATAACGAAAAACGAGAAAAGTAGCATGAAAATCAAGACTTTGTTGATGGCAGTCCTGTCGGTGGCGGTGCTGAATGCGGCGGAACCCGCGAAACCCGCGGCGGCGCAGCCTGCGGCTCCTGCCGCGAAGCCCGCGGCGGAACCCGCGAAGCCCGCGGCGCCTGCGGTGCCGACGGCGGATGAGTTGCTGAAAGGGCTTCCTGAGGTGGTTTCGACGGCGGACGGCAAGCCACTGGTGACCCGCGCGGAATTGCTGGAGGTGCTGAAGCCAGGCCTGGAGAACGCGCTGGAAGAGGCGAAAAAGGGCGGGCAGCCGATTCCGAAGGCGTCGCAGGTCAAGGAGGCTTGCTACGGCATTACGGAAAGTCTGAGCCTGAACAAGCTGGCGACCCGTGCGGCGGAGAAGGCAGGGGTCAAGTTGGACAAGGCGGCGGCGGAGAAGCAGGCCGCCCAGATGGAGGCGGAGATGAACAAGCAGAAGCCGGGCTTCTTCGCGGAGCAGTTGAAGGAGGCGGGGATGACCCGCGAGCAGCTGGTGACGCGGATGGCGGAGCAGGCCCAGGTCCAGGCGTTTCTGGGCAGTCTGGTCGAGAAGGCCCCGAAGTCGGCGCCTGTGACCGAGGCCGACGCGAAGAAGTTCTATGACGAGCATCCGGAACAGTTCCAGAAGCCTGCCTCCTTCTCGGCGTCGCACATCCTGGTGCAGTTCCCGAACCAGAAGCCGTCGGCGGACGAGAAGGCCGCGGCGCTCAAGAAGATCCAGGGCATCCGTGCGCAGTTGAAGGAGGACGGGTCGAACTTCGCGGAGATCGCGAAGGCGAACTCGGACTGCCCGTCGAAGGCGCAGGGCGGCAGCCTGGGCGAATTCGGCGCCGGGCAGATGGTCAAGGAGTTCGAGGATGCGTTGCTGAAGTTGAAGGAGAACGAGATCAGCCAGCCGGTGGAGACCATGTTCGGCTACCACATCATCAAGGCCGGCAAGCGTACGCCTGAGCACAAGCAGTCTTTCGACGAGGTCAAGGCTCCGCTGATGCAGTTCCTGGGCCGCCAGAAGGAAGGCGCGAACCGCCAGAAGGTGGTGCGTGACTTCGTGGAGAAGCTGAAGGTGGATTCCAAACTGGTGATCCAGCTGCCGAAACCCGCGGAGGAGGAGAAGCCTGCGGCGAAGCCCGCGGCGAAATAAAGCGTATGGGATGGAAACCATGACCGTGGCGGAGGAGGATTGCCGTTGGATGCGGCGGGCGCTTGAATGGGCGTCGGCCGCGGCGGCGGCGGGGGAGGTGCCGGTGGGGGCGGTCGTGGTGCGCGGCGGCGTGGAGATCGCCGCCGCGTGCAATGCGGTGGAGGCGGAGGGGGACGCCACCGCGCATG
>JAEEXV010000167.1 GCA_016287975.1 Lentisphaeria bacterium | reverse complement strand
CCTGGAAAACCTGGAAAAACAGGAAAACCCATAATCTGTAAAATCTGTGTAATCTGCGGATAAAATCCGCAAATCGCCTGCCTTGGCTCCGGTTCCGTGCCTGGCCATGGCCCGGTCGTTCCTCCACCCCAAACCATCCCCGCATGATGAAACCACGTATTGCCCTGTTCTGCGCGCTGCTTTCCGCGGCGCTCTTCGCCGCCCCCAAGCCCGAATGGCAAATCCGCCCCTGGGAAATCCTGCAGGGGCTCAAGCCCAAAGGTGTCCAGCTCTGGCGCCTGGACAAGGATGGACTGGAAGGCTGGAAGGTCTCAGGCTGCGGCGCGACGCTCGACACCACCGACCTCACCAAACTCTGGGGCGAGAAGGTCGCGCGCGTCACCTTCACCAAGGAGGGCGCCCTCCTCACCGTCACCGCCGCCAGGCCCATCGCCATCCCCGACGACGCCGACGGCCTGGAAATCTGGCTCTTCGGCCCCGTCAACAAAGGCTTCGGCAGCAAGCCCCGCATCTCCGTCCTCGTCACTGACGCCAACGGCAAGTCGCATCGCATCTCGGCCACTGGCTGCGGCAGCCGCTGGGCCCAGAAGCGCTGGTGGGGGACTGCCGCCGCCATCTTCCCCAAAGAGCTCAAGCGCCCGCTGACCCTCAAGAGTTTCGCCCTGAACAAGGTCATCATCGGCGACAAGCCAGACTTCTTCTGCTTCGACCAGATCAACGCCTTCCGTTTCAAGAAGGTCGAGATTCCAGACACCCGAAAGATGGATCTCGGCTTCCCCACCACCCCCGACACCATCCTCCCCGCCTCCGCCGCCCCTGGATCCCGAAACGACCTCCGCCAGGACGGAAACGCCTGGATCTTCACCTACGAGGGCAAGGACGCAAAGGTCACCTACCGCTACGCCCCGAAGGACGGCACCCTCGGCGACATCACCGCCTCCATCAACGGCGGCAACACCTTCCAGCCCGCCAGGAACGGCGGCCCCCGCGCCAAGGTGGCGGGCGTCGCGTTCATCCCTGGCGACGCCGCCATCGCACCCATCCTCCACTCCTGCAGACTCGTGGACGGCAAGGTCGTCGCCGACTGGAACTGGACCAGGGACGGCCAGTCCCTCGACTTCACCTACCGCCTCTCCATCAAGGGCAAGTCCCTCGTCGTCGAGGCAGACAGCGCCCAGCTCGACGTCACAGCCTTCGACGCAGGCGTCGCCACGGGGCTCGCCAGCCCCCGCCTCTTCGGCTGCACCTACCTCCACAACCGCTGGGACTACCCGCGCTTCCTCGCCACCCCCGAGTTCATCCTCTCCGTCTTCTGCGACTGGTACACCACCCACGCCGCCGAATGCGTCGAGGGCGTCGGCCGCTGCGGCCTCCCTGGCGCCGCCGTCCTGGACGCCACCAGTGCCCGCCTGATGGGCGGCAACGCCTACGTCCCCAAGACCGACGGCAAACTCAACCCCCTGCACGAGCGCTTCATCATCACCGTCTCCACCGAACTTGCCGACACCCTCCCAAGCATCCCCAATCCCGTTTCCAAGTACCGCGGCGAGATGGCCCGCCTCGTCTGCCACACGCGCCACTACTCTCTCCAAGGCAGCCCCAGGCATGTCGACCAGGAACTCGCATTCTGGAAGAAGATGCGCCGATACGGCCTGACCGACCTCTTCATCCGATATCACGCAGGGCAGTTCCGCACCCCCCTCGAAAACAACCGCACCACCCTCTCCCTCGACGGATCCAGATCCAACGGCGGCGACGAGGTCATGGTCAAACTCGTGACGGGACTGCGCGACATCTACCCCCGCATCGGCGTCTACCAGGACAACCGCATCATCCATCCCAACGACCCCCTCTTCGACTACTCCCTCGTCAGCATCCGCGGCGAACGCTTCCTCGAAGGCTGGGACGGCTGCTACCGCCCCAAACCCGCCTCGATGCTCAAAATCTACCAGGACTTCCTGCCGAAATTCCTCGCCAAATACCCCTACAACGCCGAATACCTCGACGAACTCACCAACGCGCCCCCGTGGGGCGACGTCGACTATGACGCCGCCGCCCCAGGCGCCGCCACCTACTCCCAGGTGCTGCGCGACTTCGGCGCCGTCGCCATTCTCTCCCGAAAGCTCTTCAACGGCCCCGTCTGGAGCGAGGGCTGCGCCGCCTACTTCTGGGCGGGGCTCCTTGACGTCGACTATGCCTGCTCCAACGACACCCGCGCGGGTCTCCCCCTCATCGTCGACTTCAAGCTGCGCAAGATCCTCCCCCTCGAGACCTACACTGGCGCCGACTGGCCCGTCTTTCGGGGAACGGATGTCGATCTCCTCATCGCCACCGAGATCGCCGAGGCCAACATCGGCCATCTCGCCCGCTTCCCCCACTACGGCCAGGGCCTCGTCGCCCGCGCCAAGCCCGAACTCCTCGACCGCTTCCTGAAGACCTACTACATGATGCGCCAGGTCCAGGAGCAGTTCTGCGCCTCACCCGTCGCCGAGATCAAGTACCTCGTCGACGGCAAGATGATGACCGCCTCAGAGATGCTCCGCGCGGGCAAGACCTCCCAGAACCGCATCTACGCCCGCTACGAAAACGGCCTCGAGACCTGGGTCAACCGCGCACCCGGGGGCGACTGGACCATCGAGGTCGACGGCAAGGAAGTCGTCCTCCCGCCCGCGGGCCACTACGCCCGCCGCCCCGACCACCTGCTCCAGTACTCCATCCTCGTCGACGGCCGCCGTGTCGACTACTCAAGGGGACACCTCTTCACCTACGTCAACGGCGGCGGCGTCCCCTTCGAGTTCCCCGAGCTCACCGCCGCGGGCCCCTACCTCCTGCGCAGGCGCGGCGACGCCACCCTCCTCACCCCCGCCCCCTTCCATAAGCCGGAGCGCATCGCGCGCCTCGACGCACGCACCGCCACCCCCTGCGCCCCCGACGAAAAGCCTTGCGCCGCCCCCGCGCCCATCACCGCCCTCTCCATCGACGGCAAGGCATTCCACTACCTGCTGAAATAGAAGCCCCGCTTGCCGTCCCAGGGGGGGGGGCGGGGGGCGGCCCCCCGTCGTTTGCGTGCGTGGCAGAAGGCATCAGCCTTCAACACAACCCAGCCCCGCAACGCCCGCCCGCATGTGCCCCGCGCACACTCGCCGGCGCCGCAACGGCGCCGCACGGAGACTCCCGCATCCCCCTGCCAGAATGTTCTGTGCCGGGCCATTCTTGGCCCCGTCGTCCCCCACCCCAAACACATCCCCACATGATGAAACCCCGTATCGCCCTGCTCTGCGCGCTGCTCTCCGCCGTGCTGTTCGCCGCCCCTGCCGCCCCCAAGCCTGAATGGAAAATCCGCCCGTGGGAGATCATCCAGGGGCTGAAGCCCCGCGGCACCCAGCTCTGGCGCCTTGATGCGGACGGGCTGGAAGGCTGGAAGGTCTCAGGCTGCGACTCCACCATCGACACCACCGACCTCACCAAACTCTGGGGCGAAAAGGTCGCCCGCGTCACCTTCACCAAGGAAGGCTCCCTCCTCACCGTCACCGCCGCCAGGCCCATCGCCATCCCCGCCGATGCCGACGGCCTCGAGATCTGGCTCTTCGGCCCCGCCAACAAGGGCTTCGGCAGCAAGCCAACCGTCTCCATGCTCGTCTCCGACGCAAATGGCAAGAAGCGCCGCCTCTTCGCCACTGGCTGCGGCAGCCGCTGGGACGCCAAGCGCTGGTGGGGCGCCGCCGCCGCCGCATTCCCGAAGGATCTCAAGCCCCCGCTGAAGCTCCACAGCTTCGCCATGCACAAACTCGTCTTCAAGGGCAAGGAGGACTTCTTCTGCTTCGACCAGATCAACGCCTTCCGCTTCGGCAAGGTCGAGATCCCCGACACCGCCAAGATGGACCTGGGCTTCCCCACCACCCCCGACACCATCATCCCCACCTCCAAGGGCCCTGGCGCCAAGAACGCCATCGCCCCTGACGGCGGCGCCTGGCTCCTGACCTACGACGCCAAGGACGCCAAGATCACCTACCGCTACGCCCCGAAGACTGGAACGCTCGGCGACTTCACCGCCACCTTCAACGGCGGCAAGCCCTTCCAGCCCGCCAAACTCGGCGGCCCCCACGCCAAGGTCGGCAATGTCGTCTTCGCACCTGGCGACGCCGCCATCCAGGCCACCCTCAAATCCTGCAAAGTCGTGGACGGACGCCTCGTCGCCGAATGGCGCTGGAGCAAGGACGGCAAGACCATCGACTTCACCTATGCCATCGCCGTCAAGGGCAAGTCGCTCGTCGTCGAGGCCGACAGCGCCCAGCCCGACATCACCGCCTTCGACGCGGGCGTCGTCGCAGGCGTCAGGAAACCCAGCCTCTTCGCGCTGACCTACCTCCACAACCGCTGGAACTACCCGCGCCTCCTCGCCACCCCCGACTTCCTCGCCTCCGTCTTCTGCGACTGGTACACCTCCAACGCCGCATCCTGCGTCGAGGGCACCCCCAACCGCAGCCTCCAGGGCGCCGCCGTCGTCGACGCCGCCAGCGCCCGTCTCATGGGCGGCACCATCTATCTCCCCAAGACCGACGGCACGCTCAACCCGCTCCATGAGCGCTATGTCTTCACCGTCTCCCGCGACATCGCCGACATCCTCCCCGTCATCCCCAACCCCGTCGCCAAGTACCGCGACGAGATGAGCCGCCTCGTCTGCCACACCCGCGCCTACGCCCTCCAAGGGGATCCCCGCCACGCCGACCAGGAACTCGCCTTCTGGACCAGGATGAAGCAGTACGGCCTCACCGACCTCTTCGTCCGCTACCACTCGGGCCTCTTCCGCACCCCCCTCGAAAACAACCGCACCACCCTCGAAATGGCCGCCTGCCGCAACAACGGCGACGACGAGGTCGTCGTCAAGCTCGTCGACGGCCTGCGCAAGCTCTTCCCGCGCGTCGGCCCCTACCAGGACAACCGCATCATCGCCCCCAACGAGCCCCAGTTCGACTACAGCCTCGTCAGCCGCTCCGCCAACGGCCAGTTCGTCGAGGGATGGGACGGCTGCTTCCGCCCCAAGCCCTCCGTCATGCTCCCGCTCTCCCGAAACTTCTTCCCGAAGTTCCTCGCCAAGTACCATTTCAACGGCGAGTATCTTGACGAACTCACCAACGCGCCCCCGTGGGCCGACGTCGACTTCGACGCCGCCGCCCCTGGCGCGGGCACCTTCTCCCGCGTCATCCGCGACTACGGCGCCGTCGCCCTCCTCCACCGCGAACTCTACCAGGGCCCCATCTGGAGCGAAGGCTGCGCCGCCTTCTTCTGGGCCGGCCTCCTCGACACCGACTACGCCTGCTCCAACGACACCAAGGCAGGGCTCCCCATCATCGTCGACTTCAAGCTGCGCAAGATCCTGCCGCTCGAGACCTTCACTGGCGCCGACTGGCCCGTCTTCCACGGCTCCGACATCGACCTGCTCATCGCCACCCAGATCGCCGAGGCCAACATCGGCCATCTCTTCCGCGCCGACCGCTACGGCCAGGGCCTCATCGCCCGCGCCAAGCCCGAGCTCCTCGACCGCTTCCTCAAGAGCTACTTCATGATGCGCCAGGTCCAGGAGCAGTTCTGCGCCTCCCCCGTCGCCGAAATCAAGTACTTCGTCGACGGCAAGATGATGACCGCCTCCGAGATGCTCATGGCTGGAAAGACCTCCCAGAACCGCATCTATGCCCGCTACGAAAACGGCCTCGAGACCTGGGTCAACCGCGCCGACAAGGGCAACTGGACCATCGAGGTCGACGGCGAAGAGTTCGTCCTCCCGCCCGCTGGACACTACGCCCGACGCCCCGACCACCTCATCCAGTACTCCATCCTCGCCGACGGACGCCGCGTCGACTACTCCTCCGGCTCCGAATACACCTACGTCAACGGCGGCGGCGTCCCCTACGAGTTCCCCGAAATCACCGCCGCCGGCCCCTACCTCCTGCGCAAGCGCGGCGACGCCACCCTCCTCACCCCCGTGCCCTTCCAGAAAGCCGAGATGGTGAAGAATCTCTCCGCGCGCCAGTCCACCCCCTGCAAACCCGATGAAAAACCCGCCGCCGCCACCATCCAGCTCGATGTCACCGACGGCGGCGCAGGCGACCTCCTCATCGACGGCAAGGCGTTCCACTACCTGCTGAAATAACACCCGATTCCGCGCTGCCAGCCCATTACAGGGTCGGCCAAATCGGCGCCGGTGCTTCGTTCGCCGCTTCGCGGCTCACTGCGCCCGGCGCCAATGAACCCGCCCCTCACCGGGCACTGGATTGTCGGGCCGCCTTCCGGGGGTTCCGTTCGCGCCTTCGGCGCTCACTCCACCCCCGGCTAGCCTTGTGTCGCCCCCTTCGGGGGCTTTCTTCACCAGCAATACCGCGCCCTTCCCGCCGGCTTTTCGCCGGCGGCACCGAACGGGCCGCCTGTTGTGTGCGCACACCGCATGAGCCCCGTCCCCGCTTCCCGCCCCTGGGGGGTGCGGGGGGCGGAGCGAAGCGAAGCCCCCCGTCGTTTGCGTGCGTGTCAGAAGGCACCAGCCTTCAACACAACCCCGCACCGCAACGCTCGCCCGAATGTAACCCGCCCCCACCCCAAACCCTCCTCGCATGATGCCCCCCCGCCTCTTCCTGTTCCTCGCGCTGCTTTCCGCGGCACTGTTCGCCGCCCCGTATTCCCTGGACGAATGGAAGGTGCGCCCGATTGAAATCATCAAGGGGCTGAAGCCGCACTCGGAGACCCTGTGGCAGCTCGACCGCGACTCGCTCACGGGCTGGAAGGCCAATGGCGCGGGCGCGCAACTCTCGGCCACCGACGTCACCAAACTGTGGGGCGAGCAGGTCGCGAAGGTCACCTTCCCCAAGGGCGGCTCCGTCACCATCACCCCGCCCAAGCCGATCGTCATCGCCAGGCCCGTCGACGGCCTCGACCTCTGGCTCTACGGCCCAGTCAACAACGGCGTCGGCACCATGCCGCGCATGAGCTTCCTCGTCGCCGACGCGACTGGCCGCACCATCCGCGTGCAGGCCGAAGGCATGGGCAGCCGCTGGGCGAAACAGCGCTGGTGGGGCATGGCCGCCGCCGTCTTCCCGCAGGAGCTCCAGTTCCCCGTCGAAGTCCGCAGCTTCACCGTCACCAGACTTCTGACCGCCACCAAGGACGACTTCTTCTGCTTCGACCAACTGGGTGCCTTCCGCTTCCCCCGCCGCACCAGAATCCCCGACGCCGACCAGCTCGTCACCCTCCCAGCGACCCCCGATTCCATCATGCCCGTCGGCATGGGCAGAAACGGCAGGAACCGACTCAGGCAGTTCCCCAACCGCACCTACGTATTCTCCTACGAAGGCGACGACGCGCGCCTCGCCTACACCGTCGTCCCGAAGACAGGCACCTTGGGAGACATCACCGTCTCCCTGGGCGGCGGCAAGCCCTTCCAGCCCGCCGCCCTGGGCGGCCTCCGCGCCACCCGCGACGGCGTCGACTTCTTCCCAGGCGCCCCTGGCATGACCGCGAAACTCCTGTCGTGCAAGTCCAAGGGCGACACCCTCTTCACCGCCTGGCGCTGGATCCGCCAGCAAAAGTCCATCGACTTCACCCTCGCCTTCCGCCTCAGGGGCAAGACCCTCGCCGTCGAGGCCAGGGCCGCGCACCTCCACACCACCGCCTTCGACGCAGGCGAAGTACGCGGCCTCCCCAGCCCGAAACTCTTCGGCCTCACCTATCTCAACAACCGCTGGGACTATCCGCGCCTCCTCGCCAGCCCCGACTGCCTCGTCTCCGTCTTCTGCGACTGGTACTGCTCCAACGCCTCCGACTACGTCGAGGCCCAGGGACGCGGCGGACTCAAGGGCGCCGCCGTCACCTCCGACACCTCCGCACGTCTCCTCGGCGGCACCGTCTACATCCCCAAGACCGACGGCAAGCGCAACCCCCTCTTCGAACGCCTCTACATCACCGTCTCCCCCGAACTCGCCGACATCCTCCCCGGTATCCCGAACCCACGCGCCAGATACTACGATGAAATGACCCGCACCGTCTGCCAGCGCCGCGCATACGCCCTCCAGGGCCATGCCGACGACCCGGACCACGAGGTCGCCCACTGGAAGCGCATGAAGGCATACGGCGCCACCGACATCTTCGTGCGCTTCCACGCCGCGCAGTTCCGCTCGCCCCTCCAGAACAACCACTTCAACCTCTCCGTCGACGCCTCCATGTCCAACGGCGGCGACCCCACCATCCAGAAACTCGTCCCGCAGCTCTCCCGCCTCATCAAATTCGTCGGCCCCTACGACGACAACCGCGTCATCGCCCCCAACTGCGACTACTTCGACTACGACCTGCTCTCCCGCAGCGCCAACGGCGGCTTCCTCGGCGGCTGGGACGGCTGCTTCCGCCCCAAGCCCACCGCCATGGTCGCAATCTACCGCCACTTCATCCCGCGCTTCAAGGGCAAGTTCCCTGGCTACAACGCCATCTACTTCGATGAAATGACCAACGCGCCCCCCTGGGCCGACGTCGACTACGACGCCGACGCGCCTGGCGCGGGCAAGTTCAGCGCCGTCCTCAAGGGCTTCGCCGCCGCCGCGCAGGAGGTCAGCCGCCAGGTCCAGGGGCCGATGTGGAGCGAGGGCTGCGCCACGTACTTCTGGACTGGCCTCAACGACGTCGACTACGGCGTCTCCAACGACGTCAACGCAAAACTCCCGCTCATCGTCGACTTCAAGCTGCGCAAGGTCAATCCACTGGAGACCTACACTGGCGCCGACTGGCCCGTCATGGGCAGCCAGAACCCCGACCGCCTCATCGCCGTCGAGATCGCCTGCGGCAACATCGGCCACATCGCCTACAAGCGCAACGAGCATGGCGAATCCCTGCCCGAATTCGGCCGCATCGCCCACTTCCGAACGCAGGATTTCGAGTACGTCCTCAAGAGCTACTACATGATGCGGCAACTCCAGGAGCACTTCTACAACTCCCCCGTCGCCGAAATCCACTACTTCGTCGACGGGAAAATGATGACCGCCTCCGAGATGCTCCGCGCGGGCAAGACCTCCCAGAACCGCATCCGCACCCGCTATCAAAGCGGCCTCGTCGTCTACGCCAACTGCGCCGCCGAGGGCGACTGGAAAATCCAGCTCGACGGCCGAGAATACCTCCTCCCGCCCTACGGCCACGCCGCCTGCCTCCCAGGCAGACTCCTCCAGTACAGCGCCCTCTTCGACGGGCGCCGCGTCGACTACTCCAAGGGCCCCCTCTACACCTACATGAACGCAGGCGGCACCCCCTTCGCCTTCCCCGAAATGACCGCCGCCGGCCCCTGCCTCCTGCGCCAGCGCGGCGACGCCGTGCTCTTCACCCCCGTCCCCTTCCTCAAGCCCGAAACCGTGAAGGGCCTCGCCGCCTCGAACGCCACCCCCTGCGGCCCCGATGAAAAGCCCCTCGCCGCCCCCATCGCTCTCTCAGGTTCCCTCCCCCTCGACGGCAAGGCATTCCACTACCTGCTGAAATAGGAGGGTTGCTGCGGCCAGCCCATTGCAGGGTCGGCCAAATCGGCGCCGGGGCTTCGCTCGCCGCTTCGCGGCTCACTGCGCCCCGGCGCCGATGAACCCGCCCCTCACTGGACACTGGATTGCCAAGCCGCCTTCCGGGGGTTCCATTCGCGCCTTCGGCGCTCACTCCACCCCCGGCTAGCCTTGTGCCGCCCCCTTCGGGGGCTTTCTTCACCAGCCATACCGCGCCTCTTTTGGCGCCCCGCACTCCCCGCCGGCTTCTCGCCGGCGCCGCAAGCGGCGCCGCACGGGGGGCCGGGGTAACCCCGCTCCCGCTTGCCGCCCCTGGGGGGTGCGGGGGGCGCAGCCCCCCGTCGTTTGCGTGCGTGGCAGAAGGCACCAGCCTTCGACACAACCCAGTCCCGCAACGCTCGCCCCATCCCCCGGGCCATTTTTTGCCCGGTCGTCCCTTGTCATGAACCATCGAATCACCATCATCGGCATATTGGTTTGCGCAGTGCTTTTTGGCGCGGCGAAGCCAGAATGGAAGATCCGCCCATGGGAGATCATCCAGGGATTGAAGCCCCGCGGCACCCAAATCTGGCGGCTGGACCAGGATGGCATCGAGGGCTGGACGGCCACCGGATGCGGCGCCGCCATCGACACCACCGACCTCACCAAACTCTGGGGCGAGAAAGTCGCCCGCGTCTCCTTCACCAAGGGAGGCAACCTGCTGACCGTCACCCCCAAAGCCCCCCTCGCCATCCCGGACGGCGCCGACGGCATCGAGATCTGGCTGCACGGCCCCCTCAACAAGGGCGCTGGGACCAAGCCCACCGTCTCCATACTCGTCATCGACGCCACCGGCAAATCCCGCCGCATCCACGCCACCGGCTGCGGCAGCCGCCGTTGGGCCAAATATCGCTGGTGGGGCGCCGCCGCCGCCATCCTCCCCAAGGATCTCAAGCGCCCGCTGAAACTCCACAGTTTCGCCCTCCACAAGGTCATCATCGCCACTCCGCCCGACTATTTCTGCTTCGACCAGATCGGCGCCTTCCGCCTCCACCGCGTCACCCTCCCCGACACGACGAAGATGGATTTGGGCTTCCCCACCACCACCGATACCATCCTCCCCACCTCCAAGGCCCCCGGCTCCCAAAATACCATCCGACAGGACGCCAAGGCCTGGATCCTCGCCTACGACGGCAAGGACGCCAGGATCACCTACCGCTACGCCCCGAAGGACGGCATCCTCGGCGACCTCACCGCCACCCTTAACGGCAGCAGGCCCTTCCAACCCGCCAGCCTTGGCGGCATCCACGCCAAGGTCGGCCAGGTCGAGTTCGCCCCCGGCGATCCCGCCATCCAGGCCACCCTCCAATCCTGCCAGATCGAAAACGGAAAACTCGTCGCCCACTGGCGCTGGTCCAAAGGCGGCCAGTCTCTTGAGTTCACCTATCGCTTCTCCATCAAGGGCAAGTCCCTCATTGTCGAGGCCACCTCAAACCAGCCGGACATCACCGCCTTCGACGCCGGCTTCTTCTCCGGCGTCAATGCCCCCAAGTTGTTCGCGCTGACCTACCTCCACAACCGCTGGAACTACCCCCGCCTCCTCGCCACCTCCGACTTCCTCGCCTCCGTCTTCTGCGACTGGTACACCACCAATGCCTCCAGTTGCATCGAAGGCACCGCCGGCGGACCGCTCAAGGGCGCCGCCATCCTCGACGGGTGCTCGGCCCGCCTCATGGGCGGCAGCCTCTACCTCCCCAAGACCGACGGCAAACGCAACCTCCTCCACGAACGCTTCATCTACACCGTCTCCCCCGACCTCGCCGACATCCTCCCCAACATCCCCAATCCCCGCGCCAAATACTATGACGAGATGACCCGCCTCGTCTGCCATACCCGCATGTACGCGCTGCAGGGCGACCCCGCCCACGCCGACCAGGAGGTCGCGTTCTGGCGCAAAATGAAGCAGTATGGCGTCGAGGACCTCTTCATCCGCTTCCACGAAGGACAACTCCGCACTCCCCTCGAGACCAACCGCATCAACCTCTCCGCCGACGCCGCCATGTCCAACGGCGGCGATCCCACCCTCAGGACGCTCATTACCGGGATGCGCCAGATCTACCCCCGCATCGGCGTCTACCAGAACAACCGCATCATCGCCCCCAACGACCCCCGCTTCGACTACTCCCTCATCTCCATCGACCACAACGGACGCTTCCTCGAGGGCTGGGACGGCTGCTTCCGCCCCAAGGGCACCTCCATGCTTGCCATCTTCCGCGACTTCGTCCCCACCCTCCTCGCCAAATTCCCCTACAACGCCGAATACCTCGACGAACTCACCAACGCGCCCCCGTGGGGCGACGTCGACTATGACGCCAACGTCCCCGGCGCCGGCACCTACTCCCGCGTCCTGCGCGACTACGGCGCCGTCGCCCTCCTCTCGCGCGAACTCTTCGGCGGCCCAATCTGGAGCGAGGGCTGCGCCGCCTACTTCTGGGCGGGGCTCCTCGACACCGACTACGCCGTCTCCAACGATACCAAGGCCGGCCTCCCCCTGATCGTCGACTTCAAGCTCCGCAAGATCCTCCCCCTCGAGACCTACAACGGCGCCGACTGGCCCATCTTCCACGGTTCCGACCCCGACCTCCTCGTTTCCACCGAGATCGCCGAGGGCAACATCGGACATCTCTTCACCGCCGACCGCTACCGCCAGGGCATCGCCACCCGCATCAACCTGAAGCTGCTCGACCGTTTCCTCAAGAGCTACTTCATGATCCGCCAGGTCCAGGAACACTTCTGCGCCTCGCCTGTCGCCGAGATCAAGTACTTCGTCGACGGCAAGTTGATGACTGGCTCCGAGATGCTCATGGCCGGCAAGACCTCCCAGAACCGCATCTACGCCCGCTATGAAAACGGCCTCGAGACCTGGGTCAACCGCGCCGCCGAGGGCGACTGGACCATTACCGTCGACGGCAAGAACTATGTCCTGCCGCCCTCCGGACACTTCGCCCGCCGCCCCGGGCACCTCCTGCAGTACTCCATCCTCGTGGACGGGCGCCGCGTCGACTACTCCAAGGGGCGCATCTTCACCT
>JAEEXV010000166.1 GCA_016287975.1 Lentisphaeria bacterium | reverse complement strand
GGCGGCGTCTCTGCCTGAAGAGCGATGTAGATCGCGTCTGTGCCATAGCCCATCCACAAGGTGGTGCGGCGCGCGTCCATGTTCTTCGCCGAGCCGCTGACGGCCATTGCGGAATCCCATTCGCCTTTGTCAAAGTGGCCGTCGATGACAGGGGCCTTTTTCATGAATGGCACCGAGAAGTCGGCTGCCATCAGGGAAAATGCGGTCAGAATGCAGCACAATGCTTTTCGTAACATGATTTTTTCTCCTCTTTTTTCACGAACACGAATCACAAATCAAAGTTGGCAGTCCAGACGGCGAGCCGTGTGAAGAAGGCGCGGTGGTATTCGCCGAGACGCGCCCAGATGGCGCAGTTTGCGGGGGCACCCCAGGCGATGGAAGTGGCAAGGTAGGCGACTCGTCCCTTGCCGCAGGTGCCGAGAATCAATGCATGATAGTCGTCCCTGGGCGACTCCAAAGACGGTTCATAGCGAGAGAAGGCGAGCGGGCAGTGCGCATTCTCCTTGGGGACAACCATTTGAAAATAGCCGATGCCCTGGAAGGTTTCGGGTGCCCAGGGGAGGCCGTTTACCACAGGATGATTCTCTCTGCGGTAGAGATGGTAGCGTTTGCGGTTGACACCAACGCAATCCCGCGTGCCGTCGCGCGGTGACGTGGAGGCCAGGTTGACTTCGCCCAGCACCTCCTGGATGGGAAGCAGGTCGCCAAGCTTGAAAGAATGGAAATCCAACGGGGCCTGGAAGATGGCGCCTGCGCCATTGCGCACCTGCTTTTCAAGTTCGTGCAGCGTGGTAGGTTTCATCTGTTTTCCGGCGATGATCGCCAGCGACACACCCTCCCAGTTCACCGCCTCCGCATCCCAGTTGAGGTGCTGCACATGAAAGCCGGCGGCCTGCAGATAAAGTTCCCAGAACTTTGCGATGCGCCTGGGATGGAGCTTCCCCTCCTTGTCCTGGCGCATCTCGGTGAAGACAACCGCCTTCGGATGGTTCTTCACGACAGCCACTTCCGTGCGTGCCTTCACCGCCAGTATGTAATCTCCATCCACTTTTGCAAGAGTTTTGCCGTCGAGTCGGACATTGAATGCGAGCGAAGCGGTCTTGCCGACGAACTCCTGCGGGAGGGTGGCTGAAACGCGGAGGGGCGCGTCTGGCCCGTATGAAAGGCGCTCCGATTCCATGGCGATGGGAACTTGCTGCCCGGCTGCGCAGACCGTTCCCTGAATCGTGGCTTTTCCTTTTCCCTTGGAGCCTGGCAGGATGGAAATGAGCAACCGCCCGTTCTCCGACATTTGCCAGTCAAGCATGGCGGCGTCCCCGATTGCCTTGACGCCCTGCAGACCATTTCCCGCCATGCGCGTGTCCAGCCAGGAGAAGGTTTCGCCTGGCTTCAGGTCGATGGTGAGGACGGGTTCGCAGGAGTAGGTCTGGGCGGTGGTCCAGTTGCGGAAGAAGGCGATGGGCCTGTCGAGCGCGGTGAGGAAGATGTCGCAGGTTTTGGCGTTTCCGGCGGCGTGCCAGCTGCCGCCCAGCTCTTCGGCTGTGATGGGCCCCCAGTAGTTGCCCGGCATGAAGTCGGCGAGGAACGCGCGCTCCGTGTCGATGGTTCCATTGCGGAGGTAGCGTATCGGGATGGTTGACCAGCAGTCGCTGTCGAGACGGTTGTTTGCGCCCTGCCCCCAAAAGCCGTGCGTGAACCAGGTGGTGCGCCATGGTCGGCTGCCTGTGTTCCGGATGCTGCGCCGGATTTCCAGACGCGACGACCCCGTCCGCATGACGATGCTCTTCTCGCATGCGCAGCCATAACCGTATGGCGTGTCAATCTTCTGGGAGAAGCACAGCCTCCAGGCGGATGCAGCCCCGAAGGCAGGCGTTGTCTCCTGCCAGGTCCCATTGGTCTCGCACTCCAGGCGCATCTCCCATGGAGCGTATTCAATCTCCCGGAACGACTCGCGGAAGCACTGTCCAAGTCCCGTGGCGGTGCCTATGCCTGGCACGAGAACGGCGTACTTGCCAGGCTCCAGCTCCTTCATGCGAATGGCCTCCTCGAAGCACTCGGGGATGCCGAACCAGTTTTCGTCGTCGGTGTTTTCGTGGACGAACCAATTCCTGCCTGTCGGCTTGTAGAACACCTCCCATATCCAGCCGCCCCAGTTGAAACGCCGCGCATATTTGCCTGGGATGGGCTTGCCATTGGGAAGCAGCCTCTCTGGCGCGTTCCGCGGGGCCTTGCCCGTCAGGACGCCGACTTTCAGGTATTCGTTTTCAAGGACGACTTCAGGTTCGCCGTCCCCGTCCAGATCCGCCATGCTCACGGTGACCTGGGCAAAGACGAGAGTTTGCACCAACAGCAGTGCCATCAAGGTGTTTTTCAAGGCTGAAGCCATAGCGTTTGTTGCTGATATGCTCACGTCATTCATTCTTTATTGGGCCAAGAAGGTAGGTATTTACCCGCCTCGCGTCTCATGACTTCTGCCATGTCTCATGTCTTCTGTCTTCTGTCTCCGATATGCTCATTAACCTCCCTCTTGGGGAACAGAGCATATCGGAAGTTGCTCAAAAGGCATATCCCTACCGCATGACGATGACGGCGCTTTCCTCCTTGAACAGGCGGACGCGCAGGCGCAGGGCCTCCTTGTCCTCGCCGAGCACGAAATGCGGCATGTCGCAGGAATGGAGGCGCTGCGGACGCGACGCGCTCTTCACGATGGTGACGTCAATGGCCGCGGTCTCCGCCTTGTCGGGGTTCTCCACGATGACGACCTCCGCGCCATTGGCCGAGCGGTAGGCGATCAGCCGCCCGCCGCTGATCGTGACCTCAGGGCGAGCCAGCATCCGCATGACCTCCTGCGCGGCGGCGTTCACGAAGCGGCTGATGCTGTCCCGCCCGTAGCCCAGGCGCTCGTGAAGTTCGTCGGGGCGGACAAGCTGCGGCGGCACCGTGAAGAGCGCCGCGCGCGCCGAGCCGTTGTCCTTGATGGTCAGGACGGGGATGCGCCTGGCGCCAGACTTCCCCTCCAGGAGGACGGTGCATCCGTCCGCGGCATAGTGGCCCATGCAGCGCGGCTCGGTGCAGGTCTCCAGACGTCTTCCGTCGAAGTCCGCGAGGAAGTCCCCGACAGCGGCGACCTCCTGGACGGAGGCGTCGCGGCCGTTGTCGCGGACGCCGAAGAGATCCTCCAGCCCGTCGACGTCCTCGAAGGCCAGGATCCCCACGCCCTTTTTGTGCAATGCGCGGATGGCGGCGACGGTCTTCTTCGGGACGCCCTTGAGGGGCGGCAGCACGAGGAAATCGACGTCGGCGGGCGAGACGCCCCCGATTTCGTCGAGCCAGGCGAGGGCGCCCGCGGCCCCGCCGCCGCGGCGCCACTGCTCGTAGGCGAACGGAACCACCTCGGCGGCGGAGTTGCGCACATCGGGGATGGTGGGATACGGCGATTCGGCGACGTAGGATTCGTGGGCGCGGCGGGAGGCGTGGCTGCTGAAGAAGACGGGCGTCCGCAGGGGCTTTTCAGGCGGGTAGTCCAGCACCGTGCGCCAGCCGACGAGCAGCGCCTCGAACCACGGGCGCGTGAAGCCGCACGCCTGGAAGCCGCAGCGGTGCCAGTAGCGGACCGCCCCGCGGGAATAGAAGGCGGTGGCCAGCGCGAACTCGTAGACCTGCCGCGTCAGGCGCCGCGGCACATTGCCCGCGCGGCGGCCGAAGGGCGGATTCGCGTAGTAGACCGCGCCGTCGGGGCAGCCCTGGCCGCCGCCCTGCGTGTAGATCTCGGGGTAGATGCGGGCCTCTGGCGCGACCAGGAGGCACGCCGCCAGGAAGTAGACGCCGCGCTCCAGGCCGTAGTCGCAGGCGTAGGGGTAGTCCTCGAACTGCTGGAAGCCGATCATGTCCGGCGCCTGCATCTCGTCCTCCAACTGCAGCATCCGCACGAACTCAGGGCCCTTGTAGTGCCCCACGTAGATGTGCGCGGGCCCGTACAGCGCGTATTGGATGCGCGGGTTGCGCTTCCGCATCGTCGCGAGCAGTTTTCCTGCGCGGCGGCACTGCACCAGGTTGACGGCGTCCAGCCACTCCTCCCAATGGTGCTCCGCCATGTAGGCGAAGGTCGCGGGATCCAGGCACTTCCCCTCCTTGAGCAGCGCCTCCAGGGCGGGGATGTCGTAGGCGGGGTCGCCGGTCTTCCTGGCGAAGCCGATGAAGGCCCGCAGGGTATCCCCCGCATAGACATGGCGCCAAGTCATGTCGCGCTGCTCCAGCTCGTCGAAGCAGTTGACGTAGTCGGCCTGCGGCAGCAGGTCGAGGTTGTCCTTGACCAGATGCCTGTCCAGGCACCGCGTGCCCAGCCAGCAGAAATACTCGCGCCCGTAGGCGTGGACGGTGGGGCCGATGAGGAACCGCCGCGCGGCGGGGGGCAGGAAGTTCGCGCAGGAGAGATAATGCGGCTCGTCCATGCTGGCGCCCTGCCAGACGTCGAAGCCGTCGGTGAGGAGGCCGCGCGTCTCCGTGCGCGAGTTGTAGAGATAGGGCAGCCCCGAGAGAATGGGCGGTGGCGGCGCGCCGACCTCCCTGGACATCACCTCGAAAGCGCGGTATTCCTCCAGCGGCTCGGCCGTCGGGTCGGTGCCGAAGACGCGCAGATGGTAGAGGCCAGGCTTCAGCCCGCGCAGCGGCTCGACGGCCAGCACGGTCTTCCGCGCCTTCATCACCCCGACCTTGCCGTCCTGCGTCTCCTGCTGGAAGGAGAGGTCGCGAAGGGGGCGCAGACAGGCGTCCTCCAGAACCACGCGATAGGCGAGCGGGAGGGCCTTGCCGTGGAGCTCGATGCGGAAGCAGGCGGTCTCGCCCTCCAGGAAATAGTGGTTGTCACGGAGGAACTCCTGCGCCGCCTCCAGGCGCGGGTCGTCCTGCGGCAGGCGCGACGCCAGCCGCTTCTTCGGATTCGAGCGGAAGGCGACCGCAATCTTCCCGCTGGAAATGCCGACGCCAGTGGCGATGACCGCGCCGTCCAGGCCGAACTGCGTCTCCGACGGCCCCTGCGCGTAGTTCTTCATCGGGGAATGGCAGTAGGCCTCGAAGCCGACCGACAGGTCGAAGGGCGCGCACGGCTTCAGGAAGCGCACGGCGCGCTTCAGCGGCCATGGCGCGCGCTTGTGCAGGACCTTGTAGAAGTAGTCGGGCACGAGGTGCTTGACGACATTGACGAAGTCCTCGTCGTAGAGGACGAACTCCTCGGTGGTCTCGGCGGTGACGACCTTCAGGAACGGGTTGTGGAAGATGTCCATTCGGGCGACATGGTAGTCGCCCTCGCCTGGTTCGGTCTCGGCGACGCCGCCTCGGAAGGCGAGGCGCGCCTCCATGCAGTCGCCGAAGTCCAGAAGCGAGACGTCGCAGAAGAGCGGATACATGGTCGCGCCGAGCGCCACTGGCACGGTGAACGAACGGCGGCTGCGGACGGGGGGCGCCGCGTCGCAGGTGACGCGGAACGCGAGCAGCTTCATCACGTCGAAGAAATGCTGCCGCGCCAGCGCGATCTTGCCTGCGCGCCCCAAGGGAATCGGGAACGTCGCCGTGCATCCCGCCAGCGAGACGCGCAGTTTCCTGCCGCCGACCTCCAGGCGCACCGCGAACGGCGCGTCCAGCGTCCTGGCCGACGGACACGGGAACTTGCGCGCCGTGACGGGGGTGAAGCGGTTCGCCTCCATCCGCCCGTATTCGATGACCAGATGAGATTCCTCCTCCGAGCAGCGGATCTGGACGGCCTGCCCCGCGCGCCGCACGAGGTCGTAGCGGAAACACACCAGGAAGCCGAAGTTCTTCCCCATCGAGTAGTTGACGCCGACCTTGAAGTCGACGGTGCAGTCCTGGACGTCGGGGGCGACGGGGATGAACTTGTTGCCCGCCGAGAGCAGTTCGATGCGGCCAGGGCAGCGGCGGATGCCGCTCGCCGAGAGGTCGCTGTTGCGCTCGATGAACCAGCCGCCAGGCAGGTCGCCCTGCCGGCACTCGAACTTCTCCTGGAACAGTGCTTTCATTGCAAATCCACAGATTACGCAGATTACGCAGATTATGGTTATGATGATGAACTTGTAACGACAGACGCGCGAGCCATTTCACGGGGCGCTGCTGAGGCAGCGTTGGCTCCCCGCCGGGCGCGGAGGCAAAACTTTTTTGCCTCCGCGCCCGGCGGGGAAGCCAGCGGTCCTTCAGGACCTCCCGTGAAATGGCCACACCGCAGCTTGTCCTCGCCGAAAATCTGTGAAATCTGTGAAATCCGTGGATGATTTCACATTATTTCAGCGTCGCGCGGATGAAGATGAAGTCGTGCTTCTTCAGGGTGAACTTGACCTTGCTCCCCGACACCTCGAGCGGCTGGCCGCTCTCCTCGTTCTTCGCCTCGGCGACGGAGGCGCCGAATTCCATCTCCGCCGTGCAGTCCTCCTGCGCGAAACTGCCGACGACGGTCAGGACCTCCTTGCCCAGGCGGTAGGTCACCTGCGGGAGATCCGCGCGGCTGCATTTGACGGGCGACTTCGGATCCCAGAAGTTGTAGACCACGCACTCGGGCTTCCAGGTGCCGAAGTCATAGAGGCGGTCCAGCGTCGTGCCGATCAACTTGTAGTTCGAGCCGCGCGGGCAGGTTGGCTGCACCTCGTGCGGCAGGAGCGCCGCCAGCATGGTGCGGGTCGCCCAGGCCCGCTGCTCCGAGGTCTTGGCGCCCACGACACCGTCCAGCACGGTCGGGAAGCAGCCGCCCTGGACGCCAGTGCAGACGGCGCGGATGTAGTCCGAGGTGAAGCGCTCCTGGAAGTCGCTGGTGCCGTATCTCCACTCCATGCCCATCGTGTTGGAGGCAAGGCCGACCGTGGGCAGCAGGTTGGTGTTGGTGTGGTGCATGGTGATCCACGGCTTCAGGCCGCGGTCCACCATGGCGACCGCCTGGCGGCGGTTGAATTCGCGGCAGCGCCACAGCCCCAGGCCGGGGTGGACGGTGCCGGCCTCGTCGATCCACGCGCCGCCGGTCGCCCAGCTGTTGCTGCTCTGCAGGAAGACGTTGTCGTTGTAGATGCCCTTGAAGCCGTGCTCCAGCATCTTGTCGAGG
>JAEEXV010000011.1 GCA_016287975.1 Lentisphaeria bacterium | reverse complement strand
GTAGCGGTTGCCGAGTTCGTCGGCCTGGGCGCCGATGGTGGAGAGATAGACGGTGCCGCCGTTTTTGGCGAAGTCGCGGATGGTGGCGAGGTCGGCCTGGGAGATGCAGCCGTCGCCGAGGAGGGCGAGGAACTTGTATTTGGCGAGTTGCGTGGGGTTGAGGGACATTTCGCCGAGGAAGTCGTACTGGACATGCATGCGTTCGAGAACCTGGGCGAGGCCGAAGAGTTCGGGGACCATGCCGAGGTCGGAGTTCCAGTCGCGGCTGGCGCGCGAGAAGAGGAGGGCGACGCGGGCGACGGGGGTGGACTTGGTGGCGTCGATGTTGTCGGGGGAGGCCTGGAAGGCGCAGTAGTCGGCCTCGCCGGGCTTGATGGGGTAGCTGGCGACGCCGCACTGGGCGGTCATATTGCAGGCGGCCCAGCCGAAGTAGGTGCCGGGGTGGTCGGAGCCGTAGATCCATCCCCAGATGGGGGTGCCGTAGGCGACGCGCAGGAGGTTCTTCATCTTGCGGTAGGGGAGGAGGGCGCGTTCGGAGTAGAGGCAGTTGCGCGTCATGATCTCGGTGCCGAAGAAGTTGATGGCGCGGGCTTCCTCGGTGAGGTCGGCGCCGAGGCGGAGGGAGGCGGCGGAGGAGGTGAAGCCGCCATGCGTGGTGTACATGCAGAGGGTCAGGTGCGGGTTGATTTTCTTGGCCTCGCAGCGGAACTCGACCCACCAGTTGCCGACCTTGGCCATGCGCCAGGCGAGGAAGGTCTTCCAGAGGGGGGCGCGGCGGTTGAAGAGGCGGGGGTCGAGTTCGTTCATGGGGAGCTGCCAGCCTGTGTCCTGGCGGAAGGCCTCGCGGCAGTGGCGGCAGCCGCAGCCGTGTTCATAGAAGGTGAGTTCGTCGCACTGGAGGCCGTCGACGCCAGCCTTGACGACTTCAAGGAGATAGTCGCGGTAGGTGCGGGTGAAGACGGGGTTGAGGATGCAGAACTGGGAGCTGGGGGTCATGTCGACGAGGCCGAGGACGAGTTCGGGGGTGCGCTCGGCCATGACGCGGAAGCCGGCGCCGCAGTTCCAGAGGAGGGTGGCGTCGTTGTGGTCGATAGCCTTCATGCCGGCGGCGTGGGCGGCCTGGGTGTATTGCTTGATGGCGTCGAGAATGCGCTGGCGGTGTGTGGGATAGGTGTGGCGAGAGAGCAGCCCCGACATCATGAGGACGGTGCCGCCAGAGGCACGGGCGTCGTCGACGAGGCGCTTCAGGCGCTTCGGGTCGGTGTATTCGGTCCAGTCCGAGGAGTTGTTGCCGATGTCCCGAAAGACGGCGTTGTGGATCCAGGCGAGTTGCGGGGCGTCGGGATCGGGCTGTTCGACGGGGCGCGGGAAGGGCTTCATGGGGCCGATGGCCTCCTGGCCAGGGACGGGGAGTTCGACGAGGTTGAGGGAGCGCGCGAGTTTGACGGGGGGGTAGTCGGCGTTGCGGAAGAGCTCGGCGGGTTCGTAGCCGTCGGAGACCCAGAAGCCGCGGTCGAAGGAGAAGTCCTCGGCCTTCGCGACGATGGGCTGCACGGCGATGGTGGAGACGAGGAAGTCGCCCGCGAACTTCACGGTGGCGGTGCCGTCGGTCACGCGGACGGGGATGGTGGCGGACTGGAGTCTGCCCTTTGGGACGCTTTGCATCGGGGCGGCCTCCTCGCCGTTGACGGTGACGGAGAAGCGGTTGGCGAGCCCTGCGAAGTTTCCAGAGGTGACGGTGACGAAGTGGAATCCAGGGATGAGGCCAGTGATGCGGAAGGCGGCGTCCCTTCCCGAGAAGGCGGCGTAGTATGCGCCTTCTGGGGCGTCGACATGGCGGCGGAGGGCGGGGGTGCCGATCCATCCGAATCGTCGGTCGGCGTCGAAGGGGGCGTCGTCGGCGGTGGTGAACTGGCGGCCGTGCTTGAGGGCGCCGAAGGAGAATAGGTGGGTGGGGATGAGTTTTGCGCCGTACTTGTAGGTCGCGAGGGCGTGGTGGGTGGAGTAGTCGGATTCCATCCTGCCTTCGCGGATGACGATTTTCGCGCCAGTGGTGCCAGCGGCCTTGACGGGATTGTCGGGGAGGATGGCGCCGCCGTGGAAGACGAGCCTGCCGCCTTCGCGGGCGATGTCCCAGACACCTCGGACGGCGCCGTGCTTGTACATCATGATGTAGTCGCCTGCGCCGATGGGGTTGAGGTCGAAGACGAGGTCGCGGCCCTTGCCGTCGGAAAGGCAGAAGTAGCGCCAGGCGTCGCTGCCGACGGGGCCTTTGGCGGAGGAGGCGAGGAGGCCCTGGGCAGGGACCCAGCGGCGGCCGTTGACGGCAAGGCCCTCGTATTTCATGCCCGCGACCGCCGTCCAGGGGAGGACCAGGGTGATTGTGCGCTTCAGGTTGGGATTGTAGGCCTTGGCGGAGCCCAGCATGGAGATCTCGACCTGGCTGCCGTCGGGGGCGAGGGCGATTTCCTGGCGGATGCGGGTCTCCGGGTGCTCGCTCCACACGTTCCAGACGCGCGTGCCGTCGGACAGGGTGGCCTCCGAGCGCTGCGGATTCTTGCCGAGCGCATCGGACAGCGCGACGCTCTTGACCGATTCGACGAGGACCTCGCCGCGGTGGTGGATGGCGAAGTCATCGCCATGGGGCACCACCGTGAACGGGCCGGCGGCGGCCGCGAGCGCGGCGGCGAGGATGAGGGCGGTGATTGCTTTCATGATGGGGGGGCTTTGGGGACACCGGGCGGCCGCGCAGGGCGCGGCCCTCCCATTGTTTCACAAGACAAAACTGGCCCAGCCGGCCATGCCGACTCTGCCGACAAACTGACTATGCCGACCATGCCGACTCTGCCGACAGACTGACCATGCCGACTCTGCCGGCTCTGCCGACAGAATGCCCACGCCGACCCTGCCGGCTCTGCCGACAGACTGACCCTGCCGGCCATGCCGACTCTGCCGACAGACTGACTATGCCGGCCATGCCGGCTCTGCCGACAGACTGGCCCTCCCGTTTGCGGCCGCGCGGGAGCGCGGCCTCCCTACTTGACCCACACGATGGTGTAGGCGTGGAGCAGGGATTTGGGCAACTTGGCGGTGAGGCGGCCGCCCTGGATGGCGAACTGGAGTGGCTGGCGGCCGGGGAAGTCGGGGGAGACGGCGTAGACCTCCTTGGCGTTGGGGCAGGGGAGGGTGAAGGTGATGTCCGCTTGGAGCGGGGGCCAGGCTGGCTTGGGGGCGGCGGCGGTCATGATCTCGCCCTTCTTGAGGTTGGCGCCGGCGGCGTTGAGGAAGTGTATGGCGATGGCGTCGCCCTGGCGGTAGAGGGTGGTGTAGACTCTGGGCGGGGCGTCGGTCTGCCAGTAGAGGGCGTCGGCGAAGACGGTGCGGTAGTATTGGCGGCAGAATGCGGCGAGGGTCTCGTCGAGTTCGAAGGTCCAGGGCTTGTTGGTGACGCCCTCGGTGGCGTAGAGGGCGGCGGGGAGGGCGGTGGTCTGGTAGAGGATGCGTCCTTTGCCGTAGGGCTTGGCGATGAGGGCGGGGAGGGCGTGCCCGGCATCGTCGAAGAGGTAGAGCGGGCTGTTGGCGGCGGGAGTCTTGAGGGGGATGCAGACGCCGAACGGGCGGGCGATGGGCCTGGCCTGCGCGGGGTCGGTCGTCGTGCCGAGTTTCCCGAAGAGCGGCTTTCGCTGGGGGGTGGGCTTGAAACCGAAGAGTCCGGCGAAGGGCCATTGGTCGCGGCGGTTGCCGAGTTCGTCGCCCATGGCGGCGAGGGTGGCGAGGTAGACGGTGCCGCCGTTTTTGGCGAAGGCGCGGATGGCGGCGATCTGCTGGTCGGAGAGGCAGGCGCTGGAGCCGACGAAGAGCACGGAGTATTTGCCGAGTTGGTTGTTGAGGAGGGCGGCGTCGCCGACGATGTCGTATGGCGCGTGGATTTCCTCGAGGGTCTGGGCACATCCAAAGGCCTCGGTGATGACGGAGGTGCCGAACTGCCAGTCGCGGCAGTGGGAGGAGAAGAGGATGGCGATTTTGGCGATGGATTCGGCCTTGCCGCGGTCCATGTTGTCGGGGGTGGCCTCGAAGGCGAAGAAGTCGGGGCCCTTGGCGTTGGCGGGGAGGTAGGCGAGGCCGCACTGCCCAGTCATGTTGCAGGCGGCCCAGCCGAAGTAGATGGTGTCGTGGCTGGTGCCGTAGAGCCATCCCCAGATGGGCGAGCCGTAGGCGAGATGGAGGAGGTTCATCATCTTGCGGTAGGGGAGCAGGGAGCGGGCGCTCTGCAGGCAGTTCCGGGTCATGATCTCGGTGCCGAAGAAGTTTCCGGCGCGGGCCATTTCGGTGAGGTCGCCGCCGAAGTTGATAGCGGCCCAGCCGTCGGTGAAGCCGTAGTGGGTGGTGTAGGCACAGAGAGTGAGGTCGGGGTTGATGGCCTTGGCCTCGCGGCGGAACTCGACCCACCAGTTGGCGATCTTGGCCTTGCGCCATTCGACGAAGGTCTTCCAGAGGGCGGACTGCTTGTTGAAAAGGCGCGGGTCGCACTCGTTCATGGGCAGCTGCCAGCCGGTGTCCTGGTAGAAGGTTTCGCGGCAGTGGCGGCATCCGCAACCGTGCGGGTAGAAGTAGAGTTCGTCGGGCTGGAAGCCGTCGACGCCGTTGCGGACGGATTCGAGGAGGTAGTCGCGGTAGGTGCGGGTGAATTTGGGGTTGAGGAGGCAGAAGGATGGGTTGGGCATGAGGTCGACGAGGCCCTGGACGGATTCGTCGACGCGCTCGGAGAGGACGCGGAATCCGGCGTCGATGTTCCAGAGGAGGGTGGTGTCGTGGTGGTCGATGACCTTGAGGCCGCGCTGGTGGGCGGCCTGGATGATGTCGCGGATCATGTCGAGGCCGCGCTGGCGGCTGCCGGGGTAGGTGTGGCGGGAGTGGAGGCCGGAGACCATGAGGGCGGTGGCGCCCTCCCGCTTGAGGGCGTCGAGGCGGCGGTTCAGGACGGCGGGCTCGTGGAACTCGTTCAGGATGCACGCATTGCCGCCGAGGTGGCGGAACTTGGCGTTGCGGGTCCAGGCGAGGCCGGGGGAAGCCGGATCGGGCAGTTCGATGGGGCGCGGGACCGCCTTGGCGCGGCCGGTCGCCTCCTTGCCGGGAATGGGGAGGCGGAGGCGCTGCTGGAAGGGCTTGAAGACGGCGGCAGGGCGGTAGTGCTCGTTGCGGTAGATGGCGGCGGGCTCGAAGCCGTCGGAGACCCAGATGCCGCGGTTGAAACTGAAGTCCTCGGCCTGGGCGAGGAGGAGGAAGTCGCCGATGGCGGAGACGAGGAAGTCGCCCTGGAAGCGGAGGTCGAGGAGCCCGTCGGCGCCGACCCAGATGGGCAGGGTGGCGGAGAGGAGTTCGGCTTTGGCGACGGAGGTCGTCGGGATCAGCTCCTTGCCGTTGGCGATGACGGAGAAGCGGTTGGGGCGGCCGGCGTAGTTGCCGCAGGCGACGGTGACGAAGTGGACGCCGGGCACGAGGCCGGAGATGCGGAAGGCGGCGTCTTTGCCGGCGAGGGCGGAGTAGTAGGCGCCCTCCGGGGCGCCGTGGACGGGCGTCAGGGCGGGGGCGCCGAGCCAGCCGCGTCTGGCGGCGGGGGTGTAAGGGGCGGCGTCGGCGGTGGTGAACTGCTTGCCGTGCTTCGTGGCGCCGAAGGAATAGAGGTGTTGCGGCTGGAACTTGTCGGTGTAACTGAAACGGCGCAGGGCGTGGTGGGCGTCGTAGTCCTCGAGCATGGCGGCGGCCTCGCGCAGGACGACCTTGGAGCCGGTCATACCGCCGTTGGGACTGGTGCCGGAGCCGCTGAGGAAGCGCAGTCGTCCGGGCTGCGCCGTCACGCCCCAGATGCCGCGGACGGCGCTGATGGTGTACATGGAGTTCTCGTCGCCGGGGCCGATGGGGTTGAAATCAAAGACGACGCCGCGGTCGGCGCCGGCGGGCTTGAAGAGGAGGTAGCGCCAGGCGTTCTGGGTGAGGACTCCCTTCGGGGATTTGGCGTCGAAGACGCCCTGCATAGGCTTCCAGGTGCGGGCGTTGATGGCGAGCCCCTCGAAGGAAGCGCCGTCGATGGCGGCGAAGGGAATTTGGAGCTGTATGGTGCGCGCCTGGGTGGGGCCGTAGGCGTAGGCCTCGCCGATCATGGTGATCTCGACCTCGGAGCCGTCGGGCTTGAGGGCGATCTCCTGGCGGATGCGGGTCTCCGGGTGCTCGCTCCACACGTTCCAGACGCGGGTGCCGTCGGGGAGGGTGGTCTCCGAGCGCCGCGGGTTCTTGCCGAGCGCGTCGGGCAGCGCGGCGCTCTTCACCACATCGACGAGGACCCGCCCGTGGTATTTGATGGCGAAAGCGTCGCCATTGGGTTCCACGGTGAAGGGGCCGGCGGCGGCCGCAAGCGCGGCAAGGCAAAGGGCGAGGAGGGTGGTTTTCATGAAAGAGGTACGGTCTTGCGGGTGGCGGCGCGCCATTCCGCATGAGGGGCGGTTTCATCGCCATTTCGTCATGTCGGGGGAGCCGCCATAAGGCTGTTGAACTGCGGACAGGTGCCAGGTAAAGTTAGCATGGATTTGCAGTTCTGCCTGTCAGGGGAGCGTTTTTCGCGGCCTTTTCGGGGAGTTATGTTCCCCCTACGGGGCGGCAATCGCCACTGTTTGCATACCCGAAGATGTTGCCACGGCGGCCTCGCCGTGGCGGTCCGCCGAGCATGCGGTGCCCAATCATGCTCGCCACCAGACGCAGCCAAAGGCTTCGGAATCGACCGCAGGTCAATCACCGAGCCGCCACGGCGGGGCCGCCGTGGCAACCATTTTCGGGCCGCTTTGTTCGAAATTGTTGCGACATGGCAACCATTATCGGGCCGCTCTGTTCGATGTTGCGAGCCGCGCGTTGCCGCGGGTGGAATCGGGCTGCGCATCCTCACGCAAGGGTTGCGATGCGGTAGGCGTTCATGCCTGTGCCGATGGCCTCCAGTTTCAGATATCTCACCGCCTCGTCGAGGGCGGCGATGCGGATGCTGTCGGCGACGTTGTCGCCGTCCTTCAGGGTCAGCAAGGACACGTTCGTGCGGACGGTGTCGTTTGCGCAGGCCACGGAGGCGAGTTTCACGGCATGGTGGTTCTCGTCGTAGAAGGAGGCCTTGACGGAGCCAGCCTCCATTTCGAGCGACAGTCCGCCCTGCCACGCGGAGAGGTCGAGGTAGTCCAGGGGGTCGGCGCCGCCGCCTTTTCCGAGGCAGCCCTGGAACTCGCCGTCAAGGGCGGTGGCGGCATTCCATGTGTTGTTGGCGAGGCCAGTGAACACGCCGAGTTCGTCCATATTCACGGAGTAGTGGCTGTTCCTGCCCTTCTTTGCGCCCGTGGCGGTGACCTCGAGGACATAGTTCCCGCCGCCCGCCAGCATGAGCGGGCCGGTGGAGGCCGTGTCCTTCGTTGCCGTCGCGGTGACGGACTTCACGCGCTTGAGGCTGCCGTTTGCCGCGACGGAATAGACCGTCAGCTTCACGTCGTTCTCCACGCCCGACAGGCTGAATGAGTAGAATCCGCCCTTTTCGTCGACTTCGATCGCGCGGTAGTCGACGGCGTCGCCGATGCCGACCCAGTCGTCCTGCTTCGCGCCGCCTGCAATGGCGGGTGCGCCGCGCCAGGCGTCGTCGGTGTTGTCGCCCTCCGTGTAGAAGACGCTGTCCGCGCCGACCGACACCGTGTATTCGGCATCGGCGCCGCGGGCGGCGTTGGTGGACTTGACCGCGAGGTAGTAGGTGCCCGCCTCCAGCGCCACGGGCCGGGTGCTGCACACATACTTCCCCGACGCCTGGTCCAGTCTGGCAGTTGTGCCGGACAGTGTCCTGGCCGCATACTTGCCCTGCCTGCCGGAAAGGGACAGGATCTCGATCCGCGTGGCGTCGGTGGCCTCCAGGTCGAACACGACCGATGCCGCGCTGTCCAGCGTGAACGCCTTGTAGTCGACCTTGTCGCCGAAGCCGACCCAGTCCTCCACGGCCGGGGCGCCCTTGCTGTCCTCGCCGAGGAGCCCCGCGTCGCCGACCGCGCCGTCCGCGCCCATGGCGTTCCGGTCGCCCCAGTCGTCGGAGTGGTCGCCCCTGGCGTAGACCTTCTCCGGCGTCAGCGTGAGCGTGAAATCCAGGTTCCTGCCGCCCTTCACCTTTACCTTGACTTTCGTCTTGAGCGAATTGTCCAGTAGCACGGGCTGGCCGTTCCTGAAGTACAGCACCCCCTTTTTCAACGTTCCTATGCCGACCATTTTTAAGTCGTTGTACACGGCCACCACACCAGTGATGTTGCCAAAATCGCCGCCCAGCGCGTAGGCGCCGGCCACGGGCAAGTTCGCCTTCAGCGTGGCGGTTCCGCGGCCCTCCAGGACGATGGGCTCGACGATACTGCCGACGGCATAGCTTGTGATTTCGGAGGTGTTCCCCGCCGCGTCCGTGCCGCGGAAATACACCGTGCCATTGTCGCGGACCACGACCGGCTCCGTGTAGTCGAGCCAATCCTCCCCGTCCAGGCTGTATTCGCGGACGACGCTGTCGTCGCTGAAGGCGGCCGTTACCGCGACCGGATCCACCGTCCAGGTGGCGTCCGCCGTGGCCGTCGGCGCCTCCGGCTGGACCTTGTCGATGTTGTCGACGACGACGGTGGCAATGTCGGAGACGTTCCCGGCGGCGTCGGTGCCCCGGAAGGAGACGGCGCCGTTCTCGGCGAGCACGACGGGATCCGTGTAGTCGCTCCATTCCGCGCCGTCCAGCGAGTATTGCTTCACCTCGCTGTCGTCGCTGAAGGCGGCGGTCACCGTGACGTCCTGGTTGGTCGGTTCGGTCGTGCTGGCCTGCGCCGTCGGCGCCTCTGGCGCGATCTTGTCGATGTTGTCGACGACGACGGTGGTGACCTCGGATGCGTTCCCTGCGGTGTCGGTGCCCCGGAAGGAGACGGTGCCGTTTTCGGCGAGCGCGACGGGCTCCGTGTATTCGCTCCAGGTGCTGCCGTCCAGCGAGTATTCCTTCGCCTCGCTGTCGTCGCTGAAGGCGGCGGTCACCGTGACATCCTGGTTGGTCGGTTCGGTCGTGCTGGCCTGCGCCGTCGGCGCCTCTGGCGCGACCTTGTCAATGTTGGAGACCGTGTAGGAGACGGGGTCGCAGACGTTGCCTGCGGCGTCCGCGGCGCGGAAATACACCATGCCGTTTTCGGTGAGCACGATGCCCTCCGTGTATTCGCTCCAGGTGCTGCCGTCCAGCGAGTATTGCTTCACCTCGCTGTCGTCGCTGAAGGCGGCGGTCACCGTGACGTCCTGGTTGGTCGGTTCGGTCGTGCTGGCCTGCGCCACGGGCGGCTCGGGCGGGGTGGTGTCGGGTGGCGCGAGCGTCAGGAGCAACTGGCTGTCCTTGACGGTGAGCGAATAGGCGAAAGCGTCGCCGAGCTTGGTCTCGCCGACCGCCAAGGTGAGATCCTCCGCGCCCCCGCACTTGACGGTGACGCTGCCCGTGAAGTTCGCCGCGCCCTCCGCCAGCACATAGTCCCCGATAGACTGGGTGGTGGAGACGGTGGCGGTGTAAGTGGGGGTGCCCTGGATCAGCGACAGGTTGTTCACCAGCGCTTTGTAGCCTGGCTCCAGCGGCGAGATGTCGAAGTCAATGATGGAGTCCGCATACGCCGAGACAATGGCGCCGCTGTGCATGGTCAGCCAGCCAGTCGCCGTGCCGCTGCCGTAAACGTCCAGGCGTCCTCCGCTGGAGACGGTGGCGTCGCTTGCCATGCCGCCGCTGTTAACGAACAGGTTGCCTCCGCTGTTGACGGTGGCGCCATTTGCCATGCCGCCGCTGTTAACGGTTAGTCTGCCTCGGCTGTTGACGGTGGCGCCATTTGCCGTGCCGCCGTTGTAAACGGTCAGGCTGCCTCCGCTGTTGACGGTGGTGTCGTTTGCCGTGCCGCCGTCAACGGTCAGGTTGCCTCCGCCGGAGACGGTGGTGTCGTTTGCCGTGCCGCTATAGAAGATGTGCATATAGCCGCCTTGGGAGACGGTGGTGTCGTTTGCCGTGCCGCCGTCGGAAACGAACAACTCGCCGTCATTGACGGTGGTGGAGTTCGCCGTGCCGCCGTCAACGCACAGGTAGCCTCCGCTGGCGACGGTGGTGTTGTTTGCCGTGGCGTCGTCGTTGACGAACATAGCGCCGTCGGAGGAGACGGTGGTGTTGTTTGCCGTGCCGCCGTCAACGGTCAGGTTGCCTCCGCTGGAGACGGTGGTTTTGTTTGCCGTGCCGCCGTCGTTGACCTGCATCTTGCCTCCGCTGTAGACGGTGGTGGAGTTTGCCGTGGCGCCGTTGTTAACGTCCAGGTGGCCTCCGCTGTAGACGGTGGTGTTGCTTGCCTTGCCGTCGTCGTTGACCTGCATCTTGCCTCCGCTGGTGACGGTGGTGGAGTTCGCAGTGGCGCCGTTGTAAACGCACAGATCGCCTGACGAGTAGACGGTGGTGTAGTTCACCGTGCCGCCGTTGTAAACGTACAGATCGCCTTTGACGGTGGTGTAGTTCGCCGTGCCGCTCGGGGAGACGAACAGGGCGCCCAGCCAGTTGACGGTGGTGGAGTTCGCCGTGCCGCCGCTGTCAACGTCCAGTTGTCCTCCGCTGGAGACGGTGGTGTTGTTTGCCGTGCCTTGCGAGGAGACGTACATTATGCCGTTGTCGTTGACGGTGGTGTAGTTCGCCTTGCCGCCGCTGTAAACGTCCAGGCGTCCTCCGCTGGAGACGGTGGTGTTGTTTGCCGTGCCGCCGCTTTCAACGTCCAGGTGTCCTCCGCTGGAGACGGTGGTGTAGTTCACCGTGCCGCCGTTGTAAACGTACAGATCGCCTTTGACGGTGGTGGAGTTCGCCGTGCCGCTCGGGGAGACGAACAGGGCGCCCAGCCAGTTGACGGTGGTGGAGTTCGCCGTGCCTTGCGAGGAGACGTACATTATGCCGTTGTCGTTGACGGTGGTGTAGTTCGCCTTGCCGTTAGCGGAGACGTACATTAAGCCGTTTCTGTTGACGGTGGTGTAGTTCGCCGTGCCGCCCGAGGAGACATGCATATAGCCGTTGGTGTTGACGGTGGTTTTGTTTGCCGTGCCGCCCGCGGAGACGCGCAAAACGCCGAAAGAGTTGACCGTGATGTCGTTGACCGAACTGCCGTTGGCAACGATCAACGTGGTGTCGTTTTCAATGATAGTCGGCATGGTGGCTCCTTGTTTTTATCAGATGCTTCGGTTGCCCAAGATGGCCGTTAAAACCGCCATTTCGGGGGGAGAGTGCCTTCGGGGGCAATGCACAAACGTGGGTCATTGCGCGACTGGATGATAATTTACCCCCCCCCCCGCATAATTAGCAAGTCGTGCGACTTGCTTTTTTTCTACGGATTCGGTTGGGAAAAGTGAAAGGCGCTGTTCCCCAAGAGGGTCGGTAACAGCCCCTCATAATGCCGACACGCCAGAAGCGTGCAGGTGGGGCGCGATCCCCGAAAAGATGCGCGGCATTCCTGCCTGGGAAAGCCCCCGGGGGCGTTGGACCATAGCCAGGGGTGGAGGGCGCGTCAGCGCCCGGAACCCCTGGGGGCGGGATCCTGTTTTCCAGAGCCCTGCAAGGGCGGAAGG